>CAZYOT010000001.1:0-18513 GCA_964649305.1 uncultured Bdellovibrionales bacterium
TTTTGGTAGTATTCCTTTTTTCTTTCCTTTCAACAATACTACTCCGAAGCAAGACCAGCCTGCGACTCAGCCAACTACAGAAAAGAAAAAAATTGGGAGTGGCTCAGGCTTTTTTGTCTCGGCTGATGGTCTTGTGGTGACCAATAAGCATGTGGTAGCTGATGATGCGGCTACGTACACCGTGGTGGTCAATGGTGGCAAGGAGTATCCAGCCAAAGTACTTGGCAAAGATCCGGCCAACGATATAGCAGTCCTCAAGGTAGAGGGTAATGATTTCCCAGTTCTACCACTTGGTGATTCAGATGCTATCAAGGTCGGGCAGATTGCTATTGCCATCGGTAATCCTCTTGGTGAGTTTGCCAACTCAGTCAGTCGCGGTATAGTCTCTGGTGTCCAGCGCGATGTGACAGCTGGCTCTGGCTTTGGTCAAGAAGAGCGCCTGACGAATATCATTCAGACAGACGCCGCTATCAATCCTGGTAACTCAGGTGGACCACTTTTTAATATCAATGGTCAAGTAATTGGAGTCAATGTAGCAGTTGCTCAAGGGGCAGAAAATATAGGCTTTGCTCTTCCGATCAATGATGTGAAGCGTATAGTAGAACAGGTCAAGACCACGGGGCGCATCGCAGTGCCGTATATAGGAGTGCGCCATATCTTACTCAACGAAGACACGGCTAAGCAATTGAGTTTGCCATATACCTACGGTGCCCTAGTCCTCCGTGGTCAGAATATTACTGACTTTGCAGTTATTCCTGGCTCACCTGGAGATAAGGCTGGTCTCGTAGAGAACGATATTATCCTCGAGATCAACGGTAAGAAAATTGATGATAAGAGCAATACTCTTTCCAAGCTAATCTCTGGCTATAATGTAGGCGATGAACTCACTCTTCTGGTCTGGCATAAGGGTGATACCAAAGAAGTGAAATTGACTCTCGAAGAAAAGAAATAACACTCTCCCACACGGAGGCTCCCATACTGTAATAGAATATGATTTTCCATTTTGTTGTCTTTCTCTGGTCGGTGTTTTTCTACCTTACATTGCAGGTTATCTTGCACTTCAGTGATGAAATTACATTGGGATGGTATTTCTGGAGTATCTTTTTTCTTTCGTTGGTGACCTTTCTTGCCATGCGAAGGCTGACTGGACGCCTCAAAGATTTCTTTTTGCCCCTTTTGCTTGCTGTCACTACACCCACCTTGCTTTCATTTATAGATAGCAAGGTAGAGCAGCAGATATTTGTGGTGTTGGTGAGTCTTATGGTGTATAGCGCTTTTATTGGTGCTTATCGTTTGAAGCAGGCTCCCAAAGATCAGACTGCTGTAGCCTTGATGCACACAGCAGCTCTTTCGGGCCTGTTTCTTTTTTATGCCAGTATTTACGGATTCTACCTCAACTTCAATTTTCCACTATGGGCGTTGATGGTCCTTTTCTTTGGAGGCACTTCCCTGGTGAGTTTTGTGACTTTGATAGTCGGTGGTACTGATGCTCTGAAGAAACCACAAATCAAACTCTATAGCGTGCTCCTAGGACTGACTCTTTCTGAATTGGCCTGGGTGATTAGTTTTTGGCCATTTGGCTAGCTCACCACAGGTTCTATCTCACTTATCTTCTACTACATAGCATGGGATATTGCCTGGCATGCATTGGATGATAGTCTAACCCTCAAAGACACCCTGATTCGTATGGCTTTTTTTATGGCTTTGATAGCACTTTTACTCTACAGCACGCCTTGGCGCATTGTGGTTTAGAGTTTACCCCGTTAGAGGTATTACTTCTAACGGGGTCTTGCCAAAAAAAGAAATATGTGTTACAAGTAAGTATTATCTTATTAGCAATTTATGACTCTACCAATCAAAAAAATTCTCTCTTTAGGACTCTTTATTGTCTGTATTTTCCTCTTAGGCGGCCTAGGAGGGGTGTTTTTTGAGCGTTTTGTGCTTCCTGAGCTTGCGAGCTATAAGGTGCTAGCTGATCATCCTTTTTTCAAGAAAACCACTGAGCGTACCACTATTATCAACAAAACAGAGCAGGTAGTGGTCCGTGAAGACGATTCAGTAGACAGTATTATCTCTCAACCTGCCACAGCTGTGGTCAATATCGTCACTGTTTTTGATCAAGTAGACAATAAGAAGAAGACACCCATTATTGGTGGTCGTCAGGTAGAAACCCGCACCGGTGTCCTTTTGACCAATGACGGCTTGCTCGTGACCTATACTAACGAAAAACCAATGACTGAAGGGGTGAAGTACTCTGTACTTTTGTTTGATGGTAAGAATTATGACGCGCATTTTGTCGGTTTTGATACACTGACCAATTTGGCATACTTCCATCTCGATGAAGAGAGTATCACTGTTCCAGCTATTGCTTTTGCCAACTCTGATGATGCTCGTACTGGTAAGCGCTTAGTAGCTATCGGGAATAGTTTTTCAGAATACCAGAACCGTATTGCGATTGGAGCCTTACAAAACAAGAACCGCACTCTCAATCTGAGCGGTCAGTCCGTTTCTTCATCTGAGAAGTGGGAGGGAGTATTTGAAATGGATTTGAATAACGCTAAGGATTTTGTCGGTGGTCCAGTGATTGGATACAACGGAGAGATGGAAGGTATTATCGGGCTTTTCCCTTATAACAATGATGTCGTGCAGTTTATCATCCCAGCCAATGTGGTGAAAAATTCATACCAGCGAGTAGTGGCCGGTACGCTTGATAAGCGTGTCAGTCTTGGTGTGTACTATCTACCTATGACGAAGGCTTTTGCTTTGAGTCAGGGACTTGATAGAGATCGAGGAGCGCTCGTATTTTCACCAGGAGGGGAGACGGGTCTTGCTGTGCTGGCTAATTCAGTAGGCGCTCAAGCAGGACTCCGTGTTGGAGATATTATTACCGCAGTCAATAAGCAGGAGATTAATCTTGATAATCCACTTCCAGCCCTTCTTAGTAGTTTGAGTAAGGGAGACCGAGCAGAACTTCTTGTTATTCGAGAGGGTAAAGAGATAACCCTGACCGTTCAATTCTAGCTACCTCTCAAGAGAGCCCGAAAGGGCTCTTTTTGTTTTGACACAAGGATGGCCCTTCGCTATCATGAAGGGTACAAGTCACCCTAAAATATACCGATATGCTGCAGTCACAACTTTTTACTAAAACCAGAAAAACCGCTCCTAAGGACGAAGTCAGTAAGAATGCTCAGTTGCTTATTCGAGCTGGTTTTGTGTACAAGGAAATGGCAGGTGCTTACACTTATCTCCCTCTTGGTTTACGGGTTTTGGAAAATATTAAGCAAGTTATCCGTGAAGAAATGAACCGTGAAGGTGGACAAGAAATGGTAATGACTGCTCTTCAAGAAAAGGAAGTTTGGCAAAAAACTGATCGTTGGGATGATAATAAGGTAGATAACTGGTTCAAGACAACTCTAAAGAATGGCACTGTATTAGGACTCGGTATTACGCACGAAGAACCACTGACGCGCATTATGAGTGAGTATATTTCATCTTATCGAGACTTACCAAGGTATGCATATCAGTTCCAGAATAAGTTTCGCAATGAAATTCGAGCTAAGAGTGGCATTATGCGAGGGCGTGAGTTTATGATGAAGGATATGTATGATTTTTCTCGTGACGAAGAGGAGCATAATGTTTTCTACAATAAGATGCGCGATGCATACAAGAGAATATGTACTCGTGTAGGTATTGGTGATATTACGTACGTAGCTTTTGCTTCAGGCGGAATTTTTAGTCAGTTCTCAGAGGAATTTCAGACAGTGAGTGATGCTGGTGAAGATATTATTTACGTAGATGAAGAGTCTGGTGTAGCTATCAATAAAGAGGTTTACACAGATGAAGTTATTGCTCAACTAGGCCTGGTAAAAGAAAAGCTGGTTGAGAAGAAATCTATAGAAACGGGAAATATTTTTCACTTAGGAACGAAGTTTTCCGAGCCACTGGGACTTTCTTATATGAATGAGAAGGAAGAAAAAGTGCCAGTTTTTATGGGGTCATATGGCCTGGGCCCAACTCGTCTTATGGGAACTTTGGTAGAGGTGCTGTCTGACGATAAAGGTATTGTGTGGCCGGAAAGTGTAGCACCATTTCAGGTGCATTTACTTTCACTTGGTGTCAATGAGAAAGCTATAGAGCTCTATACTGAAATGACTGCTCAGGGTATAGCCGTACTCTATGATGATCGTGATAAGGGGGCAGGAGAAAAGTTTGCTGATGCAGATTTGATGGGTATGCCGTACCAGGTAATTATCGGTAAGCGAAGCCTGGAGTCTGGCAAAGCAGAAGTGAAGAATCGTGCTACTGGTGAGACGGTGGAAGTAGCTTTTGCTGACCTAGTCAGTCACTTTGCGTAAAAATATGAGAATCGCGATACAGGTAAGCGACCTTGATCAAAGCCGTATCGATGGTACGAGAGTATATGTCCGAGAACTCCTCAATAGACTTGGAGGTTTAGAGCTCGAGAGTCAATTTGAGTTGTATCACCAGACTGATTTTCATCCAGATCTTCAACCCAATATATTTCCAAATTATCAAGAAAAAAAGATTCCTTTTCCTTTGGCTTGGATGCAGACCCGGTTTGCTTGGGCGATGTTTCAAAAGACTCCGGATAGACTTTTCCTTCCTATTCAGGCCGCGCCTTTTTTCTTGCCACGAAATTTAGAGGTGATAGCTACTATCCATGACTTAGCTTGGAAAAAATTCCCAGAGACATTCTCATGGCGCGACAGATGTAAACTAAGTTTTCATCTTTGGCATGTGGTCAGGCGAGCCAACAAACTCATCGCGGTCTCAGAATCTACCAAGCAAGATTTACTCGCAACCTTTCCGTCTTTGGATGAATCTAAGATTCGAGTCATCTACCACGGCTTTGATCAGAAATTTTATGGAGAGCGTCTCTCAGAGAGCCTACTCCAGGAAACGCTTACAAACCATAAGCTAGAAGCTGGAACCTATATACTTTATGTCGGAGCGCTTCAGCCACGTAAAAATTTAGTACGCTTGATTCAGAGTTTTGAAATGCTCAAAGAGAAAACGCCGGAAGCAAAACTAGTTTTGGCTGGAGAAGTGGCCTGGCTAGCTGGAGACATCCTTAAGGCACGAGAAGAAAGTCGTTATAGGGAAGACATTATCCTATTGGGTAAAGTTACTTTTGTAGATTTGAGGGCTCTGTACCAGGGAGCGCGAGTGTTTGTTTTTCCTTCTTTGTATGAGGGGTTTGGTATTCCTCTTCTCGAAGCCTTTGCCAGTGGTACACCGGTCCTTACGGCTAATAACTCCAGTTTACGGGAAGTAGCAGGGGAAGGGGCTTGGTATTGTGATGGTGAGGATACAGAAGATATGACCAGTAAGCTCAGGGAGCTCTGGGGTAATCAGGAGGCTCGTGAAGAGCTTAGAGCAAAAGCAATTAAGGAGTTGGAGCGCTTTTCATGGGAGCAGTGCGTCAAAGATACTCTTGACTTTATCGTGAAATAGGTGTATAATTCTAAAAGAGTGCCAAACTCTTAAAACCCCGCCTTCTGGCGGGGTTTTGCTTTTTAGGAGCGGTCTTCAAGGAGAATTCTCCAGAAGTACACTACGATAACTACAAAACTTACGAGTAGCGAAAGAATCGCCCACAAAGGAAATTTAATAAGCGAAATAGTAATAGTGCCTATGCCCCAGAATAAAATCAAAGAGAGGAGGGTTTTTTCGAATGGAAACGTTTTGGAGAATTGATAATTAGCCAATTGTCCAATATACATGAGGAGGAATGTCACTCCAAGGAGAGTAGTAAAATAAGGAGCGAGATTGATACGGAGTGAGATAAAGCCAGGCAAGACAATTTCGGTGGTCCACAGAAAGAAGAAGAAAAGATAGAGTACGAGTAGGAGTTCGCAACTCAGAGAAAAACAAAAAGCGAGCAAGGGCGTCTTGGTGAGCGAATCTTTTTTGAGGAGAGATGTAATGCGCTGAAGATTAGACATAAGCATTATTGTACATAGCGGCCAAAGCGGGCAAGGAAATTCTCTTTGACTTGAGAAAGGATAAATCCGAAGTTTTGATTGTTGACGGCTGTGTAGAAACGGGCTTCATAGTACTGGATATCCGTATCAACTCCTAGGTTTTTGACATTCATTTCGTAATCACTTCCTACAAGATCATAGATGTGAGTCAGATCGGTTTCGCAGTGGACTGCATGAGTGAAGGTACTTTTCTCGGGAGTACAAGATACAGTCATATCATTGGTAGTCTGAGAGAAGGTGATAGGATGAGCCTGACCCAAGAGAAAGTCTAGGTATGCACCTGGCAAAAGTTTGTGGAAGGTTTCACCTTGAACGATGTAGTACGTATTGGTATCGGTATCGAGAAAGACAGTACCATTTGGGTGGAGGTCGCCAGAAAGGAAAATTTTACCACGTTTGTAGATACCGAGTTCTTCAGCGTTCACTTTTTTGACATCTTCAAAACGATAGCCGATGTTGGCAAAAATACGAGCACTACCAATAGGACGCATTTCCGTTTCATTGGCAATAAGGAAAACGCCGTCAGCATACTCCACCAGGAGGCCAGGGCGGTAGCCTACAAGAGTGTCGCTTTGCGTAAAAGTCTTCAGAAACTCAGGAGAGACTCTTTCGGCGTAGGTTTCGGGGTAGCGTGAAAGGAAAGCTTCATGGCTGACAAAGCGAGAAAGTGTGTTGTCTCGCAAGAGATAATAGGTATCATCCGCGACATAGACTTTGTCTTGCGGGAACGCGCTGATGTCATCGCCAACTGGAAGCCAAGTAGCAGCATACCCATGACGTAGCGTGATAGTGAGCGCTTCTGGTAAGGGAGCTTTCTTCTCAACGGTGAGAGTGAATTGAGCTTTTTGGTAGAGTCCTGAGGTCCCATCATGGAAAATCAGATTGTCACCATTTGGAATTTTGCCGTTACTGACCAAGGTGTTGGCATTATTTTTTGGTATGAGTAGGTCATGTTTACTCGAGGTAGGATTTTGAAAGTCAAAAGAGTGAGTGATGACAGGAAAGAGAGAACGAAAGATGAGAAAGCTAAATAGTAAAAAGAGTATAGAATAGAGTCCCACTTGTGCTAAGCGGTACTTCGGTAGGAGGTCTTCTGGAATAGCTACAAAGGGCATAGCAATTAGTACACTTGAAAGATTAGATTCTTGGTTTCAAAGATGCGCTTTTCTGGGAAAGAGAAATCATTGTTATCGATAAGGGTGCGTTCCACCAGACTGGTACGTGTGAAAGTGTAGCTGCCCTGATAAATCATACGCTCACCAAATTTTTCAACATAGCGAGGGAGTTCACTTTCTGGAGCCACGAGATACACATGGTCAAAGCGCTTGAAATCAATTTGTGTGATGTCTTCAGGATTAAAGAAGTATACTGCCTGACGTTGGTAAAACATACTCAAAGGTGCTGTAGGGAGAGCATAGCCACTGCCAGTGGTATTGCGGTCTATGAGGATGAGGCTCTCCGGAGAAAAACCTTGAGCAAAATTTTCAATTTGAGGCAGCATGGTTTTATCTTCACGAGCTTTTTGGAGAGTGAATTCTGCAGGTATAGAAAAGCCGATGAGAGCAATTATCAGAAGCACAAAAAGAGTTCGTGCTTGGCGAGATTTTTCGATCAGGCTACTGAGTCCTACAACAGTACTGAAAAGGAAGAGTGGGTAAAGGGTAAAGTAGTAGCGACGCAGCATCCAAGGGTGGTCGAGAGTGATGTTGGGAAGAAACAGATACATGAGAGTTGGAAGAGCAACAAGGAGTGGGATAAAAGCCTTCCAGTTCTTCTGACGCCAAAGGATAAAGTAGCCGAGTATGCCACAGAGAAAAAGTGGGAGCACACCATAGAGTATTAAGACTCCGCCCACAGGAAACTGACCGCCCAGAGTAGAGCCATTGTCGCTACTCAGGATATTACTACCAAATCCAGTCAGGAACTTCTCAAGGGCACGACCAATGGTTTTGTAGTATGGGAGGTTGATGAAAAAGTTACGGAGAAAAATAAAGAGAAAAAAGAGACCAGGGACAACAAGGGTTTTGAAGCGATAGGTAGCAAAGAGCTTGCGAGCACGACTCTGAGTAAGGAGAAAGAGGAAAAGAATAATAAAGAAGACATATCCTTCGATACGAGTAAAGACCAAAAGACTACTAGCAAGGAAAAGAGTGAGGTAGGTAGTGTACTTGGGCTCAGAGAGGAAACGAATAAGACTGTAACAGATAAGAGTAAAGAGATAGACGGCTAAGTTTTCGGTCAGAGTAAATTGCGAAAACCATAGAGGTAGAAACGTGAGTCCACCCAGAAGGCTCCCAAGAGAGGCGTACCAGGGCTTTACAAAGAGACGCAGTAATTGGAAAAAAGTGATCAGAAACAGGAAAAGAAGGAGGCCGTTGGCTATGGTGAGGCCAGCGATACCAAAAAGACTATGAAAGCCTGCGAGAAAACTGGTGTAGACGAGTGGGAACTGAGTGATGACATCGCCTTTATCAGTGTAGGCGAAACCAGGAAAGTTGAGGGCCTTGCCAGCTCCATAGATATCAAAGAAGGTATCTGTGGCAGGTGTGCGATAGGTAAGGACAGTGCGCTCGGAGAGGCGGATAGCAGCTTCGCTGATCGCTCCTTGATCGCGTCCGCTGAGTAAGGTAGGGGTAGTGAAGATGAGGTTACCTAGACAAATAAGAACAAAAAGACCCATGGTGATAGCAGTAGAACGTGGTGCATAGCGGAGAAGGCGGCCCAGAAAAAAGAGTGCGGTCAGGCCAAGAAAAAGGAACCCAATAAAGATGGCCGGAAAAACGAAGAAGTTAAAAAGTGCTAAAACAAAAAAGAGCCACCCGAGAGCAAGAATGGAAATGCTAAACAAGATAAAAAGACTATTTTCTTTGGTAGGGAGAGGTGAGAGATGCATAGGGGAGAATATCCTTCAAAATGAGCTAAAAATATAGCCATAGTATACCTTTTTTTGGCAGACTCAACAACTATGGAATGAGTTTGCCAGGGGATAGTTTTGGGCTTAGAATAAAGAGAGTTAACTGCAAAAATAGATATACATGCATTATTCTTTTTTTCTTTGGTACTACACCTTCGGTTTGAAGGGCGCATTTGTGGTGTGGTTCAATTTTATGCGGGCGTTGTGGCTACGAGGAAATGTGATGGATTTGCTTCGGACGCTGATAGCGCCTTGGCATCGTGATAGTAGTCCGCGTACATGGGTAGGTTTCCGTCCAGGGCTGGCCTTGGAGCGTCTCATGCTCAATCTCATGTCACGCTTCATGGGTATGATAGTTCGTATCCTCACTATCCTCACTGTCTGTGTGATGTACGTAGGAGGTTTTTTCCTGGGAGGGTTTTTGGTGGCAATATTTCTCGCTGCTCCGGGATTGTTTATATTTACCATACTCTTTTTTCTAACCGGGAATGTGACATGGTTTGGACCGTTTCTTTGTATGACTATCGTAGGCCTGACAGTAGCTATCTATGGATACGGCCATCGTAATAGAATAGTCTTGGAGAATACAGACTGGAGTTTTGTGAGGACTTCACCTTTGGTATCACAGATTCTCTTCCGTCTTGGTTTTCCGGCCAGCGAGCAGGCGTCAGTAGTGCATTTGGCTGAGGGAGAGTTTCAGCAATTGCTTCAGAGTAAGGGACTCGAAGTAGCCGACTACAACATGGCTGTCTCTATAGAGAAATATTTTGTCGAGAAGGCCTACGCCAAAAAAGAATTCTGGAGTTGGGATCAGCTGAAACATCAGTCGCGTCTCGGCAAGAGTTGGAAGTATGGCTATACTGTACACCTGGATCGGTATGCAGATGACCTTACCATGGCAGACTATTCTTCGTATGGCCAAGCAGACTTAATTGGTAAGGAGGGGACACTGAAGAGTATTTTTGAGGCTTTGGAGAGACCTACTCAAAACTCAGTATTACTTGTGGGTGACGCTGGTATTGGTAAACAGTCACTGGTGCACTATGTCGCCCGTTTGATACGCGAGAATACTCTCTATGGGACCATGTACGATGATATGCGGGTATTGGTGCTTGATGTAGCCAGAGTGTTGAGCGATGCTGATGCTCATGACCTGGAGGCAGAAGATACATTGAGACAGTTGTTTACTGAAGCCACCTTGGCAGGTAACTGCATCTTGGCGATACCACATATAGAGCGTTGTCTTTTGCCTGACAATAAGGGACGTAACTTCCGAGGTATTGTAGAGGAGTTTTTGGCCTACCCTAATTTCCGGGTCATAGGCATGACAGATACCAATGGCAAGCTGCTCTTAGAAAAAGAAAGTGCTGGTGTGCTCAGTCTTGTAGAAGTGCTTCAAGTACCAGAGCCTAGTGAAGAAGAAACACTTTTGATTCTACTTACTGATTTTCATGAGCGTGAGAAACGAGAGGGTATGTTTACCCTCAAAGGTCTGAAGAGTCTTATCAAAAACGCCGAGTCTCTTCATTGGGAGACACCATTTCCCGAACGAGCCATTGATCTGACAGAAGCTATCTTGGGTTGGTGTGGCAATAAGGGTATACACCTAATTACAGAAACAGAGATAGATGAATACCTGATGGAAAAAACAGGTATTCCACGCGGTGAGATCAAAGAAGAAGAAAAAGAGAAACTTTTGGAACTAGAGTCTTTGCTCCATGAACGTATTATTGGGCAAGATGAGGCTATCAAGCAGATAGCAGAAGCTCTGCGCAAATCACGAGCTGGCTTTGGCAATACCAAGCGTCCTATTGGTAGTTTTCTGTTCTTGGGGCCGACTGGTGTCGGTAAGACAGAGACTGCTAAGGCTTTGGCCTACTCATACTTTGGTAGTGAAGAGAAAATGATTCGTCTTGATATGAGTGAGTTTCAGACTGATGAAGCAGTGGACCGGCTCATAGGCTCATCCTCTAAGGGAATGTTTGGAGCGCTTACTTCAGCGGTGACACAGGCACCCTATAGTATCCTTCTCTTGGATGAGCTTGAGAAAGCCTATCCCAAAGCTTTGGACCTTTTCTTGCAGATTTTGGATGAGGGTTTTGTGACAGATGGCTATGGTCAGAAAATTAATTTCCGTAATTGTATTATTATTGCCACCTCCAATGCGGGAGCCGTCTTGCAAAAGCAGCTTCGTGAAGAAGGTTTAGATCAAGAAGAAATTGAAAAACGCATAGTCGACCACTTGGCTGAAACGGGCGTGTATCGCTTAGAGTTTCTCAATCGTTTTGATGGCGTGGTATTCTTCTTGCCACTGGTCCAAAATGAACTGATTGAAGTGGTAGAAATCAAACTCCGTGGATTGGCTGAGAGACTGAAGGAAGAAAAAAACATTGCCCTTGAGTTTGAGGCAGGTGTGCCTGAAGCTTTGGTAGAGAAGGGATATGATCCGACTTTTGGCGCACGCTCTATTAATCGCTTTTTGAGTGATACCATAGAAGACCGTGTTGCCCGAGCCTTCATATCTGGTGAAGTCAAAGAA
Source organism: uncultured Bdellovibrionales bacterium (assembly GCA_964649305.1). Lineage (GTDB taxonomy): Bacteria > Patescibacteriota > Minisyncoccia > Moranbacterales > UBA1568 > UBA1568. The sequence goes on from CAZYOT010000001.1 coordinate 11,459, forward strand.
GGGGGACATATAACGATAGGCAGAGCTGATATTTAATGTATGAAAATTCTCGTCATTGCACCAACGCCATTTTTTTCTGATCGTGGCACACATATCCGTATCTTAGAGGAAGCTTATGCGCTCGAGGGGAGAGGGCATGAGATTACTCTCGCTACCTATCATATTGGCAAAGAGTTGCCCGAAGAGCTGCACTCAAAGATAGATGTACGCCGTATCCGTCGGTGGTTGTTTTGGTACAAGAAACTTGAGGCGGGCCCAGACTGGCAAAAAATTATTCTTGATTTACTGTTGATTAAAAAAGTGTTTTTCTTGGCGCGTACCAAAGGACCAGAAGTGATCCATGCGCATCTGCACGAGGGCGTACTGATTGGGTGGATAGTCCAGAAGATGTTGTTTTGGAGGAAGATGATGCTGGTGGCTGATTTTCATGGAAGCCTCACTAAAGAGATGGTATCACATGCCTACCTCAAGCAATCTTTCTTGCAAAAAGTTTTTCGAACTGTGGAGGTTTGGATAGACAATAGAGGAGATGTGGCAGTGGCGAGTTCCTGGGATAATGCCGAAGAGATTAGCGCTGTCCGGAAACAGGGCGGCAAGGTGACAGTGCTGCCTGATGGTACGCGCCTTAGGATGTTTGAGAACCTTCCGAGTAAAGTGGAAATTCGTGATGCATATGGAGTACCACAGGATAAGGTAGTGGTTACGTATACAGGAGCCTTGATACCCAATAAGGGCATCAAGGTATTCCTCGATGCTATTCCACTTTTGGCTGCTAAATATACAGAGGTGCATTTTGTGGTAGCTGGTTTTCCGGTGGATCAGATTACGGACTATACCAGTACAGAAGTATTTCAGGAACGCGTGACTGTTGTCTCACCGCTTCCCTACTATGATTTGCCCAAGGTCCTTCGCATGAGTGATATTGGAGTGGACCCCAAAGATGCATCAGTCAGGCAAGCCAGTGGTAAGACGCTTCAGTATATGGGTGCAGGCTTGCCAGTAGCCGTATTTGATACTGAGAATAACCGTGAGTACCTGGCCGAGGGCGGCACCTATGCCAGAGAAGCGACAGCTGAAAGCTTAGCTCTTGCAATAGGTGAGCTTATAGAATCAAGTGAGCTAAGAAAGAGTCGCGGACAAATATGTCGCGAGCGTGCCGAGGCTTTTAGTTGGGAGCGTACGGCAGAGCTGGCCGAAGATTTGTATTTAAGCGCTTTGAATCAAAAATAGAATGAAACTTTTACTGATTAAAATTGGCAAAGCCTGGAGCGTACTTAAGCGCGATGGTCTCAGTTCTGGCGGGAGGCGGATTCTTTCGGCTTTGGGCTCGTTTACTCAACGTATACCAGAGGGAAATATCCTCCTGGTGTCAGGTGGAGTGGGGGATAGCGCTCGCTACCGTACTAAGCATGTAGCAGAGGAGCTTAACCTGCATGGTTTTCGGGCGAGCTATACCGTGCAGGATAGTCCATTTTTTAGTGATACCGTAGAGCGCTTTCGAGTGATAGTTTTTCACCGAGTAGTCTTCACTGAGAGTGTGGCTCGCTATATTGCCCGTGCCAAGGAATTGAATCGCGTGATTATATTTGAGACAGACGACCTCGTCTATGACCCCAAGTATCTCCACCTCATGGACTATTACACCAAGATGAATAGTCTCGAGAAGAAGCTCTACCAGAATGGAGTGGGAGGAGAAATCCTCGCCGATCCGTACGTCGAGTATGCTACCACTTCTACTACCTTCCTCAAGCGCAAACTCGAAGAGCGAGGCAAGCAGGTCTTCCTCGTGACCAACAAGATGTGTGAAGAAGATGTAGCCTGGGCCGAAGAAATTCGTCACAAAACACTTGAGGTCGGACCTCAAGGAGAAGTGCGTATCTCGTATCTTTCAGGTACTCCGAGTCACAACAAGGACTTTGCCACTATCACCGGAGCTTTGGTACGCATCCTCTCCGAGTTTCCAGAGACTCGCCTTGTACTGGCGGGACCCCTTGATATGGATGATGCTCTCAATCAGTACAGTGAGCAGATTATTCGGGTACCGTTTGCTCCGCGCAAAGAATACTTTGCCACAGTAGCCAGTGCCGATATCAATGTAGCGCCACTCGAGATGAACAATGACCTCTGTGAAGCCAAGAGTGAGCTCAAGTTTTTTGAAGCAGGACTCTTAGGTGTACCGACGGTAGCAGTAGCTAATGAGACCTACAGGGGGGCGATTACTGATGGTGTGGATGGATTTGTGGCGGCTACCGAGGATGAGTGGTATGAGAAATTGAAGCTGCTCATACTAGATACAGACCTTCGTAAGTGTATGAGAGAAAAAGCTCTTGAAACCGCTCTTACACGCTACACCACCAAGCAGGCTTCATCACCTGAGTACTATGCGTTTTTGCGAAATGTTATAAAGCCTGAATAAATTTATGGAAGGAACACTGTACAGGGAGAATCTTGCCAGAAAAATTAAGAATACACCTCGAGAAGATAGAAAAGAAGTATTACGATCTGCTCAGTCAGAAGCCGAGTATTCGTATGCGCGAGGATCTGTGGACTATACCAGAAAAGCCACGCAAAGACAGAGTTGGTTTGAATCAATCGTACAGGAAGCAGGATCAGTGAATGATTTGCTTGAGCGTGTACATTCTTCTCGAGCATTTTATTTTAATGATGTCTCAGGAATTGATCAACCCGAGCATATTGAAAAGAAAATTCGCCTAAGCAAAGAAACAGGTATAGATGAATTTTTGACATTTGGTTCTCACACCAATAGTCGAATCAAAGAGTTGATGATGCAGGATGGAGGAAGGCAAGAGAGTTATGATTCTCCCAAAGAAGCTTATTTTCAATTTATTACAAAACGATTGCAGGACTTTTCGCTCTCGCAAGTCCAACGAGAGCTTATAGCGAGTAAGCTCCAGCCTGAAGTCTTAGGATCAGTGGATGATGTAGTGGAGACAGCTACTTTACTTTTGAACGGTCTTCCAGATACACAAACCAAGTATTCATGTGCTGGGCATGATGTTTTTGAGATTGAGAATACTGATAATAGTCTTGATTCCATGCACGGGTATATGGCATTTGTAACACTTGATGATGATTTAGTGAAAGAATTGAGTGCTCTAGAAGAAGAGACTGATGCCCACGAGGTAACGTTTGAGAAATTTGATCAGTCAGGTGGGTTTGGTATTTATTTCAAAAAGAAAATTTCTGAGAGTTGGCGCATTGCTCATGGGAAGCGTTCTCTTGATGAGATAGTAGAAGAAAGCAATATCAAATTGATTGATTTTTTTGGTTCTAAACTTGTAGATGAGGTAATGCGAAATGCTGACAGCAGCAATATCTATGATTTTGTACCTGAGTTGCAATCACGATATATCCAAGAGAGCCAGCAAGAAAAACCGTTTACATTTAGTCCAAATATGCCAGAACTTCTACGTGAGGTAGAATTTTTGATGCCGCATTATTTAGCGTGGGAGGAATATAAAGAATATCTTTTATCATCAGAAGCAAAAGCAGATAAGGTGCAATTTTGGAAAAAGGTAGAAGATATTGTGTATCAAAAGCTACAAGCAGCACAATAATACACAAAAAACAGACCCCGAGGAACGATTGTTCCAAGGGGTCGTGTTTTGGACCTGAATTCAGGCGAGAGGTGTCAGAAGATGCGGCGGTTTTGCCTGTAACAGGCTTTGGCCCGGCCTTCTGATTGATAGATAGGGGCGCCGGTGCCTCTGGTAAGCAGCATGTAGTGCGGCGTATCATCTGCGAGGAAGGCAATCATTGTGGACTTGTCACAAGAGAAATGCTTACGGGATGGTATTCTATCCGGAAGGTATTTCTCATAAAGAGCCGTAACGTCGGCATCATTCATGGGAGTGGCGTTGACCGGCGGGCGGAGTGGTATGAGAACTATCACGAAGACCATGAAGCCCAAGATAGCACCGATATACCACTTGCCACCACCGCGAGTCATCCAGATCATTGTACCCATGCCAATGAAAAATGTAAGCCATATGATACCGATATCGGTGTAGAGCAGAGTATTGGTGAGCATGGTATCCCTCCTGGTTGAATTGTAAATGTGCGATTCGATACTAACTTTATATTATACTCATATTTTACTATTTTGTCAATGGTGGGGTAGGGTGACTTTTTGTCTAAAATGGAGCATAATAGAGGGGTATTCGTAATTCATATTGATTTTGTATGGCAAAGAAAACAGAGAAAAGAAAAAAACAGACAGTATTGGTAACTGGTGGCGCAGGCTTTATTGGAAGCGCAACGACTAAAGCTTTGATTGACCGTGGTGACAGAGTGGTGATGATTGATAACTTCAACGACTACTATGATCCAACGATCAAAGAAAATCGTTTGAAGATTTTTCTCGAAGGATACAAGAAGTCAGCAAAGTGCCCAAATGGCTACACATTGTATCGTGGCGATATTCGTGATGCCAAGCTCTTGGATAAAATTTTCAAGAAAGAAAAGATTGATAAAGTAGTACATCTAGCAGCCATGGCAGGGGTACGCAACTCTCTTCGTAATCCGGGGCTTTATGTAGATGTGAATATTGTGGCGACCACTCTCCTTCTGGATATGGCTGTGAAGTACAAAATCAAAAACTTTGTGTATGCTTCATCATCATCTGTCTATGGTAACAATACCAAGTTACCATTCTCTGAGAGTGATCCTGTCGATACTCCTATCTCACCATATGCCGCAACCAAGAAAGCTACAGAGCTTATCGCACATGTGTACAGTCATATTTACAAGCTTCCAACCACAGGGCTTCGCTTCTTTACGGTCTATGGTCCTTGGGGACGTCCAGATATGGCTCTTTTTCTCTTCACCAAAAGTATCCTTTCAGGTGAGGCCATCCAAGTATTCAATCGTGGTAAGATGAGTCGTAATTTCACTTATGTAGATGATATTGTAGCTGGTATCCTCACAACGCTCGATGCCAACCTTCTATATGATGTGGTGAACATTGGCGGCGATCGTGAGGAAACCCTCCTGCGTTTTATTGAAGTGATAGAAGAAAATCTTGGTAAAAAAGCGAAGCGCAAATTAATGCCGATACAGCCAGGAGATGTGCCAAGTACAGTGGCTGATATACAGAAGCTTCGTAAGCTTGGTTGGGCGCCTACGACGCAAATCGAAAAGGGAATTGCCAACTTCGTAGAGTGGTATAAGGAATACTACGGAACTCAGGAGTAAGTGGTAGGTATAAAATAAAAGAAATGGCTCTCCTGGAAATAAAAAATCTTACCAAAACATACGAGAGTGATGGTGTACGTACAGAAGCCCTCAAGGAGGCCAGTTTTATGGTGGAGCCAGGGGAGTTTGTGGCAATCATGGGACCATCAGGTTCGGGTAAGTCTACCCTCATGCAAATTCTTGGTCTTTTGGACCGTGCCACCAGCGGCCAGTATATTTTGGCTGGAGAGGATGTGACGGAGCTTACTGACGATGAATTGGCATTGCTTCGCAATGAGCGCCTTGGTTTCGTCTTTCAATCATTTAATTTGCTTCCACGTACCAGCGTCTTTGAAAACGTAGAATTACCACTCCTCTATGCACATAAGCTTCCAGGGGATGCCAAGGCGCGTGTTGATGCAGCACTCTTGGCTGTCAGCATGGAACATCGAGCACAGTATTTTTCCAATCAGCTTTCTGGAGGCGAGAAGCAACGCGTAGCTATTGCTCGGGCCCTGGTCAACAATCCAGATATTATTTTTGCCGATGAACCGACCGGTAACCTAGACTCAAAGTCTGGTCTTCAGGTGATGAAAATTCTTCAGAAGCTCAACAACGAAGGTAAGACCATTATCCTGGTGACGCATGAAACCGCTACCGCTGAACATGCCTCGCGTATTCTCCGGATGCTTGATGGTACAGTAGTCAGCGATGAAAAAGTAGTGGCCAGAAGAAATGCCCTTGATGCCACTGACTTGATTAAATAACTCCTATGCAAGGTCGTGATTGGATGCTGCAAGTTTTCTCTAACCTATAACCTCTCACCTAATGCCTAGTCTTGGTCCTCTTCGTATTGCTTATAACTCTCTCCTGACTGCTAAGCTCAGGTTTTTCCTCACTGTACTTGGTATTATTATCGGTGTGGCGGCAGTCATTATGGTAATGGGTATTGGAGCCAGCGCTCAGGGATTGGTGTTATCACAGGTCAAGAAAGTAGGTTCGGATTTGATCGCTGTTTTACCAGGCGCTTCTGAAGAGAGTGGTCCACCTGCTTCAGCTTTTGGAGTGATTACAACTACACTGACTAATAAAAATCTCGAGAAGATGCGTGAAAGACGCTATGCACCGCATCTAGTAGCTGTGTCTGGATATGTGTCTGGAAGTGGCACTATCGAGTGGAAGAGTCAAAATTTTGAAACCAGTTTTCAGGGCGTGTCTCCCGATATGATTGCGGTTGAGAATATCGATATTGCTGAAGGACGATTTTTTCTCGCAGAAGAAGAAAATGATTTATCAAGAGTGATTGTACTGGGATCCAATCGTGCCAAGGACTTGTTTCCGAATGGCGGGGCGGTAGGTCAGACAGTGAAACTCAAGGAGACACCTTTTCAAGTGGTGGGAGTATTGGCAGCACGGGGCTCGACAGCATTTTCAAGTCCAGATGATTTGGTCTATGTACCTCTGGGAACTGCTCAGAAACTTCTGCTTGGTATCAATTACCTCAACTTCGCACGTGCCAAGGTAGACGAAGTGGATAATATCGAACGTAGTCGAGCTGATGTCACGGCACTGCTCCGCAAAGAACACGATATTGAAGACGGTGAAGAGTCTGATTTTTCGGTACGAAGTACAGCTGCTGCTCTCGGGGTACTCACATCTATCACCAATGTCTTGAAGTATTTCTTGATAGCCATTGCTTCACTCTCGCTCTTGGTGGGCGGGGTAGGAATTATGAACTCTATGCTCATATCTGTTTCTCAGCGTATACGTGAAATTGGTTTGCGTAAGGCAGTGGGGGCTCGACCGCGACATCTCATTATGCAGTTTTTGATTGAGTCGGTCTTTATTACTCTGGTGGGTGG
>CAZYOT010000001.1:18523-39169 GCA_964649305.1 uncultured Bdellovibrionales bacterium
GATTGTGAAGCTTGGTTACGAATGGGAATTTTTGGTCCCACTGGTATCGGTAGGACTAGGCCTAGGAGTATCTTTTTTGATCGGTCTTATCTTTGGTATGTATCCGGCTATCAAAGCCTCACGTGTCAGTGCCATGGAAGCTCTACGTAACGAATAAAGTATGAAAAGAATTCTCTTAGCTCTACGATTTGCACTGCAAACGATCGTCTCGCACAAGGCACGCACAGTCTTAGCATCGCTGAGAGGGGTGATCGGAGTGTTTTCGGTGGTGGTCGTCATGACTTTGGGTGATGGCGTGAAGAGTTTTGTTTTGGGGCAGGTAGATTCTTTTGGTGCAGACCTTATCCAGGTAGAAGTAAAGGTTCCCAATACTGGCTCTATGTCCAATGCCAATGCCACTTCAAGAGCACAAGGGACACAAATCACTACCTTAAAAGTTGAAGACAAAGAGGCTATCAAGGATCTTCCCAACATATCATCTGCCTACGCGGGCTCTATTGGTCAGGAACGTGCCACGGTGGGCTCCATTGGTAAGCGCATCCTTCTCTTTGGTGGAGGACACGAAGTGCCTTTTGTGGACCAGAAGGCTATCTTGAGTGAAGGACGCTTCTACTCTGAAGATGAAGCCGAGAGCGGTGCTCGGGTAGTGGCCTTGGGCTCAGGTGTGAAAGATACATTTTTTGGCGGCGGAAGTGCTTTGGGGGAGAGTATCACTATCAAGGGTGAGAAGTATCGCATAGTCGGGGTCCTTGAGGAGCGTGGAGCAGCAGGATTTTTTGACTTGGATAGTTTGGCCTACGTGCCGGTAAAAACACTACAGAAGAAAATTCTTGGAGTGGACTATGTGCAGATGATTTCGGTACGTATGAAAGATGGGAGTAAAGAAAAAGAAACGGTAGCAGATATCGTAGGACTGCTCCGTAAGCGACATGATATCACCAATCCAGACAAAGATGATTTTGCCGTTACCTCAACCGAAGAAGCTAAGAAGACAGTAGAGAACGTGTTGAGTTCACTAACTATTCTCCTTTTGGCACTGACTTCTATCACACTGGTCGTGGGGGGAGTGGGCATTATGAATGTCATGTATGTCTCGGTGACTGAACGCACGAGCGAAATAGGTCTCCGCAAAGCACTCGGTGCGACATCACAAATGGTTTTGATTCAGTTTTTACTTGAAGCTCTGATCATTACTCTCTTGGGTGGCATTGTAGGTATTATCCTTGGGGTAGTAGTGACCTTTGCCTTGGGTGCAGTATTCAAGACGCTCGGTTTTGCTTTTACACTTTCTTTTTCTTGGCGCTCTATGCTTCTGGGTGCTGGCTTTTCGCTCCTCGTAGGAGTGGTCTTTGGTCTAGCACCTGCCTATCGGGCCGCTAAGCTTTCACCGATGGAGGCTCTTCGTAAAGAGTAGCGAATATAGTCGCTCTTTACAGATTTACTCTAGTATGGTATAAAAAATTCACGTCTTTTTAACAACGAAGCGAAAGGTAGGGTATTTATATGTGCGGTGGTGCAAGTAAGGTTATGGTACGTGATCTCAATTTGCCGAGCGATGTTGAAAGTCGATTGGTATCTTGTGGTCTAGGGACCGCTCAGGCGCTCATCGACGAGGGTCGGTTAGGGCTTCAGGCCCTGGGAATTTCTGAGAGTGATATCCTTGGAATCAGCGAAGCTGTAGACAAGGAAACAGGGATGGTCATCGACTGAGAGGGGATAAAATGACTCGATCAATTCATGAAGTCGTGCCTCATGAGGATTTGCCTCGTGCTCTTGAGCGGCTTGGCATCTACACTGAAGAAGATCTTCAGGAGGCCATAGAACGAGGTTCTTTGAAGGGGAAGCTTGATCCTAGTGATCTCGCCCATCTTCAGGAAATCGCTGATCCAAGGTACTGTGACTGAAAGGGGACACGTCAATTATGGGCACCTATATAAGACCCCTGAAAAAGCCAGTGACGGTTAAGGGGCGGTTTTCTCTGGGTATCATGAGAGCACTCTCACGTTCAGGCAAACGACGAGGGGGCAATTATGGCAAGAAACGGGCCAAGAAAATGCGAGTAAAGCAGGCCGCACTCAGGAAATCCCTTTACACAGCATGAGGGGACGGAGATACTTTGGCTTCCGACGCGCAGCGCGTGTCGGGAGTCTTTTTTTATATCTCGGAGAGTGGTATCCTGAACTATATTCATGTACGTTATTTTTATGCGATTACCAGTTTTTAAACCGTTGTATTTATTGCTCAAAATATGTGGACTCCCAGTAGAGTGGGAGGTTTCTGTGGGGAGTGCTATCTATCGTGAGACTGAGGGCGGACGCGAGTATCTCTTACTCCAGTATCCGAGTGGGCACTATGATTTTGCCAAAGGTCATGTAGAAGAAGGTGAGACAGAAGAAGAGACGCTTCGTCGAGAGACAGTCGAAGAGACGGGTATAGATGACTTGGTAGTGTTTCCATCTCGAGTCAGTATCCGCTACTACTACGTAGCCAAAGGCAACGAAAAAGCCCGTCGCGAAGAAGAGGGACGTGGGATTTATATTTTCAAACAAGTGCATTTTTATCCGGCCCTGACCAAGACCAAAGAAATACAGCTTTCACATGAGCATATAGGCTATGTATGGTTGCCGTACAAAGAGGCGGTAGAGAAGGTGACGTTTGAAAATGCTCGCCGAGTGATTCGCTTAGCTGAAGAACAAGCTTCCATATAATTCTAACTACTTAGAAGCTTAGCTTCTAAGTACAGGCTGTCTTGGATGAAGTTGACTTTTTCTTGTTCTTAATGCATAATTCTATATTCCTACCTGTCGGTAGGTAGTTAGATTTGTATATTTATTCTAGAATGCTGACCATCAAAAATATTCGCAAAACTGTCGGAGGGCAAAGAGTCTTAAACAAGGCTTCTTTTTCGCTTGGCGAGGGTCAGAAAGCTGCTCTCGTAGGGCTCAATGGAGTGGGTAAATCTACGCTTCTCCGGATTATCGCGGGTATCGAGTCAGCGGATCATGGCTCTATCATGAAGCCGAATCGTGTCCTTATGGGGTATCTGCCTCAGGAGGCAGTAGCAGATGGTGAGATGACACTCGGTGAGTACCTGCGCCATATGGCGGGACTGAGTGAGATAGAAGAACAGCTTGAGAAAATAAAAGAGCGTCTCGATGAGCCAGAGGCTCAGGAAGAATACGATACCCTCATGGCCGAGTTTGAGCGCTTGGGTGGCTACGAGTTTGAGCGTCGTATGCAGCGTGTAGTGACCGGACTCCGTATCAAGGAAATTGATAAGTCTCGTTCTATCGCCACTCTCTCAGGAGGGGAACGTCGTAAGATTGCTTTGGCTGGAGTACTGCTTCGTGGAGTAGATATGTTGCTTCTCGATGAGCCTACCAACAACCTCGATATGCCCGCTTTGCTCTTTCTCGAGAATTGGCTCAAGCAGAACAAGAAGACTACGTGCCTTATTGCTTCTCATGATCGTCGTTTCCTTGATGCCGTGGTGACTAAGGTGATAGAGATTGATTGGTATCGCCGTGATACAGAAATATTTACCGGTAACTGGACACAGTTTGAAGAAGTCAAAGAGCATGCTCGTCGGAGCCACAATGAAAAGTACCGTCTTCAAGAAGAAGAGCGGGCTCGTCTGACTAGCTCGATTACACAGAAAATAGATTGGGTGACTCGAGTGTGGGACAAGAAGAAACGTGACAATGACAAACTGGTAGACCACTACAAAAAAGAACGGGCTGCCAAAAAATTCTCTGCCTCAGCGCGAGCTCTTGAAGGCAGAGAGAAACGTATGCGTAAACTCGACAAGCTAGTGGAGCGTGAACCGCTTGAGCTCGATTTCTACGAGCCCGAAGAAGAGGTGGCCAAGATGTTTGCGGTAGAGCTTCATGGCGTGAAGGCAGGCTATGGAGACAGTTTTTCCGTTGGGCCGATTGATTGGGAGATTACCTACGGTGAGAAAATTGCGCTTTTGGGAGACAATGGTGTCGGCAAGACTACACTCCTTCGTACTGTAACAGGAGACCTCATGCCACTCTCGGGCACCGTATCTATTGGTGAAGAAGTGAAGATGGGATACCTCATCCAAGAACATGACTTGCTCCTCCAAAATGAAAATTTGAAATTAGAGGAATATTTGATGTCTCGCTTACCTTTTGAAATGCACGAGCGTATCCCGACTTTGATTGCTATTTATCAGCTCTCACCGTTGTTTCTTTCACAGCGGATGAAGCACCTTTCTCCAGGGGAACGTATGCGTGTACTGCTTCTCATACTTGTTGAGCAAAAAGCCAACTTCCTCCTCCTCGATGAACCAACTAATCATCTTGATTTGGAGTCTATACAGGCTTTTGAAGAAGCAGTGAATGCTTTCCCAGGCACAGTCATAGTCGTTACTCATGACCGTATGTTCCTCGAAGCTATTGACCTCACTCAGGTAGCAGTACTCCGAGACGGTCAGCTTGAGATAGAAATGAAGAGCTAAAACACTGGTTTTCCAGTGTTTTTTGTTTTGGGGTATACTTGGAACTATAGAGATAAACCTATGCAATACACGAAAAACTTCACAGAACTCGGTAAAGATGATGCACCGATAGCGGGCGGGAAAGGGGCATCGCTTGGAGAGATGACGACTGCGGGCATACCGGTCCCTGGAGGCTATGTTGTCCTGGCTGATACTTTTGATGCTTTCCTTAAGGAGACTGACTTGGTCCAGGAAATTGATGCTATCTTGGACGGGGTCAATCATGAAGCTATTCATACAGTAGAGACTGCTTCAGAGAGTATCCAGGCTTTGATACTTTCTCGTCCTATGCCAGAAGCCATGCAGAGTGAGATTCAGGATAAGTTTGTGAGTCTTGGGAGTCAGTATGTAGCAGTACGGAGTAGCGCCACAGCCGAGGACGGTGCCGAACATGCTTGGGCAGGACAGCTTGATAGTTTTCTCAACACCACTGAGCACGACCTGATAGAAAAAGTGCGTAAGTGCTGGGCTTCGCTCTTTACGCCGCGAGCAATATTCTATCGTTTTGAAAAAGGTCTCCATACAACCCATATTTCTGTAGCAGTGGTGATACAAAAGATGGTCAATAGTGAGAAGAGCGGTATTGCCTTTTCGGTCCATCCAGTGACTGAGGATTACAACCAACTTATTATCGAAGCGGGTTTTGGTTTGGGCGAGGCGATAGTCTCTGGTTCTGTGACCCCAGATAGCTATGTGGTAGAAAAGTCCCCACGGAATATCCTTGATATCAATGTCAGTCACCAGGGTCGCGCTTTGTATCGTATTGAGGGTGGCGGAAGTGAATGGAAAGACTTGAGCGAAGCTGTAGGAAACAGTCAGGTACTGACTGAGGTACAAATCAATGAATTGTCGGATATTATCATGCGTATCGAAAATCACTATAGCTTCCCATGTGATATTGAATGGGCATATGAAGGAGGAGTATTTTATATCGTCCAAAGTCGTCCGATTACGACACTTTCAAAAAAAGAAGTTGTAGAAACTCGATCTATAGACGTCGTAAAAAAGATTGATTGGCAGGCTGATTGGGAAGGGGACTTCCCTATACTTCCTATGGCACTTGGTGTACCAGCATACTTTAGTAAAATGCAGGAAATATTTGGAATCAGTATCTCTCACTTCCTTACTATTCATAAAGGAGTAATCACCACAGGATACTTGCCCACAAAGGAATATGAGACTTTCGGTCAAGGTGTTGCAAAGCTAGCTCTTGATGCTCGATATTTGGATTCTTGGATTAGCAACTTCAAGAAATCTGCAGATAGAGTCATGGGCTTACTAAGAGAAGGTCCGGAAGTCTTTTTTCAAAAATTTCAAGAACTCCAGAGTGCCTATGACGAATATGGCGCATATCAAATTGCAACTAAGGCAGCTTATAATTTTTTGCCACTTGACGCAGAAGAGGAGCGGGGAAAATTAGAGGAGGGACGAAAATATTCTGAAACATTTTATCATGATTCTACGGAACTTATAGAGAAGGTAGCAGAGTGTATTGCTCAAAAACATAATTACTCAGTACATGAAATTATGTCACTAGCTCGTAAGGATATCGAGTCATATCTAAAAGATAATTTTCTGCCATCTCGAGAAGAGCTTTTGTTCCGTTGGAAAAAATCTGGAGTACTTTGGACAAGTGAGAGTGAAGTTATTTTTAGTTCAGATGAAGTCGATTATCTTGTTTTATATTGGGATTCTCAAATAAATTCAGAGAACTTAAAAGGGGATGTAGCTTATCCAGGAAAAGTGAGTGGCGTATGTAGAATTATTAAGGATTCTAAGGAAGCTTCACTAAAAGAAGGTGAAATTTTGATTACAGGGATGACTGATCCAAATTTTGTGCCATTGATGAAAATAGCTAAAGCGATTGTTACTGATAGTGGTGGTTTACTTTGTCACGCAGCTATCGTAGCCCGAGAATTGAAAATACCCTGTGTAATTGGTACTAAAGCCGCAACGAAGATTTTTAAAGACGGAGACTTGGTAGAAGTAGATGCGGATAATGGGGTAGTGAGGATTTTGGAGAAAGTAGAAAAATTAGAGATAGGTAACTATCAAAAACTTTTTCAGTGGCCGGGTGAGTTTTCGTACTTTCTTTCGTCATATTTTATGGCCATATACAATAAGCATAAGGCTATCTCTTTGCATGATGGCAATATGTGGCAAAGTTTCCTGCCGAACTCATCCAAGGAAGAAACACTTAAGTCAGGATTGGTACTTTATTCTTCTGAACAAAAATACAATGAATTGAGTAAAGGTTTGACGGAAGGATTTGCAGCTCTCGCTGATCACTTTGAACAGGTGCTCAAAAAAGACGTCCTTACTAAAGAAGATGTAGGGTCCCTCTTTGATCAAGCATTGGAACACTACAATTATTATTCTCAAACTGAATTTTTCTTTACCGATCTTGCGTATGCAGAGATGAACAATATTTCGCAAATTCAAAAGAACTTTGAAACCTTTGATGAATTGAAACTACGAGGTAGAGAGTATTTGAATAAGATTGCCTTGGCTCCAGGTTGTTATCTTGACCAACTCCTTGAGAAAATTGCAGATCAGTTGGGTTGTGATACAGATTCCCTCAAATGTTATTCAATCAATGAAATCCTTGAATTATTTGATGGTAAGGTTATGACTCCAGATGAACTGGCAAATAGAAATCAATACTTCATGCATGGCAAAGGGACTCATACAGAAGTACTGACTGGCAGTACGGCTTTAGGAAAGATTCGTGATTTTTTTGAGGAAGTGACGAAAACAAACGAGTTAAAAGGACAGACAGCCAAAAAAGGTTACTATAAAGGCGTGGCAAGAGTTTTTCGATTTTCACTCTCAGAAATCAACCTAATGGATGATGAAATTGAGAAGATGATAAAAGGAGAGATACTCATAGCTGATACGACCTCACCAGAAATTATTCTCGCCTGTAAGAAGGCGGGGGCTATAGTTACCAATCAAGGAGGCATGATGTCTCATGCAGCTATCGTAGCAAGGGAATTAAATATTCCATGTATAGTAGGAACAGGTCATATAACAGAAATAGTGAAGACCGGGGATTTGATAGAAGTAGATGCAAATAGTGGAGTAGTAAAGATTTTATAAAATACTATGAACAAACAACCAGAAGATTACAAAAAGTTTTTTACGGCCGAGTGTGAGATTACGTGCTTGCATTGTGATTTTCTGATGCGACGGAGCCCTCTGGCTGCAGCCGATTTACTAGCTTTCAATAAGGGGCTAGAATTTCATGTATTTCTTCGTAAAGATAAAGAGTATCGTTGCGCCGATGAAGGAGTAGGGCTTTTCTTTGATACAGAGCGTTATGAGAAATTCTTGGTAGATTTTCAGGCTTATGCCGATGAGGCTCTCAATGTCTTTGTCCCAAAGTGGAAGCATATTCCTACCGAGATGACTAAAGAAGAGTTTATAGAAGCAGCAGATTTTCTTGGGCAGCTGTGGTATTTCTATGGATACACAGAATTTCCATTTATCGATAAAGCCTATGAAAAAGCAAAAGCAGAGGATAATGCAGAAGTACAGAAGAGACTAGAAGACTTTGGGCAATTCAAATTTACAGGCCGTGAAGTCTTGAACGCTTTTTGGTTTGCTGGCGGACCTATACCAAATATTCTTCTCGGACTTTCACAGATGTTCCTATCGGATGATGATGCAAAGTTTCTTTTCTTAGACGAGCTCTTATCTTTGTTTGATGGCTGGCGGCCAGACCCAGCATTAATACGAGGACGAAGAGAATACTATGGTATGAATGTGACAGATAGCATAGTAGAAGTGCTGGAGTTTTCGGAGACTAAGGAATTGTATTCACGATTTACCCAAGTATCCGATGATTTGATTATCAAAGGTGTCACTGCCAATAAAGGTAAGGCTACAGGGAGGGTAATTATTGCTCCTATGCTTAATGATCATGGCGCTATCGCTTTGCTTGATGCGAGGATGGAACAAGGAGATATTTTGGTAGCAGAGAGTACGAGTCCTGACCTTATGTCGCTTTGTCGTAAGGCATCGGCAATTGTAGCTGACCAGGGAGGGTTGCTTTCTCATGCTGCTATAGTTTCACGAGAACTGGGTGTACCTTGCGTGATTCAAACTGGTAATGCTACTCGAAGACTTAAAGATGGTGATATGGTAGAGGTAGATGCAGACCTAGGTAGGGTTACTATCTTAGAGAAGGTAAAAGTGAGTAAATAAAAACAGTATAAAAAGTTTAGCCCGGGATCCATTGTTGTGGGTCCCGGGCTTGAGTTTGATAGGGGGCGGATATGGTTAGAGGAGGGTGTTACTTCCTCAACGTATCCAAGAGATCGGTGATGCCGGATAGCGACTGTTCGATGTGGTTGGCACACTCGCGGTAGGCTTGTTCGCCTAGCTGCCAGGGGTTGGGCACGCCACCACCGAGGATGATGATAGGTGTGTGACCCTCGCGCATTGCAACGATAGCATCAGCTTCTTCTTCGCCAACCGTCAGGATCAGCTGATACTCGCTGAGGTCCAGCGTCCCGATGAAGCGGGACGTGTGGTCATCAGCATTGATGCCACGTTCCCGAAGCTCCCTCTGAGAAAAATCAGCCATGGGTTGGCCGGCGGCAGATTCCCTGAGGCCAGCGCTTTCGACAGAGACATCGGAATAACCGACGATGTCGTTGAGCTGATGGCGGAGCATGCGCTCCATCATGGGGCTGCGGCAGGTGTTGCCAAGGCAAACGCAAAGAACTTTCATGGGACTCTCCTGTCCGATTGAACAAATGTCAGAGATTTAGTCACGAAATGAGACATAATTCTAACTTGTAATTATACACCTAAAAGTATAAAAAGTCAATGGTATCTAAGACTAGATAAAATAAAAACGCGAGGCCTCGGTAGATTCCGAAGTCTCGCGTTTTAAGTGAGGATGCCCAGGAGCAGGCTATGTTAGCTAGTCTGCCAGCCGACTCGCTCCATCGATTGTGGTTTGAACCAGCGTTCATCTTCGACCACGAACCGGTAGCCTGTCATGGGATCCAGAGCATCATCTTTGAGGATGGACCTGCGCATATTTGCGGACAGACCTTCGCCGAAAAACGAAAGGATGAGCTGATTGATAAAGATGGGACGCCCGATGACGAGCATGTGCTTCACGAAGTTGCCTGCACCCGTGAAGCGACGGATTGACTTTGAGCCTTCAATGCCGTCGTATTTGAGCGCCTGTGGACAGTACTCGAGATGCTTCTCGAGTGGAGTAAGGCCGAGCCTTTTGAGTGCCATGCGGATGGCAGTGCGAATGGCAACGGGGCCATACTGCGGTGGATCACTGAAGAGCTCGTTGTCTACGGGCTGGACCTTTTGCCCAGGTGTTCTTCCTCCTATAAATTGGAGACCCAAAGCCTGTACCATGATGGCACGAGCCTCGCGGGCATAGGGATTGCTACCGGTTAGGATGACTGTGTAGAGATCGCCACGTGCTTTGGCACACTTGGCAAATTCCTCTGCCTGAGTTTTGCCCGTGGACAGCAGGTTGCCCCGCTTGTCTTTGTCTGGGTTGGCCACAAAAGTAATGGTCGGCATGAAATCGTCTCCCTCATGTAAAAATGTAAGAACTGATGTCTGTAGAATGTGGCCAGTAATGGCGATATCTAGACCCCTTACTATACACCTAAAAGTATAAAAAGTCAATGGCATGTAGGATTAGATAAAATGAAAACGCGGGGCTCTGGTGGATACCAAAGTCCCGCGTATTCGTTGGGGTGTTTCCCCGGTTAGGCCGCTGCCACTTGTCGTGGTGAGCTGTTCATCTGCTCGATTTGGATGAGTGTGTCCCAGCGGACATGCTTCATCATGTATACGGAGCCATCTGTGTTGAGATGGAACCGATAGCCCTCGAGGTGCTCGAGAGTGAGCAGGGCGTCGAGACGCTGGTTGCTCTCCTCTGGCAGATTATTGTCAAAAAGTGAACGCACGACTTCCGCGAGGGTGTCGGCTTCATTGACGATGACAAGACAATGCCTGGTTGCCTCGCAACGATATTCCCCAAGAGCTGCCGCGAGCATGAGTCCTCCGCCGCAAATCACTTTGTAGGGCGGTGGGTCTTGAGTTGGGGTCATCGTTTCGACAATGTGTCGGCCGGTGCAGCAGCTTCGCTCATCGGCAATCACGAGGTCAAAAGGTGTCCGGCACTCCATAGAAACTCGCGCAAAATGCTCCGCCTGTTCTTTGCCTTCATCGGTGAGTGTATAGCATTCACCGCGCTGGCTGATCATGGCAGGACGGATAACAGTAATAGTTTGCATGTGTAGATCCCCTCTACGTGGATAGGTACAATTGTCCATTTACGGACTCTTCATTATACACCCCGATACCACTTTTGTCAATGATAGAAAAAGAAATTATACTTTATTTAAGCCTAAAACAAAGTATTTTTTTGACATATGGTTAGTCAAAAGAAGTACGGGACAAGCCTAAAAAAGAAAAAGTCAATTGTGTAAGCCAAAAATTTGCCTTGCTTAGGGATTTTGGCTATACTGTGGTCTATATGCCCAGCACTACAATTGCAAGCGTGAAAAAATGAAAGATTGTAGTGTATATTGAGCAGGGTCTATTTCAATGATGTAGCAGTAAAAGATAGTGCAGAAAGTATTTGATAATAATTTGCAATTGTAGTGCTGGGTATGAAACGTGAACACAAAATCCGTTGGCAATTCGGAGCCGTGCTTTTCTTAGCGCTTGTTTCTGGTTTGATAGCGTATCCTCAAGCGATTGCTTTTTGGCCGGGTGGATTTAAGTTGCTCGATAAACTGCAAGTCAATCGTGGACTCGATCTGCAAGGAGGTATTCATCTTGAATACGCAGCTGATCTAAGTAATATTGAGTCAGCTAAGCAGACAGAAGCTTTGCAGGCAGCCGAAGCGGTGATTGAACGTCGTGTCAATGCTTTTGGTGTCGGTGAGCCACTTGTACAGTTGTCTAAGGCTGGTGATGAAAAACGTATTATCGTAGAGCTTCCAGGTATCAAGAACATTGAAGAGGCGAAGAACTTGATCAAAGAAACGCCATTTCTTGAATTTCGAGAACAAGCAGGAGATGAGGTAAAGAAGCAGGTAGAAGAATATAATACCAATGCAAAGAAAGAAGCAGAGAGTCTCCTTGCTCGCGTTAAGGCTGGAGAGGATTTTGGTGCTCTGGCCAAAGAATTTAGTGAGGATCCTGGTTCAAAGGACAAGGGCGGAGAGTTGGATTTTGTGAAGAAGGGGACTTTTGTACCTGAGTTTGACGACACAGTGTTTAGTGATGATCTTAAGCCTGGCCAGGTGAAAGACAGTATTATCGAGACTAGCTATGGTTACCATATTATCAAGAAGCTTGATCAGCGTGGCGAAGGAGATACCAAAGAAGTAAAGGCTGCACATATTCTTCGTCTCAAGAAATCTCTAGAAGATGACCCGCTCTTGGCTTATCAGCCAACGGGTCTGACCGGTAAGAACTTGAAGAGCGCTGCTGTTACCTATCAGCAGCAGGGACTTGGCTCACCACAGATTCAGCTCCAATTTGATGCAGAAGGGACCGCGCTTTTTGCTGATATTACCAAGCGTAATATCGGTAAGCCAGTAGCTATTTTTCTCGATAATGAACTTCTGCAAGCCCCGACTATTCAGACCGAAATCCCTAATGGCCAGGCGGTGATTACGGGTAACTATACCGTGCCACAGGCTACTGCCCAGGTGAAGCGTTTGAATGAAGGAGCCTTGCCAGTACCAATTGAACTCGTGGGTCAGCAGAGTGTAGACGCCAGTCTCGGGCAAGTAGCCTTGGATCAGAGTTTGAAGGCAGGCTTTATCGGTCTTATTGCAGTGGCGATATTTATGATTCTTTTCTATCGTTTCTTGGGAGTGATAGCAGTCTTCGCCTTGCTTCTCTATAGTGCGATGCTTCTTGCACTCTTTAAGCTTTCTGTGCTGACACCATTTCCGATTACCGTGACGCTTTCTGGTATTGCTGGATTTATCCTTTCTATTGGTATTGCGGTGGATGCCAACGTGCTTATCTTTGAGCGTACCCGTGAAGAACTTTCTTTTGGTAAGGGTGCTATTAAATCGATCAAAGAGGGCTTCCGCCGTGCTTGGCCAAGTATTCGTGACGGTCATGTCTCTACACTGCTCACTACTTTTATCCTAGTAGGACTAGGCACTGGATTTGTGAAGGGATTTGCGGTGATTCTGGCGCTTGGTGTGTTGCTCTCACTTTTTACGGCTGTGGTGTTGGTACGTATCACCACGACATTTTTTATTGGAGAATGGATGGAGAAACATCCATGGCTTCTGGTCTCACCAAAAAAACGCATCGAGTAATCACATCTTATCTACTCACTACCCACTTCGTAAAAATATGATCAACATCATCCAGCAGCGCAAATACGCCTATACATTTTCCATCGTGACTACTATCGCGAGTATTGTGGCGCTTTTTGTGTGGGGACTCAATATGGGTATTGATTTCAAGGGAGGCACCCTGATGGAGGTGCGTTTTGCTACCGAACAAGTGCCAACAGCAATAGAAATTCAGCAAACATTGGCACCTATTGAGCTCAAGAGTCTTACGGTACAGCCAACAGAAAACAAGGGGGCTATTCTGCGTTACCTTGCTTCTAATGAAGAAGCCAACAGCAAAGTACTTCAGTCGCTCACCAAGCTTGACCCGGGCATTACTCAGATCCGCACTGATTTCGTAGGCGGCTCTGTATCAAGTCAGATTACCAAGAACGCGGTGACCGGTACACTGGTATCTATTATTGTGATCGCACTTTTTATCGCCTATGCTTTCCGTGGAGTACGAGGCAAAGTCAACTCCTATGAGTATGGTATCGGAGCTGTCATTGCCTTGGCTCATGATATTGTCATCACTATTGGTGTTTTCGCTTTCTTGGGACACTACTATGGAGTAGAGGTAGGAGTGCCATTTATTGCAGCTCTTCTTACCATTCTTGGTTACTCAGTCAATGACACTATCGTGGTGTATGACCGTATCCGTGAAAATTTGGCGCGTTCATCTCAGAAAGAAAGTTTTGAGGCTGTAGTTAATCGCTCACTCAATGAAACGCTCGGGCGTTCTATCAATACTTCAATGACCGTGATTATCACCTTGATTGCCATTGTGCTTTTTGGAGGTGAGAGTATCAAATACTTCGGAGTGGCACTTCTTACTGGTGTGGCTTTCGGTACCTATTCATCTATCTATGTTTCATCTGCTCTTCTCGTCTCACGCTATAATATGAAGAAGAGGCTCGAAAAATAAGAAATTAAGAGTCAGAAATTTTAAAGTTTGATTTTTGAAATTTACTATTACAAATATGTGGAATCCCTTTGCTAAAGACGACAACGTCGACAAAGAATTAGAAGAATTTGCTAAAGCTGCCGGTAAAGACGTAAATGATTTGGGCATGATGGAAAAGTTTGCCATGAAGCGCTTAGCCAAAATGTCACCCCAAGAGCGTGAGAAGCTCATGCGCAAAGCCATGACCCCTAAGAATATTCAAAAGAATAAGGGAGAAATTCTTGCATCACTGGAGGCCATGCGTAAGGCGAAGCAGATATCGGATGATCAGTATAGGCTTGCCAAGAAACGTTTCGGTTTGTAGAAAATTGTTATTGAGAGAATTGTTTTGTAAGTGTCTTACATAAAACCCAAAGCTTCTCGGTGACATTTGCTCACTCCAGCGGTTCGCAGCGTTATACTTTTTTACAAAAACTTTTCTTACGAAAAAGACCGAGCTTTTTGCAAAAAAGAATCACCTCAAAACATTAGATTTTACTTAGATTTTAGCAAAACTTTTTCTTTATATTGCTTTTATCTAATCACTATAAACTATAACCTACCCACTCAGATTTGGTGTATACTAAAGCTATGATAAATACAGACCCCAAAAAAATTGATGAGCTTTTGTCTCGTGGTGTGACAGAAGTGATAGACCGCGAGCATCTCCGCGCACGACTTCTTTCTGGTGAGAAACTCCGTATCAAACTCGGGATTGATCCTACGAGTCCCAATCTCCATATTGGACGCGCAGTCCTTCTCCTCAAACTTCGTGACTTTCAGGAACTTGGTCACCAGGTGGTACTTATCATTGGAACCTTTACCGGCATTATCGGTGATACTTCTGATAAAGATGCTGAACGTCCGATGATTGATGAAGAAGTACTTAGGTCTAATATGGAGACCTATGCCAAGCAGGCGGGCCTTATTCTTGATATGAGTCAGGTGGAACTTCGAGAAAATGGTGAGTGGTTATCTAAACTAGGGTATGCAGAAATTGGTCGTCAGGCCGATGCTTTTTCTTTGGCTGAAACTATGGCACGTGAAAATATTGCTAAGCGTTATGATGCTGGTAAGCGTGTCACTCTTCGTGAATTACTCTACCCACTTATGCAGGGCTATGACTCGGTAGCGATAGAAGCTGATGTAGAGCTTGGTGGGACTGACCAGCGTTTTAATCTCCTGGCAGGACGTCATCTCCAGCCTCTCTACAACCAAAAACCGCAAGATATTCTCATGGCCAATCTCATCCTTGGGACTGACGGTCGCAAGATGAGCTCAAGCTGGGGGAATACTATCAATCTCACTGACGCACCGAATGATATGTTTGGTAAGGTGATGAGTGTACCAGATGAGCTGATCGTAGATTACCTTGTACACTGTACGCGCGTCCCTATGGAAGAAGTGAGAGCTTGGGAAGCCAAAATCAAAGCGGGAGAAAATCCGCGCGATGCCAAAGTCTTCCTCGGACAGTCACTCGTGGAGCTCTATCACGGTAAAGAAGAAGCAGAAAAAGCGGTAGAGTATTTTGTCAAAACTTTTTCTAAGGGTGAAATCCCAGAGGATGTAGCGATGTGTCATGTTGCAGATAAACAGAATATTGTGGATGTTATTACTTCGCTTGGTTTGGCAGAGAGTAGGTCTGATGCTCGTCGTAAGATAGAACAGGGTGGCGTCAGTATTGAGGGCGAAAAGATAATGGATTCCACTTTTGATCTTGATGCAAATATTCATAACCAAAAAGTTCTCAAAGTTGGTAAAAAGGATTTTGTACGACTAGTCTTTTAGTTAATTGATATGAAATCAATAAAAGCTCGCTTAGGCGGGCTTTTTTGACCTTCAGAGAGAAAAATGCTTTAATAGAGCTATCTTTTAGAGGAGGGTAATAGTGGCTTGTTCTTTTTGTGGAGATCACGAACGAGGGGTTCATAATCTTCTCGATTCACGTTGTAGGATTCAAAAGGCCAAAGAGAATCTTGAATGGGCGACTCTTGTTTCTGTAGCCTATACCTATGAAGTTCCTTCATGGGCCAACGATAGTTCAATGAGGGCTACACTTTTTGCTAGAGCACTCTATCTTGTCAGAAACCAAATCCAGACTGATGTTGAGGTGGAAGTGATTCCAGCAAGGATTGATCCCAAGAATGGAATGGTGGTGGAATATATTTTTATTGCCAGGTAATCTATAGCCCACCAAGCGGAAGACTTCGCTTCGGTGGGTCTTCTGTTTTATGCGAGATTTGGCAAAAAGCCTTTAGATAGGCTAAGATAGAGATATTAGAGAAATACTACAAATCCATGAATCAGGCTCTTATTACTACGATTGAAAAACAAGCTCTTGAGACTCTTTCGGTTATTAAAGACAAGGAAACGTTAGCTCGCTTTGAAGTGCAGTTCTTGGGCCGTAAGAGTGAGCTATCTCGCTTGCTCAAAGATGTCAAAAACTTTACCCCGGAACAAAAACGTACTTTGGCACCAAAGCTTCAGGCTCTTCGTCAGAAACTCACTACTGAGCTCACCTTGAAACAGGTAGAAATAGAAAACAATGCGAGAGATTGGGAGGGAGAACGTCTTGACGTGACTGCTCCTGGCAAGCCTCGTGTCGTGGGTCATTTGCATCCAATTACTCTTCTAGAAAACGAAGTGGTAGCAATTTTTGAAACACTTGGTTTTTTGGTAGCGGACGGTCCAGAGGCTGAGACAGAGTGGTACAACTTTGATGCGCTCAATTTTCCCAAGGATCATCCAGCACGCGATATGCAAGATACTTTCTGGCTCAAGGCTGGAGGAGCTAAAGTAAAGAAAAATAGCAAAACTGAAGTAGAGCGTTTACTGATGCGTACGCATACTTCACCCAACCAGGTGCGTTTTATGGAGCAGCACAAGCCACCATTCCGAGTGATTGTTCCTGGACGTGTGTTTCGAAATGAAGCTACCGATGCTTCTCACGAACATACCTTTCATCAGTTTGAGTGCCTGATGCTCGATGAGACCGGGAAGGTCAATGTGGCCACTTTTAAATATCTAGCAGAAACTTTTTTTGGTAAATTCTTCGGCAAGAAAGTGAGTATTCGTCTCAGACCCAGCTTCTTCCCATTTACTGAGCCTTCTTTTGAGTTTGATATTAGCTGCGTGCTATGTGATAGTGCTGGTTGCTCAACGTGCAAGCAAACAGGATGGCTTGAAATTGGTGGCGCTGGTATGGTGCACCAAAACGTCCTAGAAGCGGCTGGTTATCCAAAGGGTAAGTACCAGGGATTTGCCTGGGGCTTTGGGCTGACGCGTTTGGCTATGATGAAATACAAGATAACGGATATCAGGCAGTTTATGGGCGGCGACCTTCGATTTATCCGCCAGTTTTGAAATAACCAACAACAAAAGACTGACAACTAACAACAGGAACTCAAAGGAAGGATAAAAAGAACAAATCTTGTCGTAGGTTGTAAGTAGTAAGTTAGTAAATATGAAATATTCCTACAATTGGCTCAAAGAACTTTCTGGCACTAAGAAGTCTCCTGATCAAATCGCGAGACTGCTTATGATGCACGCTTTTGAGGTAGAGGAAGTCCTCAAGCATGAGCATGGTCTAGAGGATGTAGTGATTGGCAAGGTCCAGAGTCTTGAAGCTCATCCCAATGCTGATCGTCTTCGGGTAGCTCAGGTACAGGTAGGGCGCGGCGATGTCCGTCAGATTGTCTGTGGTGCGCCTAATATTGCTGAAGGACAAATGGTAGCAGTAGTCTTGCCGGGCAGTGCCCTTCCAGGTGGCATTGAGATCAATGAAGTCAAACTGCGTGACGTACTCTCACAGGGTATGATTTGCTCTGCTCGTGAACTAGGCTTGGGTGAAAACCATGATGGCATCCTTGTCCTTCCTGAAGATGCTCCACTCGGAGCATACTTTGCCAAGTACTATGGATTGGATGACACTATTCTTGATATCAAAATTCTCCCTGATAGAGGAGGAGATGCTTTGTCGCATGAGGGAATGGCCAGAGAAATAGCAGCACTTGATGGCTATGCGCCAAGTTTTACCGAAAAGCCCAAAAAGAAACTCAAAATCCCAGCCTATAATCGTGCACCTAAAGTAGTAGTGGCAGATAAGAAAATTAGTGCGCGCTATAGTGGTTTGTATATCAAAGGTGTGGAAATTAAAGAGTCACCGCTCTGGCTTCAGGCCAAGCTCTTGGTATTGGGCTACCGTCCCAAGAACAATATCGTGGATATCACCAACTACATCATGCTCCTCACCGGTCAGCCAATTCATGCTTTTGATGCTGACAAGATAAGTGGAGGTCTTACTATTAGACGAGCCAAGAAAAACGAGAAGCTCAAACTTCTGACCGATGAAACAGTCAAACTCAGCGTCGAAGATATAGTGATTGCTGATAGTAAAAAAGCTTTGGCGTTAGCAGGTGTGATGGGAGGCGCGAGCTCAGCCATTACTAGTGACACTGAGAATATATTTGTGGAAGTAGCAGTATTTGAAGCATCGAGTATCCGCAAGACCAAACAGCGTCACAGCCTTATGACAGATGCCGCTTTTCGGTTTGAGCGTGGTGTGGATATGGAGCTGGCTACAGAGATTCTGCCACTTGCTTCAGCACTTATTATCGATCTAGCCGGAGGAAAACTTTTTGGTTTACGAGATATTCGCAATGCTAAGTACGTACCACACAAAGTGCTGCTTTCTGAAGATTTGGTCCTAGCGGTGCTTGGAGTCCGTGTCCCGTTGTTTGAGATTGTGCGTTTGCTTGCTCTCCTTGGACTTAAGGTCAAGAAAAAGGCAGATAAGGCAGTGCTTGAAGTGACCATCCCAAGTCGTCGTCCTGACCTCACTGATGCCTGGAATTTAATAGAGGAAATAGGACGTATGCGTGGGTATGACAAGATAGTGCCAGTAGCCCCTCTGTTGCCGTTGACATTACCTGTAGAAATGAGTGCCAAGAAAAAAGAAATGCTTGTGAAGACCAAAGCAGCAGCACTTGGGTTTGATGAGGTGCTGACGTACTCTTTCTACGGGAGCAAAGAGATTGAAGCTGCTCTCCTTACAGAAGATGTGCATGCGGAATTAGAGAGTCCATTGTCTCCAGAATATACGTATCTTCGAAACGCTTTACTTCCACTCATGCTCCGTAAGACCAAAGAAAACCTGCGTCATTTTGAATCTTTTGGTTTGTTTGAATATGGTAGCGTGTTTCATTTGCCAGCCAAGGGTACTCTCAAAGAAACAAAAGAGCTTGCCTTTGTGCAGGTAGAGAAAGCGAAATCAGAGGAAAAAGTACTCTATGTACTCAAAGAAAATATTCGTACATATCTTGCTAGTCTCGACATAGAAGAGGTATCTTTTGTTGCCTTGCATGGAGGGTCATCTCTTACTGCTAAGACCATTCTTCATCCGACACGGGGTGCAGAGGTGCTGGTACACGGTGTAGTAGTGGGATATCTAGGAGAGATTCATCCACGCATTGCCAAGAATTTTGGATTGCCAGAAGGACGCGTAGCAGTAGCCAGTCTCGAGGTAGAAAATCTTTGGCATGGACGTAACATCGAAAAAACTTTCGTGCCATTGCAAAAATTCCCGTATGCTACTCGCGATATTACACTCTGGTTTCCGCGTACCGTCATGGCTGGTGACGCAGAGGAAGTTGTGCGTACTGGCGGAGGAGAACTTCTCAAAGAAGCTACTCTCTTTGATATCTATGAGAAGGGCGAAGAGAAAAGTTATTCTTTTCATTTGGCTTTTGGTGCTCCTGACCGCACTCTGACCACTGAAGAAATGGACGTTTCATTTGATACCATTGTCTCTTTGGCTAAGGAGCGATTCTCAGGGTATATCCGTTACTAATGCTCCTTCCATGAAGATCGCGCTTGTTCATGATTATCTTGTGCAGTATGGGGGAGCCGAGCGTGTCCTTGAAGCTTTTCAGGAAATGTACCCATATGCTCCTATCTACACCCTTATCTATGATAAGGAATCGATGCACGGACATTTCCAGGACAGTCGCATCTACACTTCATTTCTCCAAAAGCTCCCTTTTTCCAAGAAGCGTCACCGTCTTTTTCCACCGCTTATGCCTCTCGCCATAGAGGGTTTTGATTTGAGTCAGTATGAGGTGGTATTGTCTGATTCTTCGAGTTTTGCCAAAGGAGTGATCACTCGACCAGAGACACTGCATATCTGCTATATGCATACGCCTATGCGCTATGCTTGGGATGACTGCCAAAAATACACAGAGGATTTTGGTCTACCGGGTTTGATACGCAAGTTGGTCCCGCTTTTTATGAGTCCGATACGTATCTGGGATCGAGTGAGCGCTGAACGTGTGGATAGATTTATTTCCAATTCACGTTTTGTGGCCAATCGTATCAGGAAGTACTATCGTAAAGAATCTACAGTCATACATCCTCCAGTTAATATCTCTCAATTCTATTTATCAGATACCAAGGGAGACTACTTTCTGATGGTAGGGCGACTAATTGCGTATAAGCGTCATGATATTGCTATCCAGGCCTTCAATGAACTAAAGTTGCCGCTCAAAATTATTGGTCGCGGACCAGAGCTCGAGCGCCTCAAAAAAATAGCCGGACCGACAATAGAGTTTCTTGGACGTGTACCAGAGGAAGAACTGCCAAAATATTATGCAGAATGTCGAGGCTTCGTCTTTCCCCAGGAGGAGGACTTCGGTATTGTGGCTATAGAAGCCATGGCTTCAGGTCGTCCGCTCTTGGCCTATCGTGGAGGTGATATTGTGGAGCATATGGAAGAGGGGAAAATGGGAGAGTATTTTGATGAACAGACCAAGGAAGCCCTTGTAGAGGCAGTA
>CAZYOT010000001.1:39179-40294 GCA_964649305.1 uncultured Bdellovibrionales bacterium
CCAAATATGACCCAGCGTATATCCGATCTAAGGCGGTAGTTTTTGACAAAGAGCGTTTTAAGGCTACAATAAAGGACTACATAGATAAGGCAGTGGCAGAACATCGTATAAATAATCTAACACCTAATCACTTGCCTACCAGCAGGCAGCCTAAAACCTAACAACTGTCCCTATGGAATTACGTGAATTATGGAATTTGTTTTGCAAGGAAAAGAATCTTTTTCTTTTGGTGGTCGGTTTTTTTCTTGTGATTGCTGTACTTTGGATAAGTTTTGAGCCTAAGCGTTTTGAAAGCAATACCCTGATTACCATTGGGAGAACCGAAGGCAAGAGTGCACCAGTAGCCACTGATTATCAATATGATAATTTCTATCGTTTGCAAGCAGACGAGCGTTTCGGGGATACGCTTGTGAAGTTACTTGCCACTCCTCAAGTTACCAAAGATATTTTTGCAGAAGCAGGTATGGCAGGGAGTGTGCCAAATGGAGAGTATTTTGTGGGACGCAAACTCTCATCACAGATAGTTGAGGTGACCTTTACTGATAAAGACCAGGCCAAGCTAGGGGTTTTGGCCAAGAGTGTCCCCTTGGTCCTCAATCGCTATACCAGTGAGCTTAATACCAATGACATCAATCAAAATAATTGGTTTCGAGTGATTGCAAGCGAACCAGTGGTGAGTGATGCAAGAATAAGTCCCAAACAAGTGTTGGCTGTAGCATTGTTTCTCGGTATTTTCTTTGGTTTTTGGATTGTTTTGATTAAGCATTATCTACAGATTGATCCGGTAAAAAAATAGCATGCGCATAGGAATAGATATTCGGTGTCTGGCGGAGGGACGGCGCACAGGAGTAGAAGAATATACGTTGGGTTTACTCAAGGAACTCATCCACAGCGGAGGAGAGCATGAGTATGTTTTGTTTTTTAATTCATGGAGTAAGCCGCCGCGCTTTCTTCATGCTTTGGCGCATCATGACAATGTCACTATCAAAGCGTATCGATGGCCAAATAAACTACTCAATTTTTGTCTGTGGTACCTGCGTTATCCGAAGCTCGATACGCTTATGGGTGGGATAGATGTGGTTTTTCTCCCGAACCAAAACTTTGCCGCTACCTCT
>CAZYOT010000001.1:40304-49045 GCA_964649305.1 uncultured Bdellovibrionales bacterium
TTTCCGCATACCTTTAGTTTGAAGCAGCGTATCTGGCACTACCTGGTAGATTTCCGAGGTTTGATCAAACGCTCACGAGCAGTGGTAGCAGTCTCAGAGTCGACAAAAGATGACATAGTAGATGCCTATGGTATCCGAGAAGAAAAAATCCATGTCATACCAAGTGGCTATGACAAGAATTGTCGCTTGATTGATCGTAATAGCGAAATTCTTATAGATGTCCAGAAACGCTATAATCTACCGTTCAAGTATATTCTTTCTTTTGCGACATTTGAGCCCCGCAAGAACCTTCTTTCAGTGATCGAAGCCTATGAAGAGTTTATCAAACAAAATCCCGAGAGTCCGTATCATTTGGTCCTGGCAGGCAGTCCTGGCTGGGAAAAGCGCGCCCTCTATACCCGTATTCGCACCTCAGCTCTACGTGAGCGCATCCATGCTATTGGTTTTGTGGAAGATAAAGATAAACCGGCAGTGTACAATTTGGCGAGTGTCTTTGCGTACCCGTCTTTCTATGAAGGCTTTGGTTTTCCGCCATTAGAAGCGATGGCTTGTGGGGTACCGGTGATTGTATCGCATAGCTCATCACTGCCGGAAATAGTCGGGGAGGCAGGTATCCTTATTGACCCGTATCGTCCGCAGGAAATTTTTGATGCTTTTGAAGCGGTACTGAAAGACAAAGAGCTGCACGAGACACTACGTACTCGAGGCCTTGAGCGTTGTGTAAGATATTCTTGGACTCGTACGTCATCTGAATTACTGAAGCTTATAGTAAGTCTTCAAAACCATACCAAATAGAGTGCTCCCTGTGGATAACTCAGGACAGAATACTCTAAAAATGGTATAATTTAATAAAGATAAGTAGTAAATAAACATATGGCAAAACAAAAACAAAAAAATGCCAGCTGGTTGGCGGTGCTGATGATAAGCATGCTTTCTTTGGGAAGCTTTGCATTTACATACAGTGCTATTACAGGCAATAGTTTCTTCTCTATAGCTCAAGCTAGTAAGGATGATGATGGCGGTGGAGATGATAAAGACGAAGATAAGGATGAAGACAAAAACGATGACAAGGGGGGAGACAGTAAAGAAAAGAAGTCAGAAAGCGAAGCGGTAAAGAAAGCCAAAGAGGCTGCTAAGCAAAAAGCCGAGTGGCAGCGCGAACAGCTTAAAAGAAAAACAGAAGTCCTTCGCAAGACCAATGAGCGCAAGTTTGAAGTCAAGCATGAGGAAAACGAAGCTGAAGACGCCAACGATGACCATGGAGATGATGGCGATGAGATAGAAAATGAAATTGAGGGCATGGATGATAACGCTCCAGCCAAAATTGCCAAGCATCGTACTGATGCTCTTGAGCACATGTCAGAGGAAGTCATCAAGACCGAGGAGCGCATCGCTCGTGCTCAGGCTGAAGGTATTGATGTGACTAAGGCTCAGGCCACGCTCGAGGCTGCTAAGGCTCGTCTAGCTGCCTTTGAGCAGTCTACGGACCCGATGACCAAAGAAGATCTCAAGCGTAGTGAGAGGGAAGTGAGAAAGCTGGCTCATTTTGCTGGTCATAAAGACGGGAAGAGTTCTGAAGAAATGAGTAAGTCAGTAGATAAAATAGCAAAGCGTATCTCACAAGCCAAAGGCAAACTCGCACTTTATGAGTCACTTGGCGGGACTACAGATACCTTTAAGTCATCACTTGCAACTATAGAGTCAGACTTTGCAGCTTTGCAGGCCAAGATTGCCGCTGGTGGACAGGAGCAGATAGATGCAATCTCACAGCTTGATTCTTTCGAGCGGAGAGTAAAAGCTTTGAAGAGTAGTATCGAAGGAGCAGCCTATGCACTTGGTGGTACTGACCAGCGTTATGACGACGACTATGAGAATGAGATGGAGGATGTGCATGAGCACTTGCATGATGTGGCTGAAATTGAAGGTGATGAAGTAGGAGAGCAGATACTCTCCGTGGCAGATGCCCAAGAGAATTCAGTAGACAAGGTAGCTTCATCAGTAGAAAACATTGATAAGCGTAACCGTGTATTGCAGGCACTCTTTGGAACTAAGAAGGCTGATATCGAGAATCTAGAAAGTGAAATTGCTGCCAACAAGGCTCGTATCGATGTCCTCAATCAAGCAGCAGATAAGATTGAAGACCCAGAAGTGAAGAGTATCCTTACAGAGCAAATTTCTAGCTTGAGTCAGGAGACCACCAAGCTTGAAACTTTTGTCACTGGTCAGAAGAACCGTCTCAGTGCCTTCGGCTGGTTCTTCAACCTCTTCGGTAACTAAGAGATAACGAAAGAACAACTTGCATAAAGAGCCCAGAGAGGGCTCTTTTTTGTTAGGTGACCGGAATAGCTAAAATTGACGACTATTTAAAATCGTGTTATAAATTATTCGCAAGAGTTTGAGTAAAAAATTATGACGATACATATTCAGCAAATGAATACAGCCAAGTCACCGATTGTGTGTAACAATCGTGATTTTGCCTATCTAGAAGGCAAAAAAGTTGTATTAAGCTGGAGTTATCGAAAAACCTTACCCTAAACCTTTTCCATAACCAAGACCTCCCTCCATTTGGATAGCCTCAGCTCAATATAAAAGCTGAGGTTTTTTTGAGCCAAAGTTCATTAACAATCAAAAATGGAGAATAGTCATGAAAGCTCTTCAATCAAACATCTGGAAACTGTCGGCCATTAGAGGCTTCAAGAGCTTTATGCTGATTATGCCGGTGATTACTCTTTTCTATCAGGAAAATGGTCTTACGGTATATGATATATTTTTGCTTCAGGCCATCTTTTCTTTCTTTGTATTAATTCTCGATATACCCACTGGGTATTTCGCAGATATCTTTACCCGAAGGTCCTCGCTTTTTATCGGGGGTGTAGTCTCGAGTATGGGCTGGGCAGTATATGCTCTGTCCTCTGGTTTCTGGGGGTTTCTCTTAGCAGAGATAATTCTTGGTATCGGGACAAGTTTTGTCTCAAGTGCTGATTCCGCTATGCTCCACGACACTCTGAAGGTGTTGTCGAGAGAACGAGAGTATGGAAAGCAGGAATCTAGAAATCAGGGCTTTGGTCTCTACTCTGAAGCAGTGTCAGGTGTACTTGGTGGATTCCTCGCTGTAGTAAGTTTGAGACTACCTCTGGTGATTGATATCTTTGTCACATTTCTTATTGTGCCACTAGCATATTCTTTAGTTGAACCAATGAGAGAAAAACTCTCTCTCTTAAGAAGTCTCATCTTGAAGAAATAGTGGAGGTGGTAAGATATGCTCTTTTTGGTCACAAGGAAGTGGGACTACTTATCCTTTACTATGGATTGGTGAGTGCCTCTACGCTCACTATGGTGTGGTTTAGTCAGCCATACTTACTAGCCTCTGGGTTACCGGTAGCATACTTTGGTGTAGTGTGGTCAGGACTTTTGCTTATGACAGGATTTCTTTCTGGAAAAGCTCCACTGATAGAGAATTTTTTCGGAAGAAAGAAATCACTTATTATCTTGTGGCTTCTTCCGGTGGTAGGATATTTCCTTGCGGGAATGTTTATACCGGTCTGGAGTTTTATTTTCTTAGGATGCTTCTATATCACTAGGGGAGTGATCAATCCTGTGATTCTCGATTATACCAACAGGCTCATATCTTCAGATATACGAGCAACGGTACTGTCGGTCAAAAGTGTACCTGTACGACTTATCTTTATGGTCCTCGGACCAGTGGTGAGTCTGGTAGCGGATAGCTACTCTTTACAGGCTGCACTTCTCCTAACGGGAGGGATATTTTTCCTCTTTGGGGGAGTCGCAGTTCTCCTTATGTACAGAGCAAAAATACTCTAAAACAAAGCGGTGAGGTATAAAAATACCCACCGCTTTTTTGAATGGTATAATAGAGATGGATGATTCAGACTATATTCTATGATATGCAAACAGAAATCAAAGTAGCGGTAGTGGTAGAAAGTCCTGATAAGAGCGTCCTTTTGATAAAAGAAAGGACCCAAAAGTTTCCGGAGGGAGGATGGAATGTTATCAAGGGATCTCACGAGGAGGATGAAGCTCTCCAGGATACAATCGCAAGAGAGTGTTTAGAAGAGGCTGGAATAAAAGTCCAATTAGTGCAGTCACTAGGCGTATTTTTTGTTCAAACAAGTAATTCAAATAAGGTGCAGTTTAATTTTTTGGTAGTAACGGAAGATGAAGGACGGATATCAAGTCAAAAGGATCAGTTAGTAAGAAATGAAATGATTGAGGAGATAAGGTGGTTCTCTCGAGAAGAATTAGAGCTACTTACTGAAAAAGATATGTTGAGTACGAGAGCTTTTCGGGTGGTTCAAAATTATTTAAAAAATCTAGCGTATCCTCTGGCCTGTACTCAAGAGATACAAGAGTAAAAAAATAAAATATGATAGACCCAAAATTGATTCTTACAATACAGGAGTTTTATGGCTTTGATGGTCAGATTGGAGTATTGGCGAAGGTCACAAAGGGGAGTCTTTCAGAAAATCATGTTATAGAAATTAGTAATACATCATATTTCCTTAAAAAATATCGTTTTGCCGAAAAAGAGAGGGTAGTAGAAATTCATCAAGTAAAATCCTTTTTTGCAGATAGAGGTATTCCAGTCATTTTACCTATACAGGGTCAAGAAGGGACATTTTTTGAGTTTAAGGGAGAATTTTATGCTCTTTTCCCATTTGTGAGTGGAGAGCACATAGAGTGGGATAATCTCAACAAACAAGCATTACAGAGTTGTGGAGAGATGTTGGCCCGTATTCATTTACAGAGTAAAGGTGGATGCCCTCACTTAGTTGAATCACGGACTTTCGCATGGGATACAGAGAAGTTTTCTGAGAAAGCAATGACTATACTTGAAAAGATTGAAGGAGAAAGTCTACACTCAGAATTTTCCCAGATAACAAAACCATTCCTGGAAAAAAAGATTAAGCTTGCTCATGCTAATACGTATCGCTATGAAGACTTTGGAATACAAGATGACCATCTTATTCATGGCGATTACCATGAGGAAAATCTTTTCTTCCTGCAAGATAGGATTCAATATGTATTTGATTGGGAGAAGGCAAATATATCACCAAGAGTCATGGAATTGGCGCGAGCGCTAGAATTTTTGGCTTTTTATGGAGTGTACACAGATGAAAATTTTAAAAGAGCCAAAATATTTTTGCAGAGTTATCACGCTCTCTATCCGATTGATAGTAATGAATTAGAGAGAGGCTTGAAAGCTTGGTATTTGCACCAAATACACAATTTGTGGATTTTAGAAGAACATTATATGAAAGACAATGATCGCGTTGATATTTTCTTGGAGAATCAAGTGAACTATTTGGAATATCATAGTAAGCATGAAGATGAATATATAGGTCAATTAAAAGGATATATTTACTAATTTATTTTTATGGATATCAGAAAATGGCCAGTTATTAAAAGAGAATCCATATTCAAGAAATATGGCAGGGAGATAGAGCAGGTAGATTTTGAGTTGCCGGATGGGAGTGTGGCTGATTTTTATCTTAAGAAGGAAGAAGATACTGTGTGTATGTTGGCTATCACCAAGGATAATCAAGTGATACTGGCCAAACAATTTCGTCCAGGACCATACGAAGTACTTCTCGAGCTTCCGGGCGGAGGCATTGAAGAAGAGGAATCTATAGCGGATGCGGCAGCGAGAGAATTACTTGAAGAAACTGGTTATGTTGGTAAGGTAGAGTTCGTGGCTACGGCTCTAGACTGTGCTTACTCGACTCGGAAGAGAAATTGCTTTGCTATTACCGAGTGTGAGAAAGTGGGAGAGATACAGAATACAAGTTCAGAGCAAACAGAAGTGGTATTAATGTCACTGGAAGAATTTCGCAGTCATCTTCGCTCCGGTCAATTGACTGATATAGAGACTGGGTATCTAGCTCTGGATTATTTAAACTTACTTTAAACCTTTACGTGTGGGTGCAATTTTGGTATATTTAAGCTCGTTTCATTCACAGATAATCAGATGCTTTGCATCAGTTAAACTGTGACAGAAAAGGGGTCGGGAAAAACATGTTGTTTTTCCCGGAGTGGAGAGCAGTGAGGTACGAGCGCTGAGAACCGATGGTTCTCAGAATAAGTATCTCTAATGCGGAGATACTTATTTTTTAATACAAAAGGCGATGACAGAGCACTTTGGAGAGCACCTCACTCTCGATGGTTATCAGGGGTCTTATGATAAATTAAATGATAAAGAGCTGGTACTAAGGACACTCTATGAGCTTCCGGATTTACTCGATATGCATAGGCTCTCTGAGCCAGAAATCTACTTTGCAAAAGGTAATGACGATCGTGATCCAGGGGGATGGAGTGGTTTTGTGGTGATAGAAGAAAGTCATATTAGTATCCATACCTTCCCAGCTAAAGGTTTTGTAAGTATCGATGCCTATACCTGCAAAAACGGCCTCCAGGTAGAGAAAATTAAAGAGTACTATACTGAAAATTTTGAACTCAAAGATATCGAGACTAACCTCATAGTCCGAGGTACTCGCTTCCCAGTGAAGAATATCTATGAAATACCGAGTTTAGCATAGATTTCTTTGGATAGCTTTGTAAAAGTAGGATAGGCCTTTACAATTTCCTATAAAATGATACCGTAGAGTGTCTCATTCAGTTGGGACAATTAAAATGGCAGCTCCTTAAAAAGGATAATGGAAATGTGTGAAAATGGCTTAATTGTGCTTGAAATGAAGCAAGGTCTTCTTTTTAGGCATATTGCAGAGAATCAGCCAGAGACTTCGGTTTATGGCTTTTCCTCGGAAAGTAATCTTAAGCTTCCTATGGGACATACTCACTTCGGGATTGTCCTTGAAGGAGAAATTTCGCTTCACTATAGGTCTCGCCGTCGCATTCTTTTGGCGGGTGACTTTTTCTGTACCAATGGGCCGACCATTATCTCTGGCTCTGGTCAGGGTGTGGTAAGTTCCATAAAGGGTTATCGCGGAATGAATATATGCGGAGGCCCTATTGAAGATCATGGTCGACTCCGCTATATCAATGGTAGTACGGACACAGTCTTGGTACCGCCTATTAGAAAAGGTGATCCATGCTTGAATCATCTTCATTTTCCGCCCAATATTTCTCAAACTGTTCATACTCACCCGTCAATACGAATTAATGTGGTGTATCGAGGGAGCGGTATTTGTCTGGCTCCAGAAGACGGCAAAGAAGTGCCCCTTCAGGGTGGACATGTATTTGTGATGCTTCCCGAAACTCTCCATAGTTTCGAAACAGACTCGAAGAGTATGGATGTGATTACCTTTCATCCCGATAGCGATGTTGGAATGACTGATGATAATCACCCAATGGTAAATCGTACCATGGTTGATAATGTTAGCGCTTCTCATCTTCCTCATATAAGAACGAAATAGGAGATAGACAATGAAGACACTTCACATTAGTGCGGGAGGGAGGGGAGAGAGAATGGCGAGTTACATATCATCAATCGCCCCTTTTTTGCCCAAGCATTTACTCCCGCTTCCTACCCCAGGTAAGACAATTTTGGGGGAAATTGTCTTTAGGGCCACGAGCAATTTTGAAGACATTCGTATATGGAGTAGTAAGGAAACTTACCCCCATATCATCTTCAACATTGAAAAGCTTGCTCCGGTCAATATTGATATTGATGCGGAGATGACAGGCCCTCTTGGTCCCATGATTAGGAATATCCTCAATTCAAACCAAAGGGTTTATGGGTGTGCAGGAGATTTCTACTGCGACTTTTCCTGGGCTGAATTTGAGGCGTTTCATCTCTCGCATGATTTTCCAGTTTCAATTTTGGTAGCGCAGAGTATGGCTGCTCCGCAAGGCGCACGCTTTATTCTGGACAAGCACCAAGTTGTTCAGTGGGAGAGGGTTGAGAGAACAACAGTAGAAGACTTCATTAATATGGGGTGTTATATTGTTGAGCCAGATCCAGAAGTTATCCGAATGCTCCGTTCAATGAAGGAACATAAGGAAGATGCTTTCTTTGACCTTCTTATCAAAGAGGGTTTGGTTGGTGGGTATAATCCAGAGACCCGCGGCTTTAATGTCAATGTTCCTGAAATCTATGAGAGCCTTCTCCATGCTCTTGCATAGGAGGCCCGCGGAGGCATATACTGGGAGTGCTTATCGAGACAACAATCTCGAAGCACTCCTTTTTTATTAATACGACATTATTATTACTATGAACACAAGAATTATTTTTTTGAGACATGCTGAAACTGAAAAAGACCCCAATATTCATGCTATAGAATGGATGCTTTCTGAGGAAGGTGAAAGACAAGCGATTAAGGTGAGTGAGATTCCTTTGATGAATGAAGCAGATTTTCTGTATTCATCTAATGAAAAAAAAGCTTTCCTGACGGTAGAGCCACTTGCCAAGAAGCTCTCAAAATCTATACAGCAACTTTCCTTTTTTGATGAGGTCGCTAGAGGAGAAAAATTTTTGACAAAAGAGGAATTTGAGCAAGAAAAGAGAAGGCAATTAGAAGATCTTAATTACAAAGCCTTCAATGGTGAAAGTGGAAATGATGCTCTAGAGAGATTTAAGGAGGGGGTAAGGAGGGTTTCTGAAGAAAATCCTGGTAAGACTTTACTTATTGTATCTCACGGAACAATTCTTAATATCTTCTTTGCAAATCTTTTGTCTCGGGAACGCG
Organism: uncultured Bdellovibrionales bacterium; assembly: GCA_964649305.1. GTDB lineage: Bacteria > Patescibacteriota > Minisyncoccia > Moranbacterales > UBA1568 > UBA1568. The sequence goes on from CAZYOT010000001.1 coordinate 48,968, forward strand.
CACTTCCAGAGAGATGGAACAAAACAGGATTTTGTGCCTACGGAGTGATTTCTGACGGAGAGATCAAAAGAGATCTTA
>CAZYOT010000002.1:0-5541 GCA_964649305.1 uncultured Bdellovibrionales bacterium
TGGTTAGAGCGCAACACTGATAATGTTGAGGTCCCAGGTTCGAGTCCTGGATCACCCACAGCCCAGTCAGAAATGTGAATATATATAGCGGGGTAGAGCAGCCTGGTAGCTCGTCTGGCTCATAACCAGAAGGTCGGTGGTTCGAATCCACCCCCCGCAACAAAATAGATAGCCAACAGCTCTGTTTTTAGAACTTTAAAAATGTATTGAAGCTAATTTAAACCTTTGTTATAATTTATATATAAATATATATCAGGGGTTCGAATGTCAAAATCAATCCAACAAATAGAGGCAAGAAAATTAAGAGCTAGAGGTTATAGTATTAAAGATATTGCGACAGAGCTAGGAGTATCCAAAAGTTCTGCTAGTATTTGGTGTCGCAATGTTGAACTTAATTCTGGTCAAATTCAGAGGCTTCATCAAAAAATGGTGAAGGGAGGTTATGTAGGGAGATTAAAAGGAGCTTTGGCCAATAAGGAAAAAAAGAAGCAACAAGTAGAGTACTATTTATTGCAAGGAAAAAAGGATATTCAAAAATTGAACAAGCAAGAGCTTTTAATTGCCGGATTAGCTCTTTATTGGGGAGAAGGAGGAAAAACAGAAAACAGAGTAAGGTTCTATAATTCTGATCCAACCGCAATACTTTTTATTGTTAGATGGTTGACCGAGGCTTTTGCTCTTTCAAAAGATAGAATTTATTTTTATGTTTTGATAAATGAAGTTCATGCAGATAGAATAGATCAGGTGACTGCTTATTGGTCTCGGGTAACGAGATCTTCTTTCACTCAATTCAGAAAGCCAATTTTAATAAAAGCAAAAAATAAAAAGATATATGAAAATCACCATGAGCATTTTGGGACTCTTTGTGTCGCGGTAACAAAAAGTTCGAGTCTCTTCTATCGGATTATGGGATTGATAAAAGCACTTAGTATGGCAGGGTAGCTCAGTTGGTTAGAGCGCAACACTCATAACGTTGAGGTCGCGAGTTCAAATCTCGCCCCTGCTACTGGAAAGATTGAAAAAAGTCAGAATATAGGTATAATTAGTTGGTCCAAAACATGGACCGGTAGCTCAGCTGGTTAGAGCGCTCGCCTGTCACGCGAGAGGTCGCGGGTTCGAATCCCGTCCGGTCCGCAAACGGAACTTCCACATCTTATAGTGTGGAAGTTTTTTGTATTTTTAGGGTCTTTAGAAAGATTAATGAGAGCCATTGACATTTAGACGGAATAGAGGCATTATTCTATGTTGTCCTTTTAAATTAAGTTAATGTAGCTCAACTCTAAGTCAAAGGAGGTCCTGATGACTATTTCAGCGGTAATTATCGCATCAGGACGTGCAACGCGTCTTGGTGATTTCTGTAGGAATAGGCCGAAATGCCTTATTCCTTTTGAGGGCGTACCGTTCTTAAGATTTCTAATTTTCTGGTTGTTAAACAACGGAATAACGGACATCGTAGTAACGGGAAGCGACGAATCTCATGCCGAACTTATTGAGAAGGAAATTAAGGATAATTTTCCTCCATCAGTACGCCTAGTAACAGAAGAGTATCCCAGGAGCACTACCTGGAGTTCTTTTGTCGGGGTGTCGGAAGTAAGGTTTGAGCATACACTGCTTTTAACAGCAGATAATGTTTGGAATCTAAACCTCCGCCATTTCGTTGATACCCACCTAATCAGAGGAGCAGACTGTTCGGTCTTGGCAACAAGCAGAAAAAATGTCCCAAACTTTGGTAAGGTGAAGCTTGATAATCATTCTGGTAGAATTACTAGCATGTGGGATCCAGAGAGCGTGCAATCTGGAACGCCTGTAAGCACCATGGGTTTTTATGCTCTAAGGAAACAGGCATTCCTTGAAGCTGTTGACCTTGAATCAGATCTCTATGTTGAACGAGAGACAATGCAGAAGCTGTTGCCAAATGTATGGGGAGTTGTTAATAACAAGTTTTTCACCGACTTTGGCACACCAGAAGGCTTACGTCAACTAACTGAACGATCTTCCTTGATCACAAAGTATTTTGGCAAGCCAATTTCTGGAAAATCATCCTAAGGCGCCCTATAATAACAATAAATAATGGGCGTCTTTTTTCTAAGAATATGTACAAAAATATACTAATTACAGGGGCTGGTGGAACTGTTGGTTATGCATTAACCAATTTTTATCTATCGCTAGGATTAAATGTTTATGCCGTTGATCGTTCCGAAGAAGCTGTAGCTCGTCTTTTAAATATCTCCAATGAACATTCATACAGTGGTAATCTGGAAGTCTTTTTTGATGATATACAGGATTTATCTTTTCAAAATAAAATTTTAGAGGTGAAAGAGTTGGAATGTATAATCCACTGCGCATCTCTCAAACACTTCGCAGTTGGCGCTAAATTCCCTGAGAAAGTGTTTAGGGAAAACATTAACGTTTTTAAAAAAATTGAAGAATTAGTTTGTGCCCATTTAAGCATAAAGAAAGTTATTGTATGTTCTTCTGATAAGGCAGCTCAATCAATTTCTTCAATGGGTCAGTCAAAAAAGAAAATTGAAGAAATGAGCGAGAAGCTTAAAATTAGGGATGTCCAGTTTGTTAATGTTAGGTTTGCAAATATTCTTTACTCCAGCGGATCCCTTCTTCAAAAATTGGAAGAATGTATTCAAAATAAAAAAAAGTTTTTGATACGAGATAAAAGAATGACGCGATATCTACTCACAAAACATGAGGTTATTTCACTAATTGATTTTTCCTTAAGATTTGGAATGCACGGGGATGTCATCTGTCTTCCTGTATCATCTGCACGTATTCAGGATGTAGTTTCTGAGTATCTTAAGAAAAGAGAATCTGAAGTAGAGCTAGTAATAGGGGAAAATCCACTTGCTGAATCAATACATGAGTCACTTTTTACTGAGGATGAACTTCAGTATGTTTGTAGAAAAGAAGGATATATCGTCTATAATAGAAATAACGAAGGAGGCTTAAATGTCTCAGAGAAAAGAAGGGCTTTGAGTTCTAATGATGCCTTAAGTAAAGATTCGCTCAATAAACTCTATGAATAAGCAGAAGAATATTGTCATCACAGGAGTTGCGAGAGGTATTGGACTTGAGCTTGCTAAAGAGTTTTTAAAGAAGGGAGAAAGAGTTTTTGGCGTAGCGCGATCAACCGAGATACCTAAGGAGCTTGAAAGTAATGAAAATTTTACTTATCAGAGTCTTCATATTGATTCTCCCCAAACCGTTGAGCAATTTTTTGATAATTCAAAAATAAAGTTTGATTTAATTATAAATTGCGCAGGAGTACTGAAACTTAAAAGTCTAGAAAATACGAGTGTAGAAGATTTGAAAGAAACAATGGAAGTGAATACTTTTGGTTCTTTTTATATTGCAAAATATGGAACTAAACACTTTTTGAAAAATAACAAGAAAGGAATGATAATTTTTATTGGTTCCAGGTGGGGTATATCAGGAAGTATAAAGGCTCCTGCATATGCCGCTAGTAAATCTGCTTTAAAAGCTTTGGTGAAGTCTTTCCAGCAAGAGGGAATTGTTAGTGGTATCCGGTATATGCTCCTCTCGCCGGGTAGTGTTCTTACAGAAATGTCTCTTTCTGTTGATAAAAATCTCACTGATAACATCTTACAAACTCATGATATTGCGGAGCTCGTTGTTTATCTTTCAAATACACCAGATTACATTATATTTGATGAGATTTCTGTAAAGGCTTTTCCTTATGACTTTAAAAATGCTTAAGAAAATACACCAGACGTGGAGTGGATATGATTTAGGAGAAATATCGGATATAAAAAGTATTCCCGGGGGTCTTATTAATGAGACTTATCAGATTACAAATAATAAAAATAATGTATATATTCTCCAGAAACTACAGAGGATTTTTGATCAAGGTCTGATGATGGACATAGAAGTAATTGCTGATCATTTAGAAAATAGGAAGTGGCATTGTCCAAAGCCGTTAAAAACAAAAGAAGGAAACGTATCAGTTAGCTGGAATTCGGAAATATGGAGGGTATATAAGTATATTCCTGGTAATGATTTCTCATCAATTTCCATTGGTCAGAGATTTTACTTTGAGGTAGGGGAGAGGTTGGGCATGTTTCATAGAGATCTTGTTTCTTTGAAGTACAACCCCCTTCATAAAATTGAAGGATTTCATAATAAAGATTTCTATCTTCAGAAAGCGCTTAAAATTGAAAAAAAGCTTTATCCTATAGAGCTACAAATAATTTCTGAAGAGTTATTTGAGAGTCTTGAAAAGTATTCATTTATTCTCAATAGTCACCATCAATTAATCCATGGAGATCCCCGGGTTGAGAATATCCTTTTTTCTTCAAAAGGAAATCCTTTTACTTTTATTGATTATGATACCTTCATGGTGGGCTCTATCTTCATTGATATTGGAGACTGTTTACGATCCTTAATGTCACAAGACGATAGTAAGATATTTACTTATAGACTACAGGAGTTCATTTCCGGGTACTCTCAAGGGACTGGGGAAGACAAAATAGGATACGAACAAGCCTTATTGGCCCTGAAATATGTTACACTAGAGCTGACAGTGCGGTTCATGATAGATTCAGTTGAGCAAGATTATTTTTTTTGGGACCGTGAAATTTATGAAACAGCAGCTGATCATAATAAAGCTAGGGCAATTCAAAATTGGGATTTATTTAAGAAAATAAGCAAAGAGTTATGAAGCCTTTTATAGTATCTCCAGCAAAAGAAATTAGCGTTCGGTTTAGTAATAAAGAAGTACAATTACCAGAAGCCATTCAATCTAGAATTGATAGTTACTGGAATGAACTCATTGCGGGTGGTAAGACATATACAAGAGGCGAGGTGTTTACCGTCACACATAAAGAAGCTGTAGGAGATGCAATAAACATCTTAGTAGAGAAGACGGATTACGCTCACTACCTTTATTGTCAGAATAAGGAATCTCTAGACGAAAATGGTGTGCATATTATCCATACTGCTGTACTCGTTGAAACTTCCGATGAGTATTATATCTTCGGAGAGATGGGACCACAAACCTCAAGACATGGGATTGTTCAGCTTTGTGGCGGGGGAATAGATAATGATGACCTTAAGGGTGAGTATTTTGATTTTAAGCATAATGTCACCAAAGAGCTTCAAGAAGAGCTAGACATAGATGTAAACGATACTTCTCGGGTAGTAGATTTTGATGAAGCCTATCTAAAAGAAGGGGGACCAACTGATAAGATGACGGTGATCTTCACGGTGGTTCTAAAAGACACAAAAGGAGTGTTTTTAGAGAGATACAACAACTTTGTTAAGAAACTCAGAGAGAATAATCAAGACCCAGAATTCGGAAAGATTATTGCGCTAAAAAAAGATAAGAAGGAAATCACAGATTTTTTCTCTCAGGAAAATATTGTACTTGATGAGTATATGAGACCTTTGTTTGAGGAGATAGTATCAGGGCTCCAATAAGGATCATTCTCCATAAAGAATATTCGTACATCGTTCAATACACCCCGCAAAGTAAGAAACGACATCCAATAGGGTGTCGTTTTTGCTTTTATG
>CAZYOT010000002.1:5551-11401 GCA_964649305.1 uncultured Bdellovibrionales bacterium
TTATGAAAAAACAATCTGTAGAATCAAATTTTATTAATTGGAAGCATTTTGCAAGAACTTATTTGCTGAGTGCAAAGATTTCTGTCCTGAAAAAAATTGAAGTTGAAAATAAGGTTCCAACCATTAATAAAGATGCTGAATGGAGATTTGAAAGTGGTCTTATATTTATTCCAATAATTTATTCTATTAGGCACGCAATTGAACTTTTTTTAAAAAGTCTTGATGTTAAGTCAAATCAAGAAATTATTAAATCTCATGATACAGATATCTTAGTGGGCGCACTTGAAGCTATTGACATAAATGATACACGGAAAAAGAAGAAAGTTTTAAAATTAGTTACAAAGTATGCTAAATATGATTTTAGCCCACCAGTATTTGATAATTCTAGAAATGACTTAGATAATGAATTTTTTCGTTATCCACATATAGCGAATAAAAATAAAATAATAGGGGAAAATCTGAAGCTTATAAAATCGTATGAAATTCTCAAAGACATAGAGATATTAGAGTCCGTAATAGATGTAGATAGCCACGCTTCTAATTAGAAAATGTTAGCTTATTAGCTTTATACTAATATTTATATATGCAACACTTTTTTCGTTCATTTTTACCGAATCTCCTAGCCTGTTTTTCTGGGCGGAATTTGGTATGGCACGGAGTGGCTATCCTGGGGACTTTTGTGATTGTCATGTCTGGGTTTGACTGGTGGTACTTTGTCACAGCTCAGTCGCTACCAGTTCGATTTCTATTTTCCTCGGCGGTGATAGGTGGACTGGTGCCTATGTTTTTGCCACTCAGTCTTATCGCTCTTGGACTTGCAGGTAAAAAGAAGACAAGAGAAATAGTGGGGGGGGCACTTCTCCAAGCGACGATTCTTGGCTCGCTCATATCATCGACTTACAAGGCTTTCACCGGGCGTACCCAACCCAACCTCGCTAATACACTCATAGATAGTAGTCATGGCTTCCAGCTCGGTTTTTGGGAGCATGGAATTTTCTGGGGGTGGCCATCATCGCACACCACTATTGCTTTTGCTATGGTGATGACGTTTGTGACACTACTCCCAGGTAAAGGGCAGTGGCAGCGATTGGCTCTTGGCTATGCTTTTTTTATCGGTATTGGCATCTCTACCAATATCCACTGGTTCTCTGAATTTTTTGCAGGTGCTATCATCGGGAGTGTCATCGGAGTAGTAGTGGGTAAGAGTTTTGGACCATTGATCACTAACACTAAAAAAGAGAGTACAAGCGAGTTTATCTATTGACAAAACAGTCAAAATATGTAACTATGTAAAGCTCACCAAGATTTCGTAACAGGGAAAAGTAGGAGAAGATAATGTGAGCTTTTCTTCTCAGCAACAGGGAGGAATTTATGACAATAGTTCCTTTACTCAGGCGGTCAGGTTGGCCGCTTGGTACCACTATCCTGCTCAGCTTCATGCTGGTCATGGGAGTATTCCAAATCAATCGAGCACTGACTTATTCACTGCCATCACTTTCTGATGCTCTGGCACTCAAGCAAGAGCCGCTCAGTAGTACGGTCATCCTGCAACAGATACAAGGGCAGAGCAAGCTGGTGACAGCCACTGCCTCTGGCTGGGTGGAAATGCCCAGAGGGTCGATGGGAGGTAACTTTTTCCAGCGGCCATTCTACAAGGACTATCTGGTCATCATGGCCTACGGTTCTGTCTGGGCGGGGCTGGACCTCAGGGATATCCACGCCATCACGGTGAAGGATATTCATCAGACCAAGGAAGAAGTCACCGTCTATTTGCCACCACCCAAGATCATCGTGAGCAAGCTCGACAATAGGTTGACTCACACACTCTACCGGGAAACGGGTTGGGTGAAGAATCTCTTCCAAGGGCCAAACATTTTGCTCGAGGGAGAGGCTCGTAATGAAGCAGAAAGCAAGCTTCGGACTACCTACTGCGAGCAAGCTCTGACTCGGGCACAAGATGAAGCAGAGGCCTGGATGCAGGGGCTAGTGGAAGGTATTCTTCTGATTGCCCATGACCAGCGGCGAGTTCGTGTTGTGGTTGCTCCTGGCCAATGCGCCTAAAGCCTGTTTCGACAGGAATAGACCCGGTTCTCCTTCAGTGGGGAGCCGGGTTCTTTTTATATAAAGTTTAATATAAAGTAAAAGTCGGCCATAATCTCTTTTTACTATTAACCTTAGTGAGATAAACCAGAGGTTTAGGCTTTACAAAAGCCTATTTCACAGTATTGACATATTCATATTTTTGGAGTATAATGCAAGGTTGTCAAATGAGAAATCGTTTGCCAACCTGGAGGGTCTCTCCTGGCCCAACAGTGATGAATTTCATGGTGGTCTCCTTGGTTAGCAGTTCGAAAACTCCCGTTTTTTTATCGAAAACAGAAGGATTAGAGTGATGATCAAGGAAATATTAGGAATGTTTGTGGCGAGTCTCTTCCTCGGAGGGAGTCAGCCACAGGGAATCACGACACCCGCAGTCAAGTTCGCGATACCCGCAGTAAGCAATGATGCTTCGCCGACGTACGGCCCCATGAGGGTCAACGGCGAAGTGGATACATTCATTGTCGATCTGCGTCCTCTTCGGGGGATGAAGCTCGGCAATCTGAATGCCTGGTATCTAGGTGTTCAGGGCACCGCCCCAGAATTCGAGCAGATTAATTTCGTCGAAAACCTGGGGGACCTTTGGCAACGTAAGCTGGCACGCGGCGCTACCCCCGCAACCCAGAAGAGTTACCAGGAGGTTGTTGCTCGCTACCAAGCGGGTGACCGAGGCCTCAAGACTTTGCCGGAGTTTGTGGCAGAGGCAGACAACGAAATCAAGGCGGTACACGCTGCCCTTGACTACAATAGTCTGTGTCAGGAATGGGACGAGCGCGTGCGCACTTCCCAGGCTAAGGAGAAACACTATCTGTCCGCAGATGGCTGCTCGCTCCTCAAAGACATTGCCGCACAGATTTCCGGACGCGACCTCGTCGGTTACGGAATGACAGAACTTCTGCCTTCGCGCAACGGTGATGTCAATGTGCAGTTGATGGAAGTTCTTTTGCAAAATGCTGGTTCGGAATATCTCAATTCCTTGCCGGCTCTCGGGGATAGTATGTTTTCCTTTGGGTTCTATCAGTTCACATCATACGCTATCCGGCATGATGCGAGCGGAGCCGAGGGGGCAAGCATGATCAATCTCTATGTCGATAAGTCCGCTCATCTGACCACCGGATCAGTGATGGGGCTGAAGGGCACAGAGAATCATCGAGCAGCATTTATGTTTGCGGTCTACAATATCGCCAACTGGATTCGCTTCTCGAAGCCCGAGGAACGCTCTAAGCTTCGTCGTCTGTATCGTGGCAACATGGACCAGGTGGCTCAGTTTATGGCGGTGGCACATCACTTGCCAAGTCCGGCCATTAGGCAGGCACGACAGTGGGTGAAACATGGTGGCGAAAAGTCCTTGGTCGAGTACCTCGGACCCGAACTCACCATCTATGCCAACAAAACCCGGGAAAATCGAGCTGCGCTCGATAAAGTCCTGGGCTAATCCCTGAATCCAGGGCGCAACCAAAATTGGGGGACTTCTGTCGCAAGACAAGGTCCCCCATTTTTTATACATAAAAAGCGTTTTGACCCAGGTGGGTCAATCTGCTATTCTAACCCATTGGTTCATTGTCAATCTTTAGGAGGGTTAGATGGAAACGCAGATTGTAAGCGAGAAAAAACCTCGGCGAGCATATCCGCAGATGCATCATGCTCGTATCGGGCGTGATGTGGCGAGACACTATGAGTATTCAAGGTATGTGCTGCGTCTAACTGAATCAAATCAGGTAGAGGTGCAGTATAATACTGGCGCAAGTAATAAGCAGGTAGTTGATCTCTTGGTGGTTATTGGCCCTGGTGGTTACCTTGGCTATGAACAAGAAGTAGTTTTGCTCGAAATTGGACTACGTCGGACACGTCCATATCGTCCCGTACATTCGGGTATTTTTGCTCGTGAACGTACATTGGTTGTGCGCATGAGTGAAGCTCAGTGTCAGGCGGTCTTTCCTTATATTCTTACGTGCCTGGAAGAATATTTGGTTCAGGTAAGAAGTGGATGGCAGGATAAGGGGAGAAGATTCATATCGTATAGCTCACGTAATGTTGAAAAGGGCATTCAGATTACTCTAAACAAAAGGGATACCTGGTTGTACCAAAAGATGTTGCAAGAGCATGTAGGTTACTTTGAGGCTATTTGGATGCGAAGATTTGCTAAAATGATTCGTGATACTCTGAAGTCAAGTAAATACAATAAGTATCGGAGCTATGGTCCCAAGGTCAAGCAAGCTATGCAGTGGATTCGGAATAGCCGTTACTACAGGGAGCCACTTCTACTTGATCTTCTCATGAAAATGAGTGGTCGCCGATTACTGATTCAGTCAGCATTGGCTGATTTATACGATGACTATGAGTACATCTACGGGCGTCATGAAGAGGTGATACTCTACGAGCAGGCTTCACTAGAGTTGCCTTCAAGTCCACATATTTGGTTTTATCAAACGCCGGATCAGCCCGAGGCCGGTTTCAAAAAACAGGCACAGGGGTGTGCTCGGTTTGAGGTCATCCCAGAGACCAAATGGATTAGCGAACTAGAAGGACGCTCATATGAGGATTATCGACAATTTGTAGAAGGAAATGAAGAAGATAAGTGGTGGCCTGATATAGCCCCAATCCAAGAAGGAGTCATAGATGACGATATCCCATTTTAGGGGATTGAAGGTTGATGAAGGGCGAGCGCGAGAAGTACTCGCCCAACTCTACGCCGATTATGTAGCTGGGAGAAAAATCTACGGACACATCAACCGACAAGAGGCACCGCAAATCAAGTTTCGGCCAGAAGGGGTTACTGTAGGAGATGAACATCATGTAAGATGGCTTTTCTTCGCCACTCTGACCGATAGGCGAGACTTGAGTGAAAATGTCTATGCTACACATAATAAACTGTGGCATCAAGAAAGGAGATTTTACGAAGCATCAGTGCTTGAATTGAAGTGGAGTGATAGAAAGCAGGCACTCAAACGTTATCAGGTCAGTATGCCAACCACGGCTACGGATAACTGGCTGGTCAATGCTAGGACACTGCACACGCTTCTTGGGCGTAATCCGCTCGCCATCTTCTCTCACGCGAGTATCGAGGACGTTGTTCGTTTCAAGGAGAATCATCCGTTACCGGGCTATGGTACCAAGTTGCTTTCGCTCCTGGCACTCTTTTACCAGGAAGCGGGCGCAATCAAAGACTTGCCCGAGAATACCTTTCCGATTGATCTACATGTACAACGCCTCGCGATTGCGACAGGTATTATAAATGGAAAGATAACTGTCACGAATGCTCGGCTCGAGTCTATTTTGCGGCCACTTTTTTATCGCATAGCGATAGAACAAGGGTTTGAGATTCTAGAGTTAGCTCACGCGCTATGGTTTCTCGGTAACCGCCTTTGCACTGGTTGCAGTCTTTCTTCTGTGCCACGGCATTATTGCCCTGTTTATGAAGAGTGTGGCGGAGCCCTTCCTACCAGACCCTATTTTAAGAAGGGGCGGTGGGAGCTCGGTTCGCAAGTGTATCGTAGAGGTGGTGATAATATATTTGGCTTACCAGCCGGAGCGCCACTTTTTTCGAGGGTAGTTGAGTAAATCTCGACTACCCTCACTTTTTTTATGAGGAAGAATCAAGTTTCTTGTGACGAATCACGTAGAGAGGGCGACGGATGACTTCTTGATGGATACTTGCGATATAGTAGGCGATGAGACCAAGTGAGATGAGGATGATGCCCACGAGAAACACAATGAAGATGGCGAGGGTTTCAGCATCATAGAAAGTTTCAG
>CAZYOT010000002.1:11411-26493 GCA_964649305.1 uncultured Bdellovibrionales bacterium
TAGTAATAAAGATGCCGAGATAGGCTGTGAGCTTGAGCGGAAGCAGACTAAGTGAGATGAAGCCATTGATAGCCAGGATAACAAGCTTCCACAGACTGTAGCTGGCGGTGCCATGGACTCTTTCGTTGGCATCAAAATAGATAAGCGCTCTTCTAAAGCCAAGCCAGTCAATGAGGGCTCGAGTCATTCGCTGTTTTTCGGATAGGCGATTGAATTCACTGATGACCACATGATCTACTAGGCGGAAATCGGTGGCGTTGGGGATGACAGGCGTGTCTGAGATATATTTGAGGATTCTGTAGAAAATACGAGAGCCTTGTTTTTTGACCCAAGAGTCACTTCTGTTTTTGTTGCGTACTCCGATGATGGTCTCAAATCCTTGTTCCCATTTTTTGATAAATTGAGGGATGAGCTCTACCGGGTGCTGGAGGTCAGCATCCAGCATGATACAAGCATCACTAGTACAGTGGTTGAGGCCAGCCGTGGTTGCAAACTCTTTACCAAAATTACGTGAAAAACTGATAAAAGAGACTTGAGGGTTTTTACTCGCCAGGGACTGGATGTTTTTGAGGGTGTCATCTGTACTGCCATCATCTACAAATAACAATTCAAAAGTGTATTGGCATTGATATTGCTGTATGATGGGTTGGAGTTTTTCGTAGAGAAGGGGAATGTTCTCGCCTTCGTTGTAGGCAGGTATGATCAAAGAAATCTTTTTCATAGCAAGAGTTTCTTTTGCAGAAAGGCTGATTATAGCCGTATTATAGCGTATTTTTGTGATAATATACACCCCTAGTAGCGAGGCTTAATTATTGGTATACTTCGGCTTAATAGGGTGTCATAACATATGAAAATAACCGAGCAGGTGATCATTTCTGTAGATGATTTTGGTATTAGCGAGCTTGCTAATGCTCATATTCTCGCGCTTGTAGAGGCTCAGAAGATTAGTCGGGTATCTGTCATGATGCATGGTCTACTCCGGCCAAATGAAGTAGAAAAGCTTTTAGCTTCGGGGGTAAAGCTCGATATTCACTTGGATCGCAAACATATTATCCATAAGAACCGCAAATTGGCAGATGGCTTTCTCTTACGTTTAATAGAGTTTGTGTGGAGTTATTTCTTTGGATCCAATCGACCAGCACGAGTACACCAGGTTTGGCATGATCAATTACAGGAATTTCAAGCGTGCTTTGGCAAAAGTCCAGACGGACTGAATGCTCATGAACACGTGCATTATTTCCCACCGTATTTTCGCGCATTGCTCACATTGGCAGAAGAATACCAAATACCATATATTCGTCTAGGCATGAAGAATACCAGACACTATACAGTCATTGCTTGGATTATCAATGTGCTTGGATCACTCAATAGAAACGCGCTCAAGAAAACAGCAATCCAAACTACCGACAGAGTGATCAGCTGGGACTGGACTGGCCACAAGGGGAGCTTCCAGCAATTTATCGCGAGTCTAGAGCCAGGGACAACCAATGAAATTATTTTTCATCCAGAGCGGCTAGAGGAGTATGAGTATATGCAGAGTGACAATTTCCAGCTGACAACCTCAAAGTAAAATGAATTTATGTTTGTTTCACAAGAAAAATTGCAAATGCATTTCTGGAAAATATACGGCAGTTTTTTGCTCTGGGAAATAGTCTTTTTTCTTGTGACTTTTTGGGGAGTGCTTAAAATAGATGGCGCTGCTAATACAGGAGTGTATAGTGGTTTTTTGATCTTGTACTTTCTGCCTCTATTCCTACTCAATATTTTTGCTGTATGGTATCTGGTCTACACTCTACGATTTAAGCGGACAGCGGTCTGGGGTAGTATCGGAGGAACACTTCTGGTAGCGTTTCTGGATGTGATTTCTATAGGAGTTTTTTTCTTTATTACTTTTGCTATCTACGGGTTTGGTCCATAAACGATACAGAAATGTCACAAACAATAGCAGATATTCAGAAAGGTCTCTTGGCAGGTGAGGTAGCGATCATCAAGACAGATACGCTCTATGGTATAGTGGCTTGCGCTGACAATGAGGAAGCGGTTGAGCGAGTGTATGCTCTCAAAAAAAGAAATCCGACCAAGCCCTGTATCATCTTAGTAGCCTCTATAGCTGATATTCCTTTTGATCAAGATATTTTGGAGGATATCTATTCATCACACACGGAAACACCAGTAAGTGTAGTAGTGCCAGTCAAGGATCAGCCCGAGTGGCTTACCCGAGGAGGGGATACCCTAGCGTATCGGGTGCCCTCTAGCGAACACCTCAGGCGTTTACTTACAGTGACAGGTCCGCTCATTGCTCCAAGTGCCAACCCGGAAGGACTGACTCCAGCGAGGATTGTTGCTGAGGCAAAAGCTTATTTTGGTGATACGGTGATGTATCTTGATGGTGAAGTAGTGGCAGAGAGTGTGCAGGCTTCACGTATCGTGAGAGTTTCTTGGGATGGTCAGAGAGAATGGTTACGGTAGTGATGTGTATGTGTTTATAGTTTGTCAGACCACTCTTGGATATAGAGATTAAGAAGAGAGTTTAGGTCTTGGCCGATATGCTGGATGAGGATATCTTTTTCAGTCAGAGGAAGGACTATGGGCTCAGTAGACTCGGCGGTATCAAGAGGTGTTTCTGCATCGAGCCTGAAAAATGGCTTAGTAGTTTCTTTTGCTTCAGGAGCAGAGAGAGTTTCCGTAGCAGGAATAGTCTCATCTTTAGGATCTTGGAAATCGCAAATACCCGAAACATTTTCACAGACAGCATCTTCGGGGATGATTTCTTCTTGGTAGGCAGTTGTATCAATAGTGGTATCATCGGGTGAGCGGAGCTCTACTATACTTTCTGTATTATGGAGTGAGAAGGCTGTATCGCTGTGTGTAAGCTTGAGAGCTTCGGCTGGTTTGATAAGGAGACTCTGGAGGATAGGATGATTGCTGAGGTTTTCTTTTTCTTGACCGGTGGCTACTTTCCAGTGTGCTAAGTCAATAGTTTTATGCCCAACATTTTGGATTTCTATCCATTCTTGGTTGGTATCTTTGCCCTTGGGGTTAGGGGAGAGGCGAGTAATAGTAATGTTTGCTTTGGGGAATTTTTTGAGACTGATAGTAAATGTTTTTTCGACTTCGGTCTTGGCATTTCTGATACGTACCGTCACTGAGTGTTGGCCAGTTTGTTGATAGATATGACGAGGCTCCGGAAGGGTACTGGTATGGCCGTCGCCGAAATCCCAACGATAGGAAAGTTTTTTAGAGGAGGTTCCTTTACCAAGAGTAGCCTTAAAAGAGAATGGTATTTTGACATAACCTTTGCGTGAGCTCTCAATGTGAATTTTTGGTTCTTTGCTAAAGATGTTTTTTGTACCAGGCGTGAGATGAGTAGTGTAGCGCCAAGTATCTCCCTTACGACTATAGGAGGTATTTTCTTTGGGATCGATATAGCTTAGAGAAGAAATAGTTTTTTCTTTGGTGTCTAAGAGACTAATAGTCTCTCCGCCAAAATTATTGAGGGTAAATTTAAAAACAGTGCGCGGTAGCAATAAGTAAGCTTGGGGTTGGATGAGGGTATCTTCCGTGAAGGTGTATTTTTTGTGAGAAGCATCTACGAGACTCCAGCCTTTGAGGTTGAGAGCAATATCGCTGGTATTGAAAAGCTCAATGTATTCACCGGCAGTTTCACTGCCTTTAGGATTGGGGAGAACTTCATTTAGGAAGATGTCTTTAGACGTCTCGGTCGTATCAGGATCTTCTTCAGTGTCTGGTTCATCGAAAAGGTTGGTATCGCCAGGAGTAATAAGTGAAGTAAAACGAAAGAGAGAATTATCAAAACTATAGGAAAAATCCTTGATCGCTCGCTCGTAACTCAGACTATCAACAGGCTCATTTTCGGCATTGTAGAGATAGATGGTTTCACTCGAAGTGTTATTGAGGTAGAAATTACGAAAGAAAACCAAGAGTTGGTTTTGATTGATGAGAGTACCGCCAGGGATGATAAACATATGATGGCCCAGATCTTCTATGCGCCAGCCAGAAAGATCGACACACTTTGTATCATGATTGGCAAGCTCTACGTACTCTTGATCAGCAGTGGCAGGATAAGGAAGGACTTCATTGAAGGTTACGAGCTGAGATGTAGTGAGGCAACCACTAGTAGGAGCAGGGTCATCAGAGACTTCCTCTATGAGCTCCGCCTGAAGACTGATGTCATCGATACGACTAGAGCCAGTAGACGAGACAGTACCGCCACTGACACTGGTATCAGTAGCCATGACAAAACGAATATATACAAGTTCTTGATTTTCACATTCACTAGGAAGTGAGAGATTGTTGAGGGTGCCGGTAGTAAAGTTGTCTGCCAAAGTGGCGATGCCTCCTGAGATAGGTTGCCACGTACCATTGGTTCCGATGCGGTATTCTACGACAAAATCACGAGGTCCTGTAGCGGAGCTTCGCTGTTTGGATGAAAGAAGAATGTTTTTATAACCACGGGTATCGAGAGCCACTTGCCAGTATTTTTGTGACTGGCCAGTTTGCCAGCCAATAGCTCGTGCTGAGAAGGTAGTGGCACCTGTGTTGTTGTAGGTAGGGATACTTGCTCCCACAAGAGTCAAAGACCGAATGATATTTTCTGGAGTGCCTCCATCGGCTACGGCATCATCGGGATTTTGAGGAAAAGTCCATTCGACCAGAGTGGTAACAGTAGCATTGACTACCAATGGTAAACCGAATGCACAAAAGAGCATGACAAAAAACAACCAATTTGTTTTTTTGATAGCCATACAGGATTTCTCTTTTACTATACGTTTTTTCGAAGAAAAATAAAAGATGGAAATAAAGAAAATATTGCTTTCATAGGAGAAGCTCTTTTGATATACTGTAGGTACTAATTATAAAAACAAAAACATATGTCAGATATCCATACATATGGTTTACTCGGTCTCGTCTACTTGGCTTTTGGTATTGGTATGATGACATACCCTAAGTCGGCCAAGCGTCTGGCTATGAATCTTGAGCACGAACCTATCGCACTGTATATCGGTGGAGTGATGGCTCTCGCTTTGGGATATTTTTTGGTGGTTATACGACAGGGAAATTCTGGCGGCTGGGGACATAATTTGTTGACGGTGATGGGTTATGCAGCCATGATCAAAGGTCTCGTGATTCTGATGCTTCCTGATAAGGCGATTCAGCTTTCACAAAAACTGATGCGTACGGATTTTGAGGTACAATTCCTCGGTTTATTTATGATTACTTTAGGTCTTATTTGTGGACTGATGGCAGCTTCTCTGTAGAGAGATGGCAAGAGCATTGTCTTAGTGCAATAAGTGCAGGCTTTCTTTGGGGGTGGTATAGTAAGAGTATTATCGCTTTGCGTTTTTTATGAACAACCCTGTAGAGACTTTTGAGAAGAAGGAAAAAGAGGCTCTCAAAGCTATCAAAAAAACTGAACATCACGCTTACAATATCGCCAAACACTTTTTGAGCCGTAAGCGTTTTAATCGTTTCTTGCATATTCTAGGTCCTGGTTTGGTGACTGGTGCTGCTGATGATGATCCATCCGGGATTGCCACGTATTCACAGGCTGGTGCAGGCTATGGCTTGGGTCTTCTGTGGGCCTTTCCTTTGATGTACCCCTTTCTCTTGGCTATCCAAGAGAGTTGCTCGCGCATTGGCGCTATTACAGGCAAAGGCTTGGCGGCTGTTATCAAGGAAAATTACAGTAAGAAGTGGCTCTATATGTCGGTGGCCCTGGTAGTAGTGGCCAATACTATCAATATTGGTGCCGACCTTGGTGCCATGGCAGCGACCACCCAGCTTTTTGTCGATGCTCCTTTTGCTCTTCTGGCTATTGTTTATGCGATTGTCATTATTTTGTTGGTGGTCTTTGTGAGTTACAAGACCTACGCCAAGATATTGAAGTGGCTAGCGATTGCACTCCTGGCGTATCCAGTGACCACATTTTTGGTAGACCAAGACTGGATAGCGGTGATTCAACATACATTTTTTATTAAACCAGAGATTACCTTTGATACTATCTACATCCTGGTGGGCATGCTCGGTACTACTATCTCGCCGTATCTTTTTTTCTGGGATACATCGGAAGTGGTAGAAGAAGAGATAGCCAAGCATAACCGTCTGAGTATTGGGCGAGACGAAAAACCAACCAGACGTTTTTTACGCAATCTCCAGATTGATAATTTTATTGGCATGACGTTGGCCAATGTGACTGCCTGGTTTATAGTCATCGCTTGTGCCTCTACGCTTTTCAAAAGCGGTATCACAGAAATCAACACAGCCGCTGACGCAGCACGAGCCCTTGAGCCATTGGTGCAGAATTTTCCTAATGCAGGATTTGTGGCCAAGCTAATATTTTCAGTGGGTATTATAGGGTTGGGTCTTTTGGCAGTGCCAGTCCTGGCGGGCTCTTCTTCGTATGCTATCAGTGAGGCTTTTGGATGGAAGGAAGGATTGTATCGTAAGTTTGGTCGAGCCAAGGGGTTCTATGGAGTGATTATCCTAGCTACGCTTGTGGGACTTTCTATGAACTTTATTGGACTCGATCCAATTAAGGCGCTTATTTTTACTGCAGTGTTCAATGGAGTGGCAGCCGTACCACTACTCTTTATGATAGCCAAGGTGGGTAACAATCAGATGATCATGGGTGAGTATAAGAATAGTCAACTTTCTAATTTTTTTGTGAGACTCACTTTTGTCTTAATGACCGTTGCGGTAGGCGTCCTTTTCTATTCTATGGTACGATAGGTTTTTGATTTATTGGTGATAGCTGTATGAAATATGATTTGATAGTGGTGGGTGGAGGAGCTTCGGGCATGATGGCAGCTGGACGTGCCGCAGAAAGTGGGCTCAGAGTTTTACTATTAGAGAAGAACAGGCGACTGGGCGAAAAGCTTCGTATCTCTGGTGGAGGCAGATGTAATATCACTAATGCCGAAGAAAACACCAAACTCTTTCTTGGGAAGTATGGTCGAGCAGAGAAATACCTCTACTCACTTTTTGCTCAGTTTGGTGTAAGAGAAACTTTTGATTTTTTTGAAAAGCGTGGACTGCCACTCAAAGTTGAGGCAGGCAAAAGAGCTTTTCCTATGAGTGAAAAGGCAGAAGATGTAGTGAATGTCCTAGAAAAATACTTAAGTCAAGGCAAGGTGACAATACAATATCAGTCACCAGTTACCAAGGTGCTTGCGAGCGATACGAGTATCGAAGCCTTGCTTTGTGGTGATACACGCTATGAAGCTAAGGAATATATTTTTGCTACAGGCAGTGTCTCCCATCCAGAAACAGGCTCTACTGGAGATGGCTTTCGCTGGTTGGAAAAATTGGGACACACTATTGCTTTGCCAACACCTACCATCGTACCGCTGGCGGTGAAAGAGAAATGGATTAAGGCTCTTATGGGAGTGACGCTTGAGGAGGTAAAAATTCATTTTTTTGTGCAGGGTCAGAAGCAGTTCAGTTTGGTGGGTAATATTCTTTGTACTCACTTTGGCCTATCGGGACCACTTATTCTCAATGCAGCTCACAAAGTAGCGGATTTGCTTCATCGAGGAAAAGTAACAGCGTATATAGATACCTGTCCGCAGGTAGATTTGGGTACCTTAGAGCGCACATTGGTCAAACTATTTGATGATAATAAAAATAAAGCCCTCAAAAATATACTTAAAGAGTTTATACCCAAAGGAACAGAAAAGGGCTTATCTGTGGTTTTAGCAGAGAGTGTAGATCTTAATAAAAAAGTCCACTCAGTCACCAAAGAAGAACGCAAACGGATAGCACACGTTCTCAAGGCGTTACCAGTGACTGTGGTAGGCCTCATGGGCTTTGACCGAGCAGTGGTGGCCGATGGAGGTGTAGAGCCCAACGAAATAGCCTGGAAAACTATGCGTTCCAAAAAAGTCTCTAATCTTCTGGTGACCGGTGATCTCTTGCATATCAATCGCCCCTCTGGTGGATATTCTCTGCAGTTGTGTTGGTCTACTGGATATGTAGCAGGCACATGCGCAGGAAGAAAAGAATAGGGTGACATGCTAGAATAGGAGTAATGCTATGTCTTCTATCCAAGGTCTGACACAAAGTGAAGTACATGAGCACATGCGAGAGTATGGGCCCAATGAATTAGAAACAAGAAAGCAAACTTTGTTTGTGTTTCGGGTTGTCAAAAAAGCACTCAACCCGCTGATTCTAATCCTTCTTTTTTCAAGCTTACTTTCGGCAGCCTTGGGACAAGGAATAGATGCCGTGATTATTGGGGCGATACTCTGTATCAGTCTTTTTTTGGATGCGTATCAAGAAGATCGGGCAGAAAATGCTGCAGAGCAGTTGGCAGAAAAACTCCATCATAGAGTACGAGTGATTCGCGATGGCCAAGAACAAGAAATACTTACGAGAGATGTCACTATTGGAGATATTATTTGTCTACAGACAGGTAATATCGTGCCGGCAGATGCTCGGATAGTAGAGACAGAAAATCTTTCTCTCAACGAATCTATTTTGACAGGCGAATCATTTCCGCGAGAGAAAAGTGAAGGCGAAGAAATATTTATGGGCACGCACGTGCTTTCGGGTACATGTTTGGCTTCGGTGGTACGGATAGGAGAAGACACAGAAATTGGTAAGATTCATGAGACTATCAGTCAAGAAAAACCAGCCACTGATTTTGAAAAAGGGCTCCGCAACTTTTCCCTCCTTCTTGTACGGGCCACTATTTTTTTTGGACTCCTCCTTTTTATTGGACGCGTGTGGATAGACCACCAAGTGATTCAGTCGCTCATGTTTGTGGTAGCTATTGCTATCGGTTTTGCACCGGAGCTACTTCCGATGATTCTCACTATCAATCTGACCAAGGGAGCATTGAGACTTTCGAAGAAGGGAGTCATTGTGAAGTTTTTGCCAGCAATCGAAAACTTAGGTTCGATGGATGTCTTGTGTACAGATAAGACAGGAACACTGACCCAGAGTGAAATTGCGTTTGAGCAAGCACTCAATCTACAGGGAGAAGTGGATAAAGTAGTACTTCAGTATGCCACGATGAATGCCGCTCTGCAGTCAGGATACAAAAATCCACTCGATGAAGCACTCTTAGGTGTCCAAAAAAACCTTTTGGAGGGTGTGATCAAGAAGGGGGAAGTAGCCTATGATTTTTATCGTAGAAGACTGTCGGTGATTGTGGAGTACCAGGGACGCTATCTCATGATCACCAAGGGAGCGGTTCAATCCATACTGGATGTGTGTACTAATAAGGAAGCTCTAAAGGTAGATTTGGAAGCACTTGGAAAAGAAGGCTTGCGTACGCTAGGTGTCGCTATCAAGGAAATTGACCCGCGTGAGACATATTCTGAGGCCGATGAGCGAGACATGACCTTGGTAGGGGTGCTCACTTTTTCTGATCCTATCAAGCCAGATATTGCTAAGGTAGTGAAGCAACTTCAGGAATTGCATGTAGGACTCAAAATTATTACCGGAGATAACGCTTTGGTAGCCAAAAGTGTTTGCGAAAAGATTGGCTTGTCCACCAAGTATGTTATGACAGGTGAAGAGGTTGACTCCCTCTCGGCAGAAGCTTTACGAGAGAGGGTGGAGGAAGTTTCTCTCTTTGCTCATATCAATCCGGGCGCCAAACTCAAAATTATTCAGGCTCTCAAGTCACGAGGACATGTGGTGGGCTATATGGGAGATGGTATCAATGACGCTCCAGCACTCAAGGCAGCAGACATAGGTATCTCGGTAGAGAACGGAGTCGATGTAGCTAAGGAGTCGGCGGACCTTATTCTACTCAAGAAGGATTTGGGAGTGCTGCGTATTGGTATTTATGAAGGACGAAAGACTTTTGCCAATATTATGAAGTACATCTTGATGGGCACAAGCTCTACTTTTGGCAACATGGTCAGTCTTTCTATTGGTTCTTTATGGCTTCCTTTCTTACCGCTCCTTCCAGCACAAATTCTTCTCAATGATCTTTTGTATGATGCTAGTCAATTGCTCCTTGTTAAGGATAATGTGGATCATTATCTAGTAGAGAAGCCATACCGTTGGGACATTCGATTTATCCGAAAGTTTATGGTGGTGTTTGGAGGCCTGAGTTCGCTTTTTGATATCATGACTTTTTATATTTTGTATCAAGTCTTTCAGGCATCGAGTGCTCTTTTTCAAACAGGTTGGTTTTTGGAGTCAGCGGTTTCACAGATGGTCATTATTTTTAGTATTCGTACAGCAGTGGTGCCATTTTTCCGGAGCCGTTCAAGCTGGCCATTTATAGGAGGGATTCTTTCTATTATTCTCTTAGTAGTCGTGATACCGTTTTCCCCGTTGGGGCCACTCCTTAAGTTTGTACATCCGCCAAAAATTTTCTTGATTGGACTACTGGCTATCATTGTCCTCTATATGATTATGACTGAGATAGCTAAGTATTTTTTCTATGCACATGTACGCAGGGAACAGCATGAGAGATCTATGTTACGAAGACCTCGTGTCAAAAAAGGTCTTGCTATGATTGGATAAGAAAGACCTTTATATAGGAAATCAGACTGTATTCATCTGTAGTCTGCTCATTTCTGCTAGAAAGAGAAGAATGAACGCAAGGATACGAGAGCCTGTTTTATTTGTAGGACAATTCCATGACTAGACAGAGGTTCTGTAAGAGCTTCAGCTTTGAGTGGATTAGTGCTATTGAGTACCTCTGTGCCATCATCGATACCATCACTATCGCTATCGGCATTTTGAGGATTAGTGAGGTAGACTTCTGTCTCAGCTTGATCAGTCAGACCATCGGTGTCACTATCTTTGACGGCTCCATAGAGTGGGGACGAAAAAGTCATGCCGAGCAAAACAAAAAGGATAAAGAAATTTTTATGTGGCATGCCAGACATAGTTTTGTGCGTATGAATTAATAACAATTTTTCCAGTATCCTCTATAAAGAGTGCAGCGATGTGAAATTTTTCAGCCAGTGCATAGGCTTTAGTTTTACCAGAAATAAAAAGGACTTTGGCTAAGATGTCAGCACTGATAACACTACCGGCAATAACAGTTACAGAAAGAAAATCCGGGGACGCGCTTTTGTCAGTACGTGGGTCGATAATGTGGTGTTTGTGTTTATCGTCTTGTATCCAGTGACGACGACTGCGACCAGAAGTAGCTACAGCCATATCTTTGAGGAGGAGAAGAGCAGCTGGATCTTCTTCTGCTTCAGGATTCTCCACCTCAACTACCCAGTAAGGATAGCCTTCTTTTTGGTTGGTACCACTGGTATAGATATCTCCACCAGCATCAATTAAAAAGTTTTCGAAGTGCTCACTGAGGTACGTTGCTACCTGATCTACGATGTAGCCTTTGCCTATACCACCAAAGTCTATGAGAAGACCAAGAGGTTTGGTAATTTCTTCTGGCTCGTGTGTGATGATGAGCTCAGTAAAAACATGAGGGACAGATGGACTTGAATACGTATTGCTTTTGTAACCTTCCTTTTCGAGGGCAGGCAGAATACTTGGATCAAACAAGCCATTGGTCAGATGGTGATAATACCGAGAACCAGAAAGTAGATTGAAGAGGTCCTTTGAGGGGTGGTGGTGAGTAGAGTGATTGAAATGCCAGAGTTCGTTGTCTTTTTTAAAGCGACTAAAACGAGCTTCAAATTTGCAAAGGAGGGTGAAGACGTGATTGAGGCACTTCTCGGCTTTCTCAAGGTCTTCGGGGTGGTGCATGATTTCACAGAGAATATCGGTATTCATAATTTCTTTGGATACCTGGTAACGCAGTGATAACCATTGGTTATTGTTCATAGGAGTCGATAATACCGTTATTGTTTTCGTCAGTTTCAAAATCGTAATAGGCAAAGTCATCTTCGTCATGGTGTTGATCAAGGGCATTGGGGACTCCATCACCATCAATATCGGTGAAGTATTCGCTTTGCTTGAGTAGAGGATCTGGATCGATAGCGTCTACCAACTGGTCACCATCAGTATCTTTTTGGTAGGCTTCATCAAGGATGATTACGGTTTCCGTAACTGGTTTGTATTCCACTACATTTTTTACGACGTCTATAGTCTTGGTGATAGTTTTTGGTTTGCTGGTTTTGGTTTCTTTGTAGTCATCCTCATCATCTTCGTATTCTTCACCTTCATCTTCTGCCAGCGCAGGGTTGGAAAAATACGAGAAGGATTTTTGAGAGTGGTGCTCAGGTGCGGGGATGTGAATCTGCCACAGCAGACCGAGGAAGACGAGGAATCCAAAATATGTTTTAGGGGAGCGCCAAGACATAGAGTTTAAGAAGATTTTGTTTTAGTAGAGGACTTTGGGGCAGCGACGGTTACTTTTTGCTGTACAATTTTTTGGGTCGTGACGGGCTGAAGAGTAGTCTTGGTGGTGGGGGTTTTTTCGTCATTCACAAGATTGGGCTGAGCTTTGAGGAGTTGCTCATATTCCGCCTTGGCATCTTCCATGGCCTGCTTGAGGTCAGCCTTGCGATTATTGACATCCTGATAGTACTGATAGCGTAGGGCAGCCGCTTCTGAAGCGCCCGAAAGATTGGCTAGTTGCTCAGCATTACGCTTACTATTTTCGATTGCCACAATAGCCACAAAAGGACCAAAAAAGGCAGTGGTGACAAAAAGGAGTAAAAAGAATCTCGTTATATATTTTTTCATATGGTAGTGTGTAAACAGGCTTATGGAGGCCTTTGTCTATAGAACGTTTTTCATATAGAAAAGTTTTCATCTTTATTCCCTGCGCACCCACATCTATGACCCTCAAAGAGCTAGACCGACAAGCATCTGTATCTATGAGTGACCAAGAGTTACTTATTCAGGCTCGAGAAAACCCTGAATTTTTTGGTGTCCTTATGGAGCGCTATGAAGAGCCACTGCGACGCTACTTAATTCGGTTGACGGGCTGGGGCAATGAAGAAGTGAGTGATATGCTCCAGGAATCTTTTATTAAAGCCTACCGACACCTCAACGATTATGATGAGCAATTGAAATTTTCTACCTGGCTGTATCGTATTACTCATAACCAGGCTATAGATACGCTGCGCAGTGTCCAGGTACGACCCTTTCTTTCACAGGTGTCACTTGAGGACGCTGCTCATTTTGTCACTACTACTAAAGACGCCGAAGCAGATTTCCTCTTACAAAATGATATACAAAATGTACGGCGGGCCATTCTCGCAATGCCACTACTGTATCGAGAAGTACTGATCCTACGATTCCTGGAAGAAAAAACATATGAAGAGATAGTGGATATTATCAAAAAACCAAAAGGCACTATAGCCACACTGATACGCCGAGGTCGAGCCCTTTTATTACAAACTCTCTCTGATACATCTCATAACTAATCATTCATATGTCAGCATTATCACAAAAAACGCTTCAGGCTATCCAAGAGAAAAGAGTGCAACCGATTCCTCTTTGGAAAATACGGTTCAAAAATAGTTTCTACTGGGCAGCTGTTTGGCTCTTGGGTATTTTGGCTATTTTAGCGACCGCTCTTTCATGGCATATTCTTTTTGAGATAGATTGGGATGCCTATGAGCAGGCAGAGTTTACTTGGCTAGAAAGAATTTGGTCGGGAGTCCCATTTGCGAGTCTTTTTCTCCTGGGTCTTTTTTTGGTCGGGAGTGTGGCATTTCTACGTGTGACTAGAAGAGGGTATCGTTACCAGTATATTTTGCTCGGGAGTTTCTTACTGACAGCAAGTATATTTTTGGGGTATGTATTTGAAGAATCGCCAGCAGATGAGCCGACAGAAAAGTTTTTGATGCAAGCGCTGCCACAGGCAAAGGTACTGCAAATGTTGCCCTCAGTAGAGAAGCAGTGGTCTCAGCCAGAGAAGGGTTTACTTGGCGGCGCTGTGATATCCTCCGATCAGACGGGGAGTATACAGATACTCGATACGAGAGAGAAGCAGTGGGATGTGGATATTTCTCAAGCAGTAGATGCACGAGACCAAGAGGATGACCAGAAGGAAGTAAAAATTATTGGTAAACAAACAGACGAGCATGCTTTTGAGGCCAAAGAAATTCGTTCATGGAAAGGTCGCGTCCAAAAAGAGACCAACAAACACCAAGAGGAAAGAGAAGAAAATGAACGAGAGGACTAGCTAGGGTGAGATACAAGATGTTTTTCTCCAGAAGTTTAGCCATCTTTATGAGAGGTTGGTATACTGTAGGAGTATGCCGTACGAAAGACCACCCACTCCATCGTCCAAAGAAAAAGAGAGCTTCGGCAGTATCGATCGAAGGAAGCTTTTGATTGGTGCAGGTGGTCTAGCCTTGACTGTGGCAGGCCTAGAGATAGCCAACCTGGCAAAGGATAAAAAAAGACATGCGCGAGAGGAGGAGCGTGCGCCAGAGCAAAATACAGAAAAATTTGGACCCCATTTTACCAACGAGCTTGCAGGCTACATGGAATTTTATGGTGAGCTCAAGCTAGATGAAGTGATGTTTGTAGACGAAGACGGACTCCCACTCGGAGAGCCAGTTAAGCTCGAGCCAATTGATGGTATTGCTCCGGGTGAGAAAGAGGGCTCAACAGGTATTTTGACAGGTGAGATAGCGCAGGAGTGGCTCGATGCTTGGCGTACCAAAAAATGTCAGGAGTTCCCCGAGGCCAAGTGTGATCTCAAGAAATCTTTACCGAGACAAATGAACTTACTTTTCCTCGCTCGTGAATTGGCAAACGATCAGTACCTCAAGAATGAGAATATCCAGGCAGAGACCTATCTGGACGTAGTCAGGCATTTTGCTCATAAGCGTGTGAAAGGACATGAAGAGGCTTCTCGTTATGAGTACCTGCATGACCATGTGGGTGATCATATACAGGGAGTACCCGTTGCTATCAAGGAAGAGCTACAATTTTTGATACCTGGCCTAGCGGCTCAAGAATCCAAATATATTAATGATGCCAAGAGTTCAGTGGGAGCCGTAGGTATTATGCAGTTTATGCCTTCTACATGGACCGAAGAGCTTGGGTATAAAATGGAAGATATACTTCAATTTACTAATCAAGTAGAGGGAGCAGGAAAGTTTTTTGAGAGAGCTTACGAATTTGTGCGTGATCATGCTGGAGAAGCACTCGATATGATATG
>CAZYOT010000002.1:26503-34243 GCA_964649305.1 uncultured Bdellovibrionales bacterium
GCATTTCGATGATAACCGAGAGATGTTTCGACGGTATTTTCTGACTCCAGTTTTGGTCAATAGCTATAATAGTGGACCAGGCAGACTTGTGATGGCGGTCAAAGAATTTGCCAAGGAATTTTCTACCAGAGAGAGTTTGCTTGAGAAGCTCGATGGTGAGTATGAGGATGGTTTTGGGTATGATGTCTACTTTGCGATGACCAAGTTTGCCTCTACTGTAGTAGGAGAGGACAAAAACGGCAATGATAAACGCCGTATCCCTGGCTATGGGAGAGATTCTAGTCAGTATGTAATCCGAGCGTACAGTCTGGCGTTACTTCTATCTGCAGATGATCAGGTAGAAACCCAAAAACGCATGGTAGATACTGTAGTGCCTGGAATTTTTGGAAATACACCATAGTCTCAATGCTGGCAGAGTTTTGTAGCCATAGCCCTATTTAGACAGTTTTTGGCATTTCCGCTACACTGAGAGGAGAGTAATTAACGAAAGCCCATGTTTATGGAAAATGACGAAATCCAAAAAGAAACGATAGTAGAAGAAAAAAAAGAGGAGGCAGGAGTAGAAGAAAAAACTGCAGCAGGAGCAGAAGAAGCAAAGACAGAAGATGCTCCTAAGACCGAAGAAAAAGTTGAAGAAAAAACTGAAACTGAGACAGAAACTAAGGACGAGCCAGTCCTTACTCTAAAGGAAAAAATAGCTAAGCACTGGAAGCTTTTGACATTGGCTTTAGTGGTTATCGTTTTGATTCTTATCGGTTCTATGGGACGCGGGTTTTTTGTAGCCGCTATTGTGGATGGTGAACCCATTAGTCGTCTCTCTGTGATCAAAGAGCTTGAAAAGCGTTCCGGAGGACAGGCCCTTGATACCATGGTGATCAAAAAGATTATCTTGAAACAAGCTTTGAAGCAGGGTATTAGTATTAGTGGTGATGAAGTGGATACAGAGATCAGTACTCTTGAAGACCGCATGGCCAAGCAGGGGAGCACTCTTGATGCTGCTTTGACGCAGCAGGGTATGACTATGGATCAATTCCGTGAGCAGATTATCCTCCAGAAAGCGTTGGAGAAAATTTTGGCTGATAAAATAGCCGCTACTGACGACGAGGTCAATAAGTACCTCGAGCAGAGTAAGGCTGTTGCCCCTAAGGGCATGACTGAGGAAGATTTCCGAGGCAAGATCAAGGAACAAATCAAAGGTCAGAAATTTGATGCCGAAGTCGGCAAGTGGTTGACTGAGCAAAAACAGAAAGCGAACATCCGCTATTTTGTGGACTACGCTATCCCAGTTCCGGGTGATGCTCTAGCACCAGATGACAGTAGTAGCGCTGAGTAAATAAAGACAACCACCCAAAGCCTGTGCCTCGGGTGGTTTTTTGAATTTTTGGCTATGAAGTGGCTGATCCAAATCTACACCTTAGGGATTGTCCTTATCGGTGGTCTGTATCTTTTGGGGAGACAGGTGCCCTGTAAGGATATTTTGACGTATCGAGTAGGGACAGTGGACCCACGTTTTCATCTGACCAACGAAGAAATACAAGAAGCAGTTGAAAAAGCGGTGATGCCGTGGGAGAAGCTAGCTCACAGGCAGCTATTTGAGCTTGATCAGAATCATGGAGCTATTGCCGTTAATTTTATCTACGATGAACGTCAAGAGCGGACTGAGGAGTTGAATAAACTAGACAACGAAGAAGCACATCTCAATAGCAAGCAAACAGAAATAGACACTACCTATAGTGCGCTTGAAAAAGAATATGCTCAAAAAGGAGCCAGTTATGAAGCGGGAGTAAAGTCTTACGAGAGTGCTCTTGATAGCTACAATAAGGAGGTATCACGTTTAAATAAAAGTGGCGAGGCTACCGAATCAGATGTGAAGCGCCTCAACAAAGAATCAGAGAGACTTGAGAAAGAGGGGGTTCGTCTCGAAGAACAGCGTCTTGTGGTCAATACGTTGGCCTCGCGTCTCAATAAGCTGGCCAAAAATGAGCAAGAGGTAGTGGAGAGTTTCAATGCCAAAGTAGATCAATTTCAAGACCGCTTCAAGGACGGCGGCGTGTTTGATCAGGGAGATTATGGTGGCAAAGACCTCAATATCTATCAGTTCCAGGATAAAGAGGATTTGATAGTAGTACTGGCACATGAGCTTGGCCACTCGCTTGGTCTCGGACACGTAGAGAATCCACGCTCTATCATGTACTACCTGATGGGCGAGCAGCCAAACACCCCAGTGCTGAGTGCAGAGGACACAGAAGCCTTCACGGCTATCTGTACCGAGACCAACAACGTCTCGCTAGGCAACATACAAGAAATTCTTACTTTTATAAAAGACAAAATCCAAAGTCAAAAAGCTTTTCTCTATGAATAAATTTTGGATACCGTTTATTCTTCTTTTGGCTATTATTGGTTTTTTCTTTTGGGTGAATTACCGAGAATACCAACTCGGTGAAGTGGTAGCGCCAGAAGTTACGCAGAAAGAAAAGGAAACCGAAAAACAAGTAGAAGAAAAAATTGCTATAGAGGCGGACTCAGTGCCGACTGAGAAAAAAGACGCGGTCATAGAGAATACTATGGTGTACCATCCGCTGGAGATGGCTTTTGTGGTCCAGGCCCCTGATGCTTCATGGTCAGATGAGCGCTTTCAGAATGCTTGCGAAGAGGCCAGCCTTCTCATGGTGAGTAGTTTTCTAGCGGATAAGAAAATAGGGGATGCTCGCCAGGAGATGCTTGCCATTATGGCCTTTGAAGAAAAAAAGTTTGGGCATGCCTATGACACTTCGGCAGTAGATACCAACACGGTGCTCCAGGAGTACTTTGGGGTGACCTCGAGCAGTGTGGAAGAGTTGTACTCTCTTGTTGATATGAGAGATTTGGTGACAAAGAAAAATCTTCTTATCCTGCCGACTGATGGTCGTAAGCTCCACAATCCTTACTTTACCGCTCCAGGACCAGAGACTCATATGCTTGTGGTCCTCAGTTATGATACCAAGACCAAAGAGTTTATTGTCCATGATCCAGGCACCAAGAGAGGCGCTCTGTACCGCTATTCAGAAGAGGTACTCTTTGGAGCTATCGCTGACTACGCCTCAGGCACCAAACATCAAGAGCGAAAAAACATTATTAAAAAAGTGATAGTAGTACCGTTTGGATAAATTTAGGTGAAAAAATGCGACCCCTTTAAAGGTAGGGTCGCGTGGCTCCAATGGAGCACCTTTGACGAAATTAGTTCTCGTCGGACTTGGTCGGAGCCGGGGTAGTAGTCTTCATGGTGACGAAGTAGCCTATATCATATCCGTAGCCGCCCGTTCCGTTGCCGGTTGTCGAGGTGACCTCGAGATTTGGATGATCGCGCAGGTAGTTGCTCAGGCCATTGGCAAAATCAGCATCGGTACAGGGGAAGTAGAAGACCCCATGTGCGTAGTCGACCGGGGCACATGCCGATGCTCCAACCTTTGCCGGATCAGCAGCTCCTTTGCTGCAAGCTCCAGCAAGCAAAGCCAGAGGCAAAAGCCAAAAGAACTTTTTCATGTCAAAACCTCATATAAATCCTTTCTCGCTAGGATTTCGGAGCGTATCAGTCACGAACGACTGATTTTGTATTATAGCGTATTTTTGTATAAAAGTCAATAACTAAGGGTGAGGTATCAGGATATGAAAGTTGACAGGATTCCAGAATCCTGCTTTAATAAGGAGTCGTATAAATGAGCTTTTTCTAGCCTCATTTTGATGGCCAGCAAAAGCCGTTGCTCTCTATGAGAGCTCTTTCTAGTAGACCACTAACTTACAGGGTTTCCTAGCTCGCAAGTGAAGACATTGTCTCAATGTATTATCTTGCCGTTTTTTGCAAGATAATATATTTAGTAGTACAACACTATGTCGCAGCCACTTACGCGAGGTAAGCGTTTTCGCCCAGCCTCACCAGCCAAAAAGAAGTTCGTTTTGAAGAAAAGACGAGGAGAAATTAAACATAAGAAAAAACAGGGTAAGATCGGGTTTGATCTGACTCGTATCACCAAGGGCCATGTGGCTGAGGGTGATTTGCCAGTGATTGAAAGCCCAGTTGCTCACTTCAATGATTTTCATATTGATGAGCGTATCAAGAAAAACATCGCTCACCGTAAGCTCACCACTCCATCACCTATCCAGGGTTTGACTATCCCAGTTATTCTCGAAGGACGTGACGTGATTGGTGTGGCCAATACCGGTACTGGTAAGACAGCAGCCTTTTTGCTGCCACTTATTCACAAGACCTTACAGAATCCGAATCACCGTAGTATTATCATCACTCCGACTCGTGAGCTCGCAGAGCAGATCGACCGTGAGCTGAAACTTTTTGCTTATGGTTTCCGTATGGGCTCCACTGTCTGTATTGGAGGTAAATTCCTCGATGAACAGATGCGTGGACTGGCTCGTAAGCCGCAGTTCGTGATTGGTACACCAGGCCGACTCTTGGATCTTATCGAGCGTAAGAAGCTTGATATTACTAAATTCAACGCAGTAGTGCTTGATGAAGTAGACCGTATGCTCGACATGGGATTCCTTACTGATGTCAAGAAAATGCTTCTTTCTATCGGCAAGCCTCGTCACATGCTTTTCTTCTCTGCTACGATGCCAAAGCTTATCAATGAGTTGGCGCAGCAATTCCTCCACAACCCTTTGACGTTTACGGTTAAGCCTCGTGCCACCTCACAAAATGTTCTTCAGGACGTGGTGCGTGTAGGGAAGGGAGATGTGAAAGTAGACCTCCTTCACCAGATTCTACTTGATCCAGAATTGACCAAGACCATTATCTTTGGTCGTACCAAGCGTGGTGTAGAGCAGCTCGTCCGTCACCTCTCTGAGCGTGGCTTCAAAGCTGATGCTATTCATGGCGACAAGACTCAGTCTGCTCGTAGCCGTGCTTTGAAGCGTTTTACGCGTGACGAAGTGCAGGTGCTGGTAGCTACCGATGTCGCTGCTCGTGGTCTCGATATCCCAGATGTCAGTCATGTGATCAACTTTGATATTCCAGAAACCTACGATGACTACGTACACCGAATCGGTCGTACTGGCCGTGGTGACAAAAAGGGGAAAGCCTTTACCTTTGTAGACGCTGACTTCGACAAGTAAGATTGGACTGTAAAAGTCCAATAGATGTACACTACGCTTCTTTAATGTATGATTAAGGAAGCGTAGTGTCGTTTAGCAGTAAGTACGTGAATCAGTATGGATGTTAGTCTTATGGCCATAGAAAAGTGGCTCCATGTTTTTATTACCGCCGTGCCTTTACCATGGTTTGTTTTTGTTGGCTCCGCTTTGGAAGAAATTATCAGTCTTATTCCAGCCACCCTCGTGATGGGATTGGCTGGCTCAGTAGCGCTTCTAGAAGGACATGGTATTTTCTATCTTATGATGTTGGCCTTTATCGGCAACATAGCACGTTTAGGTGGAGCCTATTTCTACTACTGGCTCGGAGATAAGCTCGAGGATATACTTGTGCCATACATGAAGCGTTTTTTTGGTATCGGACATGAAGAGATAGAAGGTATTGGTCAGCGCTTCAATGGGAAACATTTTCAGGACGGGCTAGTCTTGTTTGCTATGCGAGCCACGCCTTTTTTCCCAGTCACCATCACTTCTATTGCTTGCGGGGTGATTAAGATGAATATGCAGGTATTTCTTCTCGCATCTTTCCTGGGTAATTTTTGTAAGGATTTTCTGTATTTATTTATCGGGTATGTAGGACTAGCCTCGCTCTCACAGCTCTGGCAGTCCATCCAGGAGTACAAGCCGTATGTCGATGATGGTGTGGGCTTGAGTATCGTAGGGCTTTTTATTGGACTCTACCTTTTCCGAGGTAAAGGAAGGAAGTTTGTACGCTATGTCAAAAAGCACAGTAAGTGGTTTCATAAAGACTAATGATATGTCATCACCCTTTTCACTTAAATCCAAATATAAGCCTGCTGGAGATCAGCCAGGAGCTATTGCTTCGCTGGTAGAGGGTGTCCACGCTGGGCACACCGCTCAGACCCTTCTGGGTGTAACCGGGTCTGGTAAGACCTTCACCATGGCCAATGTTATACAGCAAATCGGTAAGCCGACTTTGGTGATAGCACACAACAAGACGTTGGCTGCTCAGCTAGCTCAGGAGTATCAGGAGTTTTTCCCGGATAATGCCGTGCATTATTTTGTCTCTTACTACGACTACTATCAGCCAGAAGCCTATTTACCGGTCTCGGATACCTACATCGAAAAAGACGCTCAGATCAATGCCGAGATTGACCGTTTGCGTCATGCCTCTACCCAGGCACTTCTCACTAGGCAGGATGTTATTATTGTGGCATCAGTTTCGTGTATTTATGGTTTGGGGAGTCCGGCGGAATACGAAAAGAAAAATATGCGTCTCGAAGTGGGTCAGCCCATGGGACGCAGCGAGCTTTTGCACAAACTGGTAGCGGTGCATTTTGAGCGTACCAATGCCGACCTCAATCCAGGCCAGTTTCGGAGCATGGGTAATCGCGTAGAGATTATGCCTATCTCTGAGAAGTTTGTGTACTTGATAGAGATTGTTGGGGGAGCTATCGGACACATCACCAAGATCAACCCTGTCACCCTGGAAATTCTTGAGAATCCAGAATCGATATTTATCTTTCCAGCAAAGCACTTCGTGACCGACAAGGAGGAACAAGAAGTGGCTATCGCTTCTATCCGTGAAGAGCTTAAGCTTCGCTTGGCAGAACTTGAAGCAGAGGGTAAACCACTCGAAGTTGAACGTCTCAAACGCCGCACTACCTATGACCTCGCTATGATGCAGGAGATAGGCTACTGCAATGGTATCGAAAACTATTCTCGTCACCTCTCAGGTAAACTGCCGGGTGAGCCACCGGAAACCTTACTTTCGTACTTTCCGCACAAAGAAGATGGTACTCCGGACTTTGTCACTATCATCGATGAGTCACACGTAACACTACCGCAGCTTCGCGGTATGTATGCCGGCGATCAGTCTCGCAAAAAGACTTTGGTAGAGTTTGGTTTTCGTTTGCCAAGTGCGCTGGATAACCGTCCACTCCGGTTCGAGGAATTTCAAGAGCGCGTGGGGCAAATGATTTTTACCTCTGCCACACCAGCTGACTACGAGCGTGAAGTGAGTGGCAATATCGCTGAGCAGGTGATTCGTCCGACGGGTCTTGTAGATCCAGAGGTAGAAATTCGAGGCATCTTGCCAAAACCAGAAGAAAACTATGAAGGGCAGATTCATGATTTTATTACTGAGGCTGAGAAAGAAATTCTTCTGGGTGGCCGTGTGATAGCTACGACTTTGACCAAAAAAATGGCCGAGGATCTGAGCCGTTTCCTCAAGGAAAAAAATATCAAGGCAGAGTATCTTCATAGTGATATCAAGACCATAGATCGTATCAGAATTTTGACCCAGTTTCGTAAGGGTGAGTTTGAC
Organism: uncultured Bdellovibrionales bacterium; assembly: GCA_964649305.1. Lineage (GTDB taxonomy): Bacteria > Patescibacteriota > Minisyncoccia > Moranbacterales > UBA1568 > UBA1568. The sequence goes on from CAZYOT010000002.1 coordinate 33,930, forward strand.
TGTATCGTGGGAGTGAATTTGCTCCGTGAAGGGCTCGACTTACCAGAGGTCACTTTTATAGGAATTCTCGATGCTGACAAGGAAGGATTCCTTCGTTCAGAGACATCGCTTATTCAGATAATTGGACGCGCTGCTCGTAACGCCAAGGGACGAGTGATACTCTACGCTGACCGCATGACAGGAGCTATGGAGCGCTCACTCGATGAGACCAGTCGTCGTCGGACGAAGCAGCTAGAGTTCAATGAAGCCCACGGTATCACTCCGATGACCATCCTCAAGAACATCAAAGACATCACTGAACAATTGGATAGTGA
>CAZYOT010000003.1:0-27916 GCA_964649305.1 uncultured Bdellovibrionales bacterium
TTCTGATACTGGTGGTTCTATTCGTCAGCCAGCGGCTTTTTGTGGTGTAGTCGGTCTCAAGCCTACGTATGGCCGAGTTTCACGGAGTGGCCTTATGGCAATGGCATCGAGTTTGGACCAGATTGGGACTTTTACGCAGTCTGTAGAAGACGCTGCTATTGTACTTTCTCGTATTGCTGGAGAGGATAGTATGGACAATACCGCTGCACCAACTGTTACCAACAAATCATTTGAAGATGAATTGACTGGTGACATACAGGGTGTGCGTATCGGTATTCCAGAGGAATATATGAGTGAGAGTATCGATCCAAGTATCAAGGAAGCTCTCGAGACAGCCAAGAAGAACTTAGAGTCTCTTGGAGCTGTTTTGGTGCCAGTATCACTGCCTCATACCAAGCTCGCATTGGCTGTGTATTATGTGCTTATGCCAGCAGAAGTGAGTTCTAATATTGCTCGTTTAGATGGTATTCGTTTTGGTGTAACACATACAGATACAGAGGGACAGAAAAGCGGAGATTCTCTCATGGATACCTATCTCAAGAATCGTGAGCATGGCCTTGGTAAAGAAGTGAAACGTCGAGTGATGCTCGGGACCTATGCACTTTCGGCTGGGTACTATGATGCGTACTATGGCAAAGCCGACAAAGTGCGAGCCTTGATCCGCAAGGATTTTGAAGAAGTCTTCAGTCAGGTGGATGTACTTTTTACCCCGACCACACCAGAAGTAGCTTTTCCGATTGGAGAAAAGACCACCGACCCTTTGACTATGTATCTTTCAGACATCTATACCGTGACCGCCAACCTAGCTGGAGTCCCAGCGCTCTCTCTACCGATAGGTGATAAGGAAGGACTTCCTATTGGGGGACAGTTTATCTCAAAGTGGTTTAATGAAGAAGAGCTCTTGCGGGTAGCCTATGCCTTGGAGCAAAAACAACAAAGCGTAAAAGCAATCTAAAATACACTCATATGGATATAAGCATTGCCGCTGTATTCAGTAGCATCTTTGCAGGCCTGGCCCATTTTTGGGAGACCTCTTTTTTGGTGGCTTTTATCAAGTTTTTTCTCTTTATCTACTGTGCAGTTCTTTTAATAGATATTGTCCTCCTGTTTACTCATCGAGATGTAGCGGGGGATTTGCGCATGACACTTTTTCAATACAAGCGACCATTGGCTAGTAGAAGTAAACTCATCAAGCGTTGGGAGGGTATTCTCGATCGTCTAGAACATGGTACAGAGTCTCAGTACAAAGCGGCACTGATAGAAGCGGACGCTTTTGCGGATGAAGTACTTGTCAGTATGTCATTTCATGGCGCCAATATGAAGGAACGTCTTGAATCTATGAAAGACCATCATCTGGAGACAAAACCAGAACTCGTGGCAGCACACGCTCTCCGTAACCGTATTATCAATGATCCAGGTCTGACTTTGACTCGTGAAGAAGCTGAGGAAAATTTGGAGCGATACAAGCTCTTTTTCCGTGAAATAGAGCTCTTTTCCTAAAGTTTTTGAGGTCCGACCTCAAAAAATACCTGAAATAAAGGATTGTCCTGCCCATGCATCACAAAAGAGGAGGAATATCAATAAGGCTTTATAGTGTAAGCCGTTAGGCGACAGGGTTTCTTCCACTGAATAAGGTAAAAATGACTTGAATGCGGTGCTGGGTTGACAAAACCGCCTTTTATCTGGTATTCTCTACACAAAGTGATTCTCTATTAAAAGCCTTCGGGGCTTTTTTTAAGACCTTGAAATTCGTATTTATTTGAACCTTTTTGTATGGCAAACTTTTTGCGTTTTTTGCAGGAGGCTAAAGTCGAGTTGCTCAAAGTTAATTGGCCAAATCGTGAGACTATTATCAAGTACACCATGCTGGTGATTGTAATGAGTCTTATAGTGGCGCTTTTTCTTGGGGGATTAGACTATTTTTTTAGTTACTTAGTAGAAACATTTCTTTTGAAATAAACTTATGGCAAAGCAAACACAACATCACGGGCGTTCATGGTACGTGCTTCACACCTATTCAGGGTATGAGGACAACGTGACTCGTAACCTCAAACAGCGTATCGAGTCTATGGATATGCAGGATCTTATCTTTGATGTCCTTGTCCCAAAGGAAAAGAAGATTAAGATCAAGGCTGGTAAGCGCGTCGTTATCGAAGAACGCATCTATCCTGGGTACGTGCTCGTAGATATGATTGTGACTGATGCGTCATGGTATGTGGTACGTAACACTCCAAATGTGACTGGTTTTATCGGTCTTGGTACCACGCCTACTCCGATTGATCCAGCAGAAATCGAGAGTCTTAAAAAGCGTATGGGTGTGGCTGAGCCAAAATACAAAATCGATGTCCGTATTGGTGAATCAGTCAAAATTGCTGACGGACCATTTAAAGACTTTGATGGTAAGGTCCAGGAAGTAGATGATGAGAAGGGTAAGGTCAAGGTATTGGTTTCTATCTTTGGACGAGAAACCCCAGTCGAGCTCGACTTCCTTCAGATTCGCAAAGCATAACATTACTTATTAAAACGTTACTATTATGGCAAAGACAGTAAAAGCGATGATCAAACTGCAGATTGATGCCGGTAAGGCCAATCCAGCTCCTCCAATCGGACCAGCTCTTGGACAGCACGGTCTCAACATTCAAGAGTTCTGTACTCGTTTCAATGATCAGACTCGTGACCGTATGGGAGATATTATTCCAGCTGAAATCACTGTGTACGAAGACCGTACTTTTGATTTCATCTTGAAGACTCCTCCGGCTTCAGATCTTCTTCGCAAGGCCGCCAAAGTCGCTAAGGGTTCTGGTAATCCTTTGAAGGAAAAGGTAGGAAGTATCACAGAAGCTCAGTTGACTGAAATTGCAGAAAAGAAATTGGAAGACTTGAACGCCAACGACGTAGACGCTGCTAAGGAGATTATCCGCGGTACTGCTCGTTCAATGGGTGTTAAAATTGAAGGTTAATAATTATTTATTTGTGGGAGCTTATTATTAGAGCGTTTGACCACGAACAACTATATGAAACACGGTAAGAAATACAGAGGAGTAATCGAGGGTCTTGATTTGACCAAGGAATACACTCCAGAAGAAGCCATTGCTTTTCTCAAGGCTCATCCAATCGCTAAGTTTGATGAATCTTTTGAAGTTCACATGAAGCTCGGGATTAATCCAAAGAAGTCAGATGAACTTATTCGTTCTACAGCCGTTCTTCCTCATGGTACAGGCCGTAATCAGAAGGTAGCTGTAGTCACTAGTACCAAAGACAAAGAAGCTAAGGACGCAGGAGCTGATATCGTTGGTGCCGAAGATCTGATTGATGATATCAAGACTGGTAAAGTCAATCCTGGTGTAGACTTCCAGGTACTCCTAGCTACTCCCGAAATGATGCCAAAGCTTGCAGCTATCGCTAAGATACTTGGACCAAAGGGCTTGATGCCAAGTCCAAAGTCTGAGACGGTGACAGTGAAGGTAGGAGAGGTAATTGATGTTTTGAAGAAAGGTAAGAAAGTTAGCTACAAGAATGATGATACTGCCAATGTACATCAGATGATTGGTAAGCTTTCTTTCTCAGAAGCTCAAATTCTTGAGAATTATCAGGCTTTCCGTGAGAGTATCGACAGAGTGAAGCCAGAGGCCTTGAAGGGTCGCTTGATCCGTTCTATGGTCTTCAGCTCAACTATGGGGCCTGGACTCATCGTCAAAATCTAAGTCTGAACCCGAGTTTAACTCGGGTTTTTGCTTTTATAAAGGTATTTTGGTATTGTGTACCTAACACCTATTATCTAACACCTAACACCTAGTCATTATGATTCTTTCAGACCGCGACATCAAAAAAGAACTCAAAGCCGGCAATATTAGTCTTAAGCCGTATAAGCCAGAGTGCGTGCAGCCAGCCAGTGTAGATATTCATCTCGATAAGCACTTCTTGGTTTTTGATACTTCAAAACATTTTGTGATTGATCCCAAGGCACCCGTGCAGGATCTTATGAAGCCAGTAGTTATTAGTGAGAAGGAACCATTTATTCTTCATCCGCAGGAGTTTGCTCTGGGGTTGATACTTGAAGAGACGGGCGTATCTGACAAGTTAGTGGGTCGCTTGGAAGGGAAGAGCTCCCTTGGTCGCTTAGGTCTCATCATCCATACCACCGCTGGATACCTGGATCCGGGTAATAAACTCAAGATGACCCTTGAGCTCTACAATGCTGGACGTTTACCTATCAAGCTCTACTACAAGATGGCTATAGGTCAGATGGCTTTTGAATATCTTTCATCACCATGTGAGAGACCATACGGTAGCAAGGGACTAAATAGTAAGTACTATGGTGATCAGAAACCAGTCGCCAGTAAGATGAGTCTCAATTTCAAAAAGAAGAAATAATCCTGAAAACCCTGGCCATTTGGTCAGGGTTTTTCTCTAAGAGGGGTGTGATACACTAAAAGTAGCTTTAATAAACGCTTATGAAACAATATCTCGACCTATTGAGCCATATTATGGAGACGGGGGCAGACAAGGGTGACCGTACTGGCACGGGTACCAAGAGTGTGTTTGGGTACCAGATGCGCTTTGATTTGAGTCAGGGTTTTCCGCTTCTGACTACCAAGAAGTTACCGTTTACCATGATTGCCAATGAGCTACTCTGGTTTCTAGAGGGCAGTACTAATATCCGTCCGCTTCTGGCCAATAATATCCACATTTGGGATGACTGGCCTTTTAAGAGCTATCTGATGCAAAACAATCTCCCTATTCCAGCTCCCAATACACCTGAGTGGGAAGAACAGATCAAAGCCTTTACAGATAAGGTCCTTGCTGATGAAGAATTCGCCAGAGAATACGGTGAACTCGGTCCAGTCTACGGATATCAGTGGCGAAGCTGGCCTGCCGCAGACGGTCGTCACATTGATCAGATTACCGAGGTCATCAAGCAGCTCAAGAATTCTCCTGATTCACGTCGTATGATTGTGAGTGCTTGGAATGTGGCTGATATCGAAGAAATGGCTAAGAGTGGATTGCCACCATGTCATTGTTTGTTTCAGTTTTATGTTGCCAATGGCAAACTATCCTGTCAGCTCTATCAGAGAAGTTGTGATACTTTTCTTGGCGTACCTTTTAATATCGCGTCTTACGCACTTCTCACACATATGATGGCTCAGGTCTGTGGCCTCGAACCAGGGGAGTTTGTGTGGACTGGAGGAGATGTCCATCTATACAATAATCACTTTGAGCAAGTAGCTAAGCAGCTTCTGCGAACACCAAAAACGCTTCCAAAGCTATGGCTCAATCCGGAAGTGAAGGATATATTTGAGTTTACGATTGACGATATACGAGTGGAGGGCTATGACCCGCATGGAGGTATTAAGGCTCCTATTGCAGTATAGAAAGGGGATTTTGGCGGGTTGAGAATATGCTTAAAATCAGGTACAGTAGAGAGTATGCAGGAACCACGTATCAGCATTATTTCTGCCATTGCAGAGACCAATAGAGGCATAGGGAGGGCCAATGCTTTACTTTGGGATATTAAGGCTGATATGGCTCATTTTAAGCGTTTGACGACTGGTCATGCAGTCATTATGGGTGAGCGTACGTATCATTCTATCGGGAGGGCTTTGCCCAATCGTATCAATATTGTCTTGACCGACAATCAAGAGTTTGATGCCCCTAATGTACTGACTGTGTACTCTATCGAAGAGGCCTTGGAGGTGGCGAAGCTTCACGAGCAAGAAGAAGTTTTTGTCATAGGTGGAGGCAGTATCTATGCACAGTTTCTTCCATACACTGACCGTTTGTATTTGACTCTGGTAGCAGGTGAGTACGAGGCGGATGTGTTTTTTCCAGAGTATGGAGAATTTACGCAAGTTGTAGAAGAGGAGACTGGGAGCGAAGGTGAATATGTATTTCGTTTTGTAACATTAGAAAAAAATTAAAATATACACATATGGCTATTGTAGTAGGCGTCACTGGAGAAATGGCATCAGGTAAAGATACTGTCACAGAGTATCTCGTAGAAAAATATGGAGCAAAGAAGTACCGCTTCTCAGATATTTTGCGAGAAATTTTGGACTTACTTTTCATTCCTCAGACTCGTGAGAATCTTACCAAGCTTTCGATTCTTGTACGTCAGGGTTTTGGTGATGATCTTCTCGCTAAGGTGATTGAGAAGAGAGCTGAGGGAGACAAGACGCATCCAATTTTGGTGATTGATGGTATTCGTCGCTATCAGGATATTGCGTATTTCAATAGTCTGGATGGCTTTACACTTTGGTATGTAGATGCTTCTTTTGAGACTCGCTATGAGCGTCTGACGATGCGTTCTCAGAATGTAGATGATATGACAAAATCAGAAGAACAGTTCCGAGCAGAGCATGAATTTGAAACAGAGAAAACTGTGCCAGCTCTCAAGGAGCACGCCAACGAAGTGATTAATAATGAAGGGATGCTTGATGAACTTCATCGTAAGGTAGATGTGATAATGGCTAAGCTTGGAGTTAACTAAGAGAAATACGTGATATGCCGAAGGGAAAATTGATTGTCATTGATGGTTTGGATGGAGCGGGCAAAGCAACACAAGCAGCATTGCTTGTAGCACGCCTAAAAAAAGAAGGAAAAAAAGTAGTCACTTTAGATTTTCCTCAGTATCAAAACAATTTTTTTGGTGCTTTTATTGGGGAGTGCCTAGCTGGTAAACATGGGGATTTTTTGAATCTTTCACCACGTATTGCTTCGGTCTTGTATGCTGGAGATCGCTTTGAGGCTTCGGTCAAAATCAAGCGTTGGCTCAAGGAGGGAAGGTATGTGGTACTTGATCGGTACGTCAGTGCCAACCAGATTCATCAGGGCGGAAAAATCAAAGATGTGAAGGAGCGTAAGAAATTTCTCGAGTGGCTGAGTGTCCTAGAGTATGATATTTTTCAGATTCCTCGACCAGATAAAGTAATTTTTCTTGATGTGACACCAGAGGTGACTCGGAGTATGCTTGAGAATCAGATCAACAAGAAAGACAAAAAAACCTACCTAGGAAAGAACGCGAAAGATGTCGTTGAAGAAAGTATGGAATATATGGTCAATAGTAGAACATCAGCTCTCTTTATAGCACGGACAGAGAAAAATTGGACCAAGATAAGCTGCATCAAAGGGAAGCAGATACTGCCACGAGAAGAGATTGCTGAAAAAATCTATCAAGCCGTAAAAGGAAAATAGTTTATGTTGTTACAAGCCAAGAAATTACATCCAGAAGCTAAGTTACCAGAACGCGCTCATCTGCATGACGCCGGCCTGGATTTGTTTACCATAGATGAAGTGGTGTTAGCAAAAGGTGAAACAGCAGTACTTGGGACTGGTATTGCCATGGCTATTCCCGAAGGGTTTGTAGGCTTGATATGGGACAAGTCAGGCTTGGCGGCGAAACATGGACTTACTTGCCTTGGTGGGGTGATTGATTGTGGTTATCGTGGTGAGATTATGGTGACCCTCGCCAACCTGGGCGGAGATGCGTATACTATAACTAAACACCAAAAAATCGCTCAAATACTGATTCAAGCCGTCGCTCTTCCAGAAGTGGAGGAAGTGACTGATTTGGATGATACAGCGCGAGGTGAAAAAGGTTTTGGGAGTACAGGTACACATTAAAAGAATGATATCTATAAATAAAGTATGGCAAAATATATTCCTGTTATTGGTATGGAAGTGCATGTGGAGCTTAAGACAGCTTCCAAGATGTTTTGCAGTTGCCCGAATGGACTCGGTCTTGAGACTACACCTAATACTCATATTTGCTCTGTTTGTACGGGTCAACCAGGCAGTCTTCCGGTGCCCAATGCTCAGGCGATTGAAAGTGTACAGCGCGTAGGCCTGGCTCTGAACTGCAAGCTTGCAACAAAAAGTAAGTTTGATCGTAAGAACTATTTTTATCCAGACCTTCCAAAGGGCTACCAGATTTCTCAGTACGATGAGCCTTTTTGTGGACCAGGAACTATAGAGGTGAATGGTAAGAATTTTGGGATCACTCGTATTCACATGGAAGAAGATACCGGAAAACTCACTCATCCAGCTGGAGCAGACTATACGCTCGTAGACTATAACCGTGGCGGTGTACCTTTGATGGAGCTTGTGACAGAAGCTGATTTTGATAACAGTACGGATGTCAAAGCTTTTTGTCAGTCCCTTCAGCAACTCCTCCGTTACTTAGAGGTATCTGATGCCAATATGGAGAAGGGTCAGATGCGCTGTGAGGTCAATATCTCCCTTCACAAAGAAGGTGAAGATAAATTTTCGGGCACCAAAGTAGAAGTCAAAAATCTGAACTCTTTTCGTGTAGTTGAGCGTACTATCGAGTATGAAATTAAGCGTCAGACAGAAGCGCTTGAGAATGGAATACCTCTCGTACAGGAGACTCGTGGCTGGGATGAAAACAAAGGAGAGACCTTTGCTCAGCGAAAAAAAGAATCAGCACATGACTATCGCTATTTTCCAGAGCCAGATATTTTGCCATTTCAGTTTGACGAGGCATATTTTACGCATCTCCGAAGCACTTTGCCGGAGTTGCCTCTAGCTAAATCAAAGCGTTTCAAAGAACAGTATGGTTTGAGTGAGGCGGATGTGACACTCCTGGTAGAAGATAAATATTTTGCAGGTTTTTTTGAGGCGGTAGTGAGTGAGCTCGAAGAAAAAAAACAATCAGGAGAACTCACCACTGATATAGAACGAGCCCGTAAGCTGGCAGTCAACTATCTTTTGACTGAGCTCCGTAAACATTTGTATGAAGCAGGACAGGCTATTCAGGATATCAGTATTACTCCTGAAAACTATGCCGAATTTGTTGCCATAGTGGCTGATGGTAAGATCAACTCAAGTGCTGCTCAAACAGTTCTTTCTGAGATGTATCATAGTAGTGATGGCGATACTGATCCATCACATATTATAGAGAGACTCAATCTAGGTCAGGTCAATGATACAGAAGCATTAGAAAAAATTACTGATGCTGTATTGGCGGTGAATGAAAAATCAGTAGTTGATTATAAAGCAGGTAAGGAGAATGCTCTTAAATTCCTTATGGGCCAGGTGATGAAACAGTCAGGAGGTCGTGCCAACCCACAGACTGTAACGGAAATTTTGAAGATGAAGCTATCAGAATAGGAATTTATATTTCGCTTAAAGCACTTTACTGATCTTTTTGACAGTAGAGTGCTTTTTTGTTACTTTTAGTCCATCCTTTTTGAGGCTATATAGGGATTCAAAACATGGAAAAGAAATCATTGGGACTTGGGAAAGGATTTCAAGGAGTTGTTCTTTCTAAAGAGCATAGCAAAGAGCTGCGTCGTGGAATAGCTGAAGCGACACGTTTGCGTGAAGCTAGACGATCCGAAGCATCTAGGCGCTCTACCATGAATATTTCGCTCGATTCAGGAGAGCCATGTGCTGCTTGTGGTGGGGCTATTACCTACACCAGTACCAAAAAATTTATTGCCACTGGTGAAATCCGTTTCGGCAATGGTCCGGCGGCTGGCTATTATCAAGAAACAAGGACAGCTTCCTGCTCTGTTTGCGCCCTTGTCTACAATCATCAGCACCAACGTTTTGCTGTTGCTCGTGAGAAAGTAAAGGCGGAGCGCAGTCCTCCCGGCGATGACTGGTTGCCACCACCAAGAAAAGTTAAGTGAAGTCAGACAATGATCGACATCCATCGGCACGAACTGTAAAATAGTTTCGTGCCGATGATTGTTTCAGGAAGAAAATAAAAAACCTCCAGTGAAGGAGGTTTTTTGTTAGTCAGCGTTTTTTTCAAGGAGGGAGAGGGCTTCGGCAGAGTTCTTGATCCAGTTGATTTTCCAGCCAAGGGATTCCATACGGCGGAGCCAGGTGATTTGACGTTTGGCATAGCGATTAACTTCTCGCATGAGCTCTACTTCCATATCAGCACGTTTGAGTTTCTTCTGAAGGAAAAGGGCGATGTATTTGTATTCAAGACCAAAAGCCTCAAGACGCTTCCAGCTGACGCCTGATTTTTCGAGGCGTTCTACCTCTTGGACCATACCTTCTTTGAAGCGATCTTTCATGCGCTTACGAATAGCTCCTTGGTGAGTATAGCGATCAAGGCTAATAGCAAAAATCTGGTAGTTTTCATTTTTGATTTTGACATGATCTACTGGAGGGACAACACCAAGCACTTCGATAATTTCGAGAGCGCGGATGAGACGAATAGGATTTTTGCGATCGATAGTCTTGGCACGAGCTGGATCTTTTTCTTTGACCATCGCAAAAAGTTCTTCAAGAGAAAGTTTACCGAGTCGCGCGCGTAGTTCTGGGTTGGGTTTGACTCCTGGGAAAGACTGACTCTCCATGTAGGCCTGAATCCAAAAACCAGTACCACCACAAAAAATAGGAGTTTTACCCTTAGCGCGAATAGCTACTTCAGCTACCTTGGCATCACGAAGAAAGTCGGTGACATTGTACTCAGTGTTGGGATCTACGACGTCGAGGAGGTGATGAGGGGCTTGTTTTTGCTCAGCTTTGGTCACTTTGCCGCTCCCAATATCCATGCCTTTGTAGACCTGGCGACTATCGACAGAAATAATCTCGCCATTGTATTTGCGAGCTATTTCGATAGCCAAAGACGACTTACCTGAGGCAGTTGGTCCAAGAATCACAATGGCAGGGGAGGTGTTTTTCATACCCAGAACTACAATTTTGACAGGGGCTAATTTTGGATTAGCTTACGGGCAAAAACGCTTATTTTTATAAAATGGATTGTCTATACAGAACACTAAAGCTCGTTAGTCAAAATCGTAGTGCTGGGCATAGAAACGAATTCTGACATACTTTGGCTTTTTTGTAAAGAGACCAAAGCTTAGATATTGATACCACTCACTCCAGTGAGGTTTTTGATTTCCTCGAGTAGCTCATCATTTGTGGTGATAGAAAATGAAGTGGCGATGGTTTGACCAGCGATACAGACGCTCACTTTCTGGTCTCCGAGAGGTGCCTTCTTGAGTAGACGCGAAAGGTCTTCTATCACGCTACCAGGAGCCTGTGAGTCGATAGTGACTGTGATATTGCTCGGTGCAATAGGTGTCCGTAAAAGCGCTGCTTCGGCTGATCGGGTACGAGTGATTTCATGACGGGTAAATTGAGAGACATTTTCGAGGCTGAGCTTCTCGCCACTTTCAGCCATGATACGGATGTCACCATCCTTCTGATTGACCTTTACGGTCACAATGACCATTTCGTCTTCGTGCCAGAGACTTTCGGTTTGCTCGGCAATTTTGCCAAAGACGAGAATTTCTATTTGTCCCGTCATATCTTCGAGTCCCACAAAAAACATCGTGTTGCCAGTTTTGGTGAGGATTTTACGGACCTTACTAATGACACCACCGATACGCACTGTGCGTCCAGGAGTAACTTTTTCGAGTTCATTTATCGGCAGAGCCGTTTTGTTGAGATACTCTTGATACTCTGCTACTGGATGATCGCTCACGTAAAGACCAAGGAGTTCTTTCTCCCAAGCGAGGCGCATTTTCTTAGTGGCTGGTTCAGCGGCAGCCAGGTGAATCTTGGTTTCCGGGAGAGGCATATCACCAAAAAGGCTGTTGGTGTGATTCTCTAGCAGGTTCTTACTGTTTTTGGCGTGTTTTAAGATAGCATCAAGACTTTGGAGAAGTTGATTGCGTTCACCAAAAAAATCAAGAGCGCCTACTTTAGTGAGGGCCTCGATAGACTTTTTGTTGAGGTCTTTGGTCTGCACACGTTCGGTCAAGGCTTCGAGTGTCTCGTAGCGTCCGTTTCGCTTGCGCTCTTCTACTATTTCTTGAGCCACCACATGACCTACGTTTTTGATAGCGTTGAGTCCAAAGCGTATATTGCCACCATTGTGATTGGCCTTGTCTGGGACGACTGCAAATTCCTCAAAACTTTCATTGACATCAGGTGGCAAAACTTCGATACCCATTTCTCTGGCCTCATGAACTTCAATAGCTACACGGTCGATATTGTCTTGGTCGCTTGTAAGTAGAGCAGCCATGAATTCGGCAGGGTAGTGAGCTTTGAGGTAAGCAGTCTGGTATCCAATCAATGCATAACAAGCAGCATGACTACGGTTGAATCCATAGCCAGCGAATGGTTCGATAAAAACAAACACTTTCTCACCAATGGTTTTGCCGACGCCGGTAGCGATACAGCCTTCTACGAATTTCTCGCGTTGCTCCTGTACGAGACTCAAGATTTTCTTTCCCACCGCTTTACGAAGCACATCAGCTTCACCAAGGGTAAAGCCAGCCAAGTCACGAGCGATCTGCATAAGTTGCTCCTGGTAGACGGCTACACCGTACGTGTTCTTCAAGATTGGCTCGAGGATAGGGTGGAGGTACTTCACCTGTTTGGTACCGTGTTTACCGGCGATGAAGTCCGGGATGTATTCCATTGGTCCTGGACGATAGAGAGCCACCATAGCAATGATATCTTCAAAAACAGTTGGCTTGAGCTGTTTGAGGTAGCGTTTCATGCCAGCACTTTCAAGTTGGAATATTCCAGTAGTATGAGCATCCTGGAGGAGTTTGTATGTAGCGTCATCATCAAGTGGGATATCCTCGATATTCACCTCTACGTCACGCGTCTTACGGACAATACGGAGGGTGTTTTGGATAATGGTGAGGTTCTTGAGGCCAAGAAAGTCCATTTTGAGGAGGCCAATTTTTTCTACGGCGTTGGCTTTGGTGCTGGCTGCATACTGTGTCACCACACCTTCGCGTGAACCAGACACGCGCTGAAGGGGGGTGTATTCAGTGACGGGATGCTCGGTAATGACTACTCCACAAGCATGCATAGAGGCATGGCGACAGAGACCTTCTACGGTCATAGCAGCATCGATGAGTTTTTTGACATCAGCACTACTCTCGTACCAGCTCGTAAATTCAGGTACCTCTTCAAGAGCTTTCTTGATAGACGTAAACATCGGGATCATCTTGGATGTCTTGTCACAGATATCATAGGGGTAACCGAGAGCGCGACCAACATCACGGATAGCCGCTCGCGCCGCCATGGTTCCAAAAGTAATAATCTGTGCTACATGGTCGTTACCATATTTACTACGGACATAGTTGAGCACATCATCACGACGGTTATCGGCAAAGTCCATATCCACATCGGGCATGGAGATACGTTCCGGATTGAGGAAACGCTCGAAGAGAAGGTCGTACTTGATAGGATCGAGATCAGTGATACCGGTGAGGTAGGCGACAAAAGAACCAGCCGCCGACCCACGACCCGGACCAGTCACAACCCCGTTGTTTTTGGCCCAGTTCACGAAGTCCTGGACGATAAGGAAGTAAGATGCAAAACCAGTACCCTCGATAATTTTGAGCTCGTAGTTGAGGCGAGTTATGTGTTCTTCAGTGAGGACGCTCTGGTCGGGGTAGCGTTTGTGGAGACCACTTTCACAAAGCTCGCGGAGGTAGCCATCAGCGGTCTTGCCTTCTGGTAGTGGAAAAGAGGGGAGTTGGTTTTCACCAGTATGAAGCTTGAAGTGCACTCGGTCAGCGATAGCCTCGGTGTTACTGATGGCTTCTGGTATAGCCGCAAAGAGATTGGTCATTTCTTCAGGAGAACGAAAAGAAAGATCAAGTGAACGCATACTGAAACGTTCATGATCAGATACTTTTTTGTTGTCACGGATACAGAGAAGAATATCTTGGATTTCGGCGTGCTCTTTTTTTACGTAGTGAACATCGCACGCAGCTACCACAGGAATACCAGTCTCCTGACTGATCTGAATCAATCCCTGATTAACCGTCATCTGATTCTCATTGTCTAGATGAGGACCAAGCTCAAGAAAGAAATTATCTTTACCAAAAATATCTTCGTACTCGAGAGCTAGCATCTTAGCACGCTCATAGTTGCCATAGAGGAGCTCTGATGGAATTTCGCCCTGAAGTGATCCCGAGAGAGCAATGAGTCCTTTGCCATATTCACGAAGAAGCTTCTTGTCGGCACGAGCTTTGTAGTAAAAGCCATCCAGCTGAGCGATAGAGATGAGCTTCATGAGATTCTTGTAGCCCACTTCATCTTCTACCAGGAGGACAAGCTGATGGCGACGACGATCCTCAGCTGTATTGTTTTTGCTCAGGTGGTCTTTGCAAATAAATATTTCTGCTCCGAGGATAGCCTTGATGTCATATTCTTTGGCTTTGGTATAAAACTCCACAGCACCATACATAGCACTTGTATCAGTAATAGCAAGCGCCGTCATACCCATAGCCTTAGCCTCAGCCAAGAGATCTTCTATCTTAGGGAGAGCGGTGAGGAGTGAGTAGTGAGAATGCGTGTGGAGGTGGACAAATGACATAGAGAAGTAATTTGAGGCAAAATAAAAACCGCCAAAAAATGCGGCTAAAAACGAAATGAAAATGCGTATATCATAGGTGTATAGTCCCTCAGTAGCCAGGGTAAACCAAAAGGCATATGCAGGGAAAATCAATGTACTCCTAGTTTACCCCGCGCGACAATTTTAAACAAGCATTTCAAAAACTGAACATAAAACCAAAAGTAGGACTTTTTTAGGAGGATACCTAAGATGATTACAAGGTATGAGATAAAAACTTTAAAATTGTAGCCCAGGGTATAGCAGAAAAGCCAAACCCCCTCCACATGCAGTTGCACGGAAGGGGGTAAGAGGTCCAAGGACTGGGACTTGTCCTAGTAATTTAAGCCTTTCGTAATCGTTGTAGATAGAGGATGATTTCCAGGGCGATGAGCGCTCCGATATACCACTGCCAGCCAGGGACGAGATATGGAGGAGTGTTTTGTTTGTTAAAAAACAATAATCCAAATGCAAAAATCCCCATACAAGTCATAGCTGATATTGGCGAGTTCCATTTTTGGGTAAAACAAAGGTACCCAGTGCCGAAGATAATCAGGAACAAAATAAATTGTGCCTGTTGCACTTGACTTGGGGGCATGTAATAGCCAACAGCTGCAAAAAGCAGCAAAGCAACAACACTAATAATAGAGCGCTTATTGTTTGTGATGATCATGATGAATCACTCCATTTGAGAAAGGACTGTGCATTTATTAATTTATCTATAGCACCTACAATCAGTTTAAGTCAAAAAGTAAAGTGATATACTAAAAGTATGGAACTACCAACCTTCAATAAAGAAAGAGAAATTGTGGCCCATGGCCAGTACTTTGCGGTAGGCATTGATGAGGCAGGCCGGGGGCCGCTCGCCGGTCCAGTGGTGGCGTCAGCTGTGGTGTATAAGCACCCAGACTTCACCTATCCGCTTGAGCTTACCAAGGCCTTCACACTTATCCGTGATTCCAAGAAACTTTCCGAAAAGCAGCGTGAAGAGGCTTTTGCTCTCATTCAAGAACACTTCTATGTTGGAGTGGGGATAGTCAATGCTGAGACTATAGACAGGGTCAATATTTTGCAGGCTACCTTTCTCGCTATGAAGGGGGCTCTTTCGGATCTCAAACGCCAGCTTCCTAAAGACGGCCGCGAAGTGTATCTACTCTTAGATGGCAATCAGCTTCTCCCAGGCTATAGCGGAGCCCAGGAAACAGTTATCGGCGGAGATGGTACAGTACGTTCCATAGCGGCCGCTTCTATCATAGCCAAAGTCACTCGAGATCGGATGTTTGAAGAATACGAGAAGACGTACCCCGAGTATGGATTTGGTAAGCACAAGGGCTACGGTACCAAAGTTCACATGGATGCTCTCCGTAAATATGGACCGACACCGATCCATAGGGTGTCATTTAAACCGGTCAAGCTGGCCCTCCCAGAGAACGTGAACAAGCGCTTTGACCGAGAACTAAAACCTCGTAAGTAGGAAGAAGTTGCTCTCTTTGGCTTTGTACGCTAGGGTGAGGGTGCGTTCTTTTATTATATGTAGTCACTCGTCACTTTTTTCGGAAGGAATTACCCATGTCTAATGAGCTGAGACGAATACCTTGGTGCGGTGTACTTGCACGGAGCGTTAGTATTCCGCTTGTGTATCCTGAAGGAGAGCGATCACTTCAGGAGGAGCTCGCTACGCCACGACCGATTGATTTCCCTCACACGGCATCAGGAGTATGGGAAACACTTCGGTCTCGACTCGGGGAGGGATCAGAAGGCTATGCTCCAGAGATCGTACCCTATGAAGTGGGTCTAAGCGCGCACCAGCCTCGAGAAGATCCGCGCAAGAAATATATGCGAGCGCCAGTAGCACACAAGCCCTCTCATTACGAAATCCTGTCGTACTTGGGTCAGTCTGCCTTTGTGCCGTGGCGCACTCTGATTGCCTTTATAGATGCCGACGGAGCCAGTAATGGTGAGATATTCAGTACCCACGGACCAACCGTAGGACTCTATATTAAGACCAATACGGGTGGCATCATGAAGGTTATCCTTATGCGGTCTGAGGTTCAGGGGAGCTTTATCTACTATATGGATAATCCTATAGTGCCTGATGCCATACGAGCTGGCCCGCTTGAGTACGGGACCAAAACCATCTTTGCCCTGGCTCGACCGTACGGGTGACCCAAGGTAAGTAAGATGGACAGAAAGTGTTCATGAATTACTATGTGCCGGAGCTCCATTTTATGTGGACTCCGGCTCTTTTTCTTTCTACTTGCCAATATAGAGACCTTGTGTTACTCTTCTTTTGTTAAATATTTCTAGAATTTTTACTGTTATGGCTCTTCCAAAGCAAAGACATACCCGCCATCGTCGAGATCGTGCTCGTAAGCAATACGACGTAGAGCTCCAAAATACTGCTACCTGCCCTAAATGTGGTGCTCGCGTGATTACTCATCGTGCCTGTAAAGAATGTGGTACCTACAAAGGCAAAGAAGTAGTGAAAATTGCTGCTCCAAAACTTAAGAAAGCAGCCTAATAAGACTTTCTCAAATCTTTTCAAAAATCGTTCGTAAGTTCCTTGCAAAACAAAAACCATGGCCAATAGACACCTTCAGCGCTCAGTCGCAATGCAATCACTCTTCGAGTGGGATTTTAAGGGTCGCAAAAACGAGCAGTCCCGCGCTATCTTGAAGCGCAATATCGTCGAGTTTGCCCCGGGTATTGATGACACTATTTTTGCTGAGCATCTTATCGAAGGCACGCTCCGTGAACAAAAGACTATTGATGCCTTGATTGTGAAGTGTGCTCCTGAGTGGCCATTGGAGCAGGTGACGGTGATTGATAGAAATATCTTGCGACTCGGTATCTATGAACTCATGTTTGGCAATTACGAGGAGGTGCCGCCAAAGGTGGCTATCAATGAAGCCATAGAGCTTGCTAAGTCTTTTGGAAGTGATGCCAGTGCACGTTTTGTGAATGGTGTACTTGGGACTATTTATCGTGAGATGGGTGAGCCAATGAAAGATGATGTCTCGGCCAACCATAAGCGTGAAGATGGAGAAAAAAAGAAGGCTCCAGCTGAGCCTACTGAGACTAAAAAGACTACCACAAAGGCCACTGCACCTAAGAAGGTTGCTGCAAAGGCAAAGGTTTTGGTAGAAGAAAAAAAAGCTCCCAAGAAGACAACAGCCAAAAAAACAGCCAAAAAAACGACTAAGAAATAATAGAGTGGAGGCTGCTAGAGAGCAGTCTCATTTTTATCGGAATAGCTATGAATCATACAGTAGATACTGCCGGCCTTGCTGCCACACTGGATATTACTATCACCAAGACAGAGCTTTATCATGAAGCTTTGACACATCGTTCATACCTCAATGAGCATCGTGACTATGCCTATCCTCATAATGAGCGTCTCGAATTCCTTGGAGATGCCGTGTTGGAATTGGTTGTGACACGTCACTTGTTTGATACTCTCCCAAATCCAGAAGGGGAACTGACGAGTTTTCGCGCCGCGCTTGTGAATGGTGAGATGCTTTCCGTTATAGGTAAGGAACTAGGGATTGAAAAATTTCTTCTCATGAGTCGTGGTGAGGCCAAGGATACTGGTCGCGCACGTAGCTATCTTATCGCCAACGCCATGGAGGCTATCATCGGGGCAATTTATCTTGACCAGGGGTATGATGATGCCGGGCTGTTTATTGAGCGTCACATCCTTTCTCGTTTACCAGAAGTGATGGAGAAAGGACTCTACACCGATCCCAAAAGTCATTTTCAGGAGATGGCTCAGGAGAAAGCCGGTATTACACCAAGTTATGGTGTGCTTCGAGAATGGGGACCAGACCATGACCGTCATTTTGTAGCGGGAGTTTTTCTTGAGGAAGAACTGGTTGCTGAAGGCGAGGGTGCGAGCAAACAGGACGCCCAGCGAGCAGCCGCCAAGAAAGCTCTTGAAGCCAAGGGCTGGTAATTGATGAGGTTTTAGGTGATGGGTATTAGAGAAAATGTAAAATGAAAAGTTAAAAACAGTCTCACAGCTGTTTTTTTAATTAGGTCTTGATTAAGCTGAAGGTTGTTTTTGAAGAGGTTCTTTTTAGAAAAAAGCTTGGTCTCTTCGTCTGACGAAGAGTTTTTTCTAAAAAGTAGAGTGTAGTATTTCGCAGGAAAATACAAACGTCTCTGAAAAAATAATCTTTGGTTTAATTTTGAGAGTGAGTAATTTTAGGTAACAAAAAACCGGTGAGGAGAGCAAATTCTCTCCTCCCGGGTCTTGGGTATTGTCTCGGCTGGTGCCGAGGGGGTTATTCTTCTTCGGCCGGCTCCGGCGCCAGTGCGTCGTGCATGTGCTCGAAGGCAGTAATTCTCTCAGAAAAGCTGGGTCCATAGTAGGCGGTTCCGGTTTGGGTGACGCCAGTAATGTACTTACTCCAACAGAGAGTAGCCTCATGTTCCTGGCTTATTTCGACAGTACAGAGAAGGTCTGACTTCGCCGTAACAGGCAAAATATTTGTCTTGACTCGCTCCCAGCCGGCATGGCTGAATATACCATCGACCATTCCTTGAAATTTATGGTCATTGATAGAGTAGCGAATAGATACCCATTTGGTAGTTCGATACTGAGGCACCCGTGGGTACAGACCATTGACCTTGATAGGCACGCGCTTCACGAAGTCCTGCTGGCAGGTGCCATCGGCATTGCACTTGACTTGCACGTATGAGGCCGAGTTTTTGTCGGATTGCGAGTCGGCCTTGGCGCAGCCCATGAGCAGGGTGGTGCCAGCCAGGACGGCGACGAAGAAGTGGTTGTTAAAGTTCATGATGGGTCTCCTGGGCTCGGAATTGAGCCTAAATTTTGCCAAAGCACCATTTAGGTACTTGACTATGTATTATACGCCTATTTCTCTCTTTTGTCAATGCTCTGTAGCCGAGAAACAAGCCTTGTGGCATAATGAATGTACATAAAAAGTAAAATATCAAAATTTAAAAAGTGTAAGAGATAAAGTTCGGTGCTTTACCGGTTTTTAATTTTGCAGTTTAATTTTTGCATTTTTGTCGTGTATCTCAAGAAAGTTGAAATTAACGGGTTCAAATCATTTGCCAACAAGACAGTGTTGGATTTTTCTGCCTATCCGGCAGACAAGTCGCCGACCCTGGACTCTGGCTCGAGTATTGCTCGTACGATTACCGCTATCGTGGGTCCTAATGGCAGTGGTAAGTCCAATGTAGCTGATGCTATCCGTTGGGCGATTGGTGAGCAGTCGGTTAAGAATCTGCGTGGTAAGAAATCAGAAGATGTGATTTTTGCGGGTACTGACAAGAAGGCCCGTATGGGAAGTGCTTCGGTGACGCTTCATTTTGATAATAGTGATAAGCGTATCCCGATTGAGTTTGGTGAAGTTTCTATTACTCGCAAAGTCTACCGTAGTGGTGAGAGCGAGTACCTGATCAATGGTTCTAAGGTCCGTCTTTTGGATATTATCGACCTTCTTGCCAAAGCGGGTATCGGTAAGGATAGCTACTCAGTCATTACTCAGGGTATGAGTGATGCTACGCTTCAGGCCACACCGCTTGAGCGTAGGAGTATTTTTGAGGACGCTGCCGGAGTCAAGCAGTATCAGATAGAAAAAGAGCGTTCACAGAGGAAGCTTGTGAATACCGAAGAAAATCTCGCTCGTGTAGAAGCCTTGATACAGGAAATCGAGCCCCATCTCAAAGGTCTTAAGCGTCAGGCAGAGAAAGCCTCACAGGGGAAGGATGTAGCTTTGAGACTCTATGAAAAACAAGTCTTGCTTTACGGCTATCTTTGGAAGCAGTTTGAAAAAGAACGTAGCACTGTCTTGGTAGAGCGTGACACTTTGCAGAAGCGTGTATTTGAATTGGAAGTCAGTACCAATACGCTTTCAGGTGAGATGACTGTCCTCCGAGAAGAACTTGAAGGTGAGCAAGAAGAAGTAGAGCTCGTGAAAACCCTTGATACTCTCCGGGCTGAGCAGAATGACATCGAGCGTAAGCAGAGTGTGCTCCGCGGTAAGATGGAGATTGAGCGTGAACGTCAGAAAGAAGAGGAAGTGATTCGCACTATCCCAGTGGATTTGCCGTATGTCCAAAAAGCCCTTGATGCAATTCGTGAGGCTCAAGGAGTACTCGTAAAAAGCATTGCTAAGTGCCAGAGTCTTGAAGAACTGGTGACGCTCAAGAAGCAAGCGGAAGCTATCCAAGAGCAATTGAGTGAGCTTAATACCAAGGCGAGTGAGGGGAGTGTCAAAGAAGTCCAGGTCATTCGTTTACCAGTGGCAGAAAAAGAGGCCAGTGATGCTCGTATCAAAGAGAGCGAAGATGAGCTCAAGGCTATGAGTGCTCGCTATGAAGTGGTCAAGAAGTCTATCAAAGACCTCGAAGAAAAAATCACTACCTCACGTGATGCTACCAAAGCCAAGCGAGACGCTTTTTTTGATAAAGAAAAAACTTGGCGTGAAACCGAAATGGAGTTGGCTCGCAAAAAAGATGCTCTTAATGAAATCAAAGTACGTTTGGCTCGAGTGGAAGTGCGTGAAGAGGATTTGACCAAGCTTGTACAAGAAGAGTTAAACGTGGCTCCGACTACACTAACCTACAATGAGAACACGCCAGTAGAACGTGAACGCCTAGAGCGCGAGATTACGCGTCTCAAGGTAGAAGTGGAGCACATCGGGAGTATTGATCCAGAAGTGGTCCATGAGTACGAAGAAACTCAGGAGCGTTTTGACTTCCTTACGCGTGAGTCGGGTGATCTACGTCAGGCCATGGAGAGTTTGGTCACAGTGATTGCGGAAATGGACCAAAAAATTGAGCATGCTTTCAAGAAGGCTTTTCATGATATCCGTGAAAAATTTGCTGAGAACTTTAAGATTATATTTGGAGGAGGTAAGGCTGAGCTTTCGCTCGTAGCGGTCCAAAAAAGAAAGCGCAATGTCGATGCCGAGCTTGAGGGTGAAGCTGTGGACGAGGAAGTAGCTCTCGAAGAGTCTCAGTCTGGGATTGAAATCTATGCCTGCCCACCAGGTAAGAAAATTACCAACTTATCTATGCTTTCCGGTGGAGAACGTTCTCTGACGTCACTCGCCCTTCTTTTTGCCATTATTTCATACAATCCGCCACCATTTGCGGTCCTTGATGAAGTGGAAGCGGCTCTCGATGAGGCTAATTCACGCCGTTTTGGGAAGATGCTCGGAGAGCTTTCTCGAGAGACTCAGTTTATCGCCATTACTCATAATCGCGAGACTATGTCGCATGCCAGCCTCCTTTATGGCGTTACTATGGGAGCAGACGGTATTTCGCAGCTTCTTTCTGTCCATTTGGATGAAATAGAGAAAAAAGTGCTTAAGGCTTAAGGAAGCCTTGACGGCAATCTAAAAAGGCGGTATAGTGAACCCTGTATCCTCCTCCGCCTTATGAAAGAATTAAGGCTACGGGCGGACAAGTATAACTTAACTGATTCCAAAGCGTAAAGTATGTTGACCATCCGTTTTAACCGCACAGGTAAGAAGAATCGCGTTTCTTATCGCGTTGTCCTCCAAGAAAAAACCAAAGCTCCTGGCAAACGTCATATCGAAATCCTCGGTAGCCATGATCCTCACACAAAGACCACTATCCTTAAGAAGGACCGTATTTTGGAGTGGTTGGCTAAGGGTGTACAGACCTCTGACACCGTGCACAATCTTCTCGTACGTGAAGGTATAGTAGAGGGTAAGAAAGTCGCTCGTAAGATGCCTCGTCCTGAGCCAAAAGAAGTAGCTGAGCCGGAAGTAGTAGCTGAAGC
The DNA here is from genome assembly GCA_964649305.1 of uncultured Bdellovibrionales bacterium. Taxonomy (GTDB): domain Bacteria; phylum Patescibacteriota; class Minisyncoccia; order Moranbacterales; family UBA1568; genus UBA1568. The sequence continues at coordinate 22,122 of CAZYOT010000003.1, forward strand.
TGAAGAAGCTGTCGCTGACGAAGTAAAGGAAGTGGTAGCAGATGTAGTAGAGGAAGTAGCTACAGAAGCTCCAGCCGTAGAGCAAGCTACTGAGACTGTAGCAGAAGAAGTAGCGTAGGCTCGCCCCGTTAGAGGCGACCAGTTACGTACTGTTTGAGGGTTTGTCTTACAAAAATTTACCGCCTCTAATGGGGTAAACTTGACTTCGACACTTTTCTCTGATAGGCTAGATACACAATAAAATACTCCGTAGAAACAAGGCGTACCGCCCGTCCAGTATCTGGCCGAGGTAAATAAGTCCTTGTGAGGAACTTCACAGCAGTCATTGGTCATATCCTGACAAAAGATAGTGCTGGGAAATTTCTCATCTGCGGATTATCCGCAGATTTTTTTATCCCGTTAGAGTTAATAGAGTCTTCAGAAATTGGTTATTGATACGAATTGATAATCATTGATAGAACTTAATTCTATACAGAGGACCCGGTTAACTCTAACGGGATAAAATTTACAAACATATCGGTCGAACAAGTATAAAAGTTCAATTTTTCGTAACAGGTTAAAAATATGCAGACCAAACAACAAAAAGAGGTCTTGGTGCAAGAGGTAGTAGATAAAATCAAAGATTCAAAAGCTTTGGTTTTCGCTAACTACCAGGGAGTGAACGTGAAAGATATCACTGAGCTCCGCCGAGAACTCCGTAAGAGTGGTTCTGGATGGCAGGTATTGAAGAAGACTCTTCTCAATATCGCCCTCAAGAACGCAGGAGTAGAGGTGAACAGCCGTGAGCTAGGTGGACAGATTGGTGTCGCTTACTCAAAGGATGAAGTAGTAGCCGCCAAAACCCTCTCAGACTTTATCAAGAGTCACAAAGGTACCAAGTTTGCCATCGAAGGTGGTTCACTCGGTGAGAAGAGTTTGAGTGCAACGGAAGTCCAGGCCTTGGCCAAGCTTCCAAGTCAGGATGAGCTCCGAGGTCAACTCGTGGGAACACTCCAGGCTCCAATCTCAAGTTTCGTTCGAGTATTGGGTGGCAATATCAGTGGCTTTGTCCGAGTGCTCAAGGCCATTGAGGAACAGAAGGCGTAGTAATATTTATTCATTCGTTATTAATTTAAAATAAGATTATGTCAGAAGAAAAAAAGGAAGTAGTAGTACCAGCAAAGTTTGAAAAAATTGTTGCTGAAATCGAAAAGATGAGTGTTCTTGATCTTTCAGAACTCGTATCTGTACTCGAAGACAAGTTTGGTGTATCAGCTGCTGCTCCTATGATGATGGGTGCTATGCCAGCTGCTGCTGGTGCTGGTGCAGAAGCTGCAGACGAAAAAAGCGACTTTGATGTTGAGCTTACTTCAGCTGGTGCTCAGAAGATCAATGTTATCAAGGCTGTGCGTGAAATCACCGGTCTTGGTCTTAAGGAAGCTAAGGACCTCGTAGACGCTGCTCCTAAGGTTATCAAAGAAAAGGTAGCTAAGGCAGAAGCAGAGGAATTGAAGAAGAAGCTTGAGGAAGCTGGTGCAAGTGTAGTTCTTAAATAATTAGGCTTTAGGGCTTAGTTGTTAGAGATTAGATTAAAAGAAAAGAACTCATCCACAAGGTGAGTTCTTTTTTGTTCTGAAAGTTGCTATAATTGCTACTGTATTGGGAGTATGAATTACTCACTACCACCTACCACCTAACAACTATAACCTAGTAAACTATGGAATTTTTTGGAGTAAACCTCGTGGATTTAATTCGTACCGTAGGGTATGCCGGAGTGTGGGGGATTGTGTTTGCAGAGACGGGCCTATTCTTGGGATTTTTTCTCCCAGGTGACAGTCTCTTGTTCGTGGCCGGGTTTCTTTCGGGCGGAGGGTTTTTCTCACTACCTATTATGCTCTTTGGGGTGTCGGTAGCTTCTATCCTGGGTAACTTTGTAGGCTATGAATTTGGGAAGTTTGTGGGACCAAAATTGTTTCACAAGGAAGACTCACTTATCTTCAAAAAAGAGCATTTACGTAAGGCCCAGCGTTACTATGAACACCACGGGTCCAAGACCATCTTTTTAGCTCGATTTATGCCTATTGTGAGGACTTTTGCCCCTATTGTGGCCGGTATAGCCCAAATGGATCTTAAGGTCTTCTGGTTCTATAATATCGTCAGTGGAGTGGTATGGTCTTTTACTCTTATCTTGCTTGGCTACTACCTAGGTAGTGTCATAGACGTAGATAGGTATTTGCTTCCAATTGTCCTCCTAATTATCTTTCTTTCCTTCCTGCCGGCAATTATCACCTATATCAAAGAAAAGCGCTCTTAAATTGACAGTCTCGGACATATAACATATTTTGAGAGTAAGTTCTTTCTATTGGAAGGGGAAATGATTATGAATACTTTCTCGAAACCAGATTTTTCTGGAGATGGCTTTGTAGTTGATTCGGCTCGAGTAAATGCTCATGAGTTATTGGGGTATGGTCATACTATCCCAGATACATATTGGCGAGCTGAAATGCTTCTGCCGAGTGAATATGAAATGAAAAATCTTCAGCTTCGAAAGCTATGGCAAAAGGATAGGCAGGTGGCATGGCCAGAGATAGACATGCAGCTTCACCTACAAGCAAATACCTTACCTATTGGTTGGCGGGTGGTACAACATCTATACTATGAGCAAGAGCTTATTCCTATTGAATGGTTGGAATATCTAGTAGGAGGAGGTTTGATTATATTTCCTTATGCTACTTGTTATCAGCGTGATGCTACTACTCACAAAGATACGGTGTGTTGCCCGGCCTTTTTTCATGATTCTGGGGTAATAGATGCAAGAGCGGTCAATCGTTTTACAGCACCATCAATGGGGTTGATTGCGGTGTATCATAAGACATGATTATTCAGAAAAAGAAAAAAGCGCGTTTGCCCAAAGGGGTGGCGCGCTTTTTCAATATAAGGGAGGCTTCGAATTTAGACAGCTTGTTCCTTGAGGTAAGCGAGCATAGTATCTGCATCACTGACTTCAAATGGATCAGTCTGACAGTTGTCGCTGTAACCTTCTTCAGCAAAGACCTGCTTGATTTCCCCGTCCTCTACAAGCATAGAGTAACGCCATGAACGGTCACCGAATCCAAGGTTTTCTTTCTTCACGAGCATGTCGATACCACGAGTGAAATCAGCATTACCATCTGGAAGCATTTTGACCTTAGTGACACCCAAGTCATCAGCCCACTTCTTCATGACAAAGGCGTCATTGACGGAGAGGCAGTAGACCTCATCGACACCAAGACCTTTGATCTCATCATACTTGGCTTCGTAGCCAGGAGCATGAGTAGAAGAGCAGGTAGGAGTGAAAGCTCCTGGTAGACCAAAGACGACAATCTTTTTACCACCAAAAATTTCTGAGCTACTGACATCCTGCCAGCGGTAGGGGTTTGGTCCTTCTACGGACTCATCGCGTACACGTGTTTTGAAGGTGACTTCAGGCACACGGCTACCTACGAGTTTATGTGACATAGGTTTGCTTGCCCGGTGAAATTGCTCTTGAAAGCACCGACCTTGTCGGCATTTCACGGGGTAAATATTAGGAAATTAGTGTCTCTTAGGGAGACTATATCTATGATAGAGGTTAGAAGATTCACAGTCAAAAAAATGGTATAATAATATAAAATAAATAATTTATATTTAAATATGAAACGAATACCAGCTTTAGGTATAATTATCCTTACTGTAGGAGTGACTATAGGAGTTATCGGAAATACTTATTCTCAAAAAATAACATCACCCGTAAGTGATGAAGAGGCAGTAAAGCCAGTTATTCAAACAAAGGCTGTGGCTATAAAGACAAATATAAACCAATATCAAAATGCTAAGATTGGATTTGCGGTAGCTCTTCCAGAAACGTGGATGGGAATGGTACAAAATGAGTATGATGGATCTATCGCAAATATTCTTTTCTATGATAAAAAATATGACTCAGACATAAAAGGGGAGAATAATCCCTTATTGGCCTTGATTATAAAAAAAGACCCATATATTAGTTTAAGTGTGAATAACAGTGGGTTTATAAAAAAAGCGGATTTTGATATTAAGAGCTGGGTTTCCTCTCAGATAGGTGGACCACAAGGAGGTCAGTTAGATACAAAGCTTCTTTCATGGGAAGAAAGAGTAACCACTGCCGGTCAGAAATTTTATGTATACACGAACGTTATTCAGTCAGATGGTGAGGCAAAAAGATACGGTGCAATATGGATTTCTAATGGAAAATTGTTCGAGCTTCAGGCGGACAATGAGAGTGAGCGAGGTGCAATAGAAGAAATAGCTAAAAGCTTTAGGACACAATAAAGAATAATTAGATTACATAATTTTTTATGGAAACATACAAAGGAGCCTGTCATTGTCACGCAGTTACATTTGAAGTCGATATGGAGCTCACCAAAGCCATGGAGTGTAACTGTAGCCACTGTTATCTCAAGGGATTCTTGCTTGCTTTTGTGCCGGAAACTACCGTGCGTATTCTCACCGGTGAAGACATGCTCACCGAGTACCGCTTCAACAAGGAGCACATTGCTCATCTGTTCTGTAAAGTCTGTGGCGCTCAGCCGTTTGGGCGGGCCAATGATGCCGAAGGCAATATGACCTACGCTATCAATATCCGTTGCCTGGAAGGCGTGGAACCAGAGGCTCTCGAGATCAATAAGTTTGACGGCAAAAACATGTAAACAAAAAACCCACCGGAAGGTGGGTTTTTTGAACGAGACTAATGCTTACGCACGAGCAACGTTGGTAGCTGCCTGTCCTTTAGGACCGTCAGTGATTTCAAAAGTGACATTGTCACCAACTTGAAGCTCAGTGAAGGCTACTCCTGAAAGTTCATTAGCATGAAAGAAAAGATCTTTGCTCTCACCTTCGCGAGAGATAAATCCAAATCCTTTGTCTGTGAGGGTTTTGATTGTACCGTTCATAGTTTTTTGTGGGCTATAATTTCTCTGAAACTCGACTACTTTTTCATTCTGCGTTAATTGCATGTCCTTACCATGACACACTCCGGGGATAATAGCAACTAAAATTGGAGCCTTTTGGCCGGAAAGTCCTTGATACGGCCTTTTTCATCAAGTTTGATACCCTCCTTTTTGTAGAGCTTGAGGCGCTTTTCTTCATATTCTGGGCTCATCCAGACTCGGCCATCGCTATAGACGATACGGTGGAAAGGGATACCCTTCTCGCCATTTTGGTAGGCTCTGGCTAAGATAGATGTCACGCTCATAGCTGCCATGTTAGATTGGCCGCCCCCGCCTGCAACGCTATGCGTAGCATTGCGGGCAGGACCACAAGCCCGGGCAATATCCCCGTAGGTAGAGACTCTACCAGATGGAATAGAAAGAGCCAAGCGGACGACGCGTTCGCTAAAGGTAGGGGAGAGTTTTTTGGTAGGGATTTTTTTCATTCAGAAATAGGAAAATCTAACTGTTCTTTTGGGATATTAAGCGACTGACCATAGGCGATAACATTTTCCCAAGTTGTCTTATCCTGAGAATCTATCTCAAAGACTTTGTTTCTGAAAACAACCTTGATACTTGTTTTTCTAGGTATCCAAAAGTGAGTGTACCAGGGCCCATCTTTGAGAGACTGTGAAAGTTTTAGTATTTGATTTTCGGAAATAAAAACTGAATGAAGTTTCCAGCTACCATCAACCCAACTTTTTTCTACCTTAAGATTATCAAGGACGGAAGTGTCATTGAGGCTATTTTCTACGATGATTCCTTTATACATAGGATCGTATAATAAGTGTTGGGGAGGAAGGGATCGAACCTTCGCATGGGGGCTTCAAAGGC
>CAZYOT010000004.1:0-26554 GCA_964649305.1 uncultured Bdellovibrionales bacterium
CTTAGAGGCAATCGGACGTAACCCAGAGGCTCAGTCAAAGGTGCAGACTACCATGATTTTGGCTATTGCTGTGACTGAAGCGGTGGCTATTTATGCGCTTGTCGTAGCTCTCATGATTCTTTTTGGTTAAACCTTCTATTTTGGCACCTGTCTTTGTTGAGACCTCCGGTACTCGACGTGATACCTTCATCAGTATCACTTACTTCGTTCCTGGGTCTCGCCTCGACAGGTATCCAAAATAAAAAGATTACAAAGTTTTAGATATTCTTTATGGAAATATTGGCAAAATTGGGTGTTGATTGGAAGTTGCTCCTGGCACAGGGAGTTAACTTTGCCATTTTGTTTTTTGTACTCAAGCACTTTGCATACAAGCCAATGCTGGAGTTTTTGACTAAGCGGAGTGAACGTATCGAGCAGGGTCTCAAAGACGCTGATACAGCCAAAGAGAAATTGGTACAGGTAAATGAAGAAGAAAAAAAGATTCTCAAGCTTGCTAGAGAAGAGGCTAAGGCCTTGATTGCTGAGGCAGAGCAGGATGCTAAGGAACGCGCTCAAAAGCGTGAAGAGGCTACTGAGACTAAGATTGCTCTTATGCTCGCTGAAGGTGAAAAGCGTTTGACTGAAGAGCGTGTCAAAATGCTTGATGGAGCCAAAGCTGAGATAGCGGAAGTGGTGATGAGTACTTTAGAGAAGGTGCTTCATGAAAAAGTAGATACCGCCAAAGATCAGGAATTGATTGCTCGTATGACGAGTAAGTAAAACATTATGCGTTTATCTACTGAACAATACGCAGAAGCTCTTCATGAACTCGCCCAGACTGGTGAGATAAAGAAAACACTGGTTAATTTCAAAGCTTTTCTCAAGAGACGAGGAGAAGAGGGTCGTCTGGGAGATATTCTTGAAGCCTTTCTTCATAAAGAAGAAGCCAAAGAAAACATCCTTGCACTGACAGTTGCTACACGTCATGAGGCATCAAAAGAAACACGGGCCAGTATAGAGCAAAAGGCCAAGGAGCTTTTTCCGGATAAACAGCTCTCACTCACGTATACAGTTGATGAAAAGGTTTTGGGAGGCTTTCGTCTACGAGGAAGAGACAAAGAATATGACAGTACGCTCTCGCAATCACTTAAAAAAATTTCACAAACGCTAAAATCCTAAACGAGTAATCATATGAGTAGCCCATTAATTTCTGAACTCAAGAAACAAATTGAAAACTTTCATCAAGAATCCAAAGTAGAAGCTATTGGCACTGTTTTGGAAGTGGGTGATGGTGTGGTTCGTTTGTCTGGTCTTTCAGAAGTGATGGCCTCAGAAATGATTGAATTTGAAAATGGTAATGTCGGAGTAGCCTTGAACCTGGAAGAAGGAGAGGTGGGAGTCATGCTTCTTTCACCAGAAGGAAATATCCGTGAGGGTATGACCGCTAAGAGTACCGGTAAGATTTTGTCTGTACCGGTAGGTGAGGATGTGGTGGGACGCGTAGTGTCTGCTTTAGGTGAGCCAATTGACGGTAAAGGTGACCTCGCTAAGAAGACCTATTACCCGGTAGAAAAAATTGCTCCCGGTGTGATCACTCGTGAATCAGTGAATCAGCCACTTCAGACTGGTATTAAGGCTATTGATGCTTTGATCCCAGTGGGTCGCGGACAGCGTGAGCTTATTATTGGAGACCGTCAGACCGGTAAGACAGCTGTGGCTATCGATACTATTATCAATCAGAAAGGTCAGGACGTGACCTGTATTTATGTAGCTATTGGACAGAAGGAATCTAAGATTGCTCGTATTGTTTCTGAGCTCACTCAGTCGGGCGCTATGGAATACACCACTGTGGTAGTGGCAGGCGCATCAGATCCAGCCGCACTTTCTTTTATTGCTCCATATACCGGCACAGCCCTCGGTGAATACTTTATGGATCAGGGTAAGGATGTGCTCGTAGTCTTTGATGATCTTTCTAAGCACGCCGTAGCCTATCGTCAGATTTCTCTTATTCTTCGTCGTCCACCAGGACGTGAAGCCTATCCTGGAGATGTGTTTTATCTTCACTCACGTCTGCTCGAGCGCAGTGCCAAGCTCTCCAAAGAATACGGTGGAGGATCACTCACCGCGTTGCCTATTATTGAAACTCAGGCCGGTGATGTATCTGCCTATATTCCTACCAACGTGATTTCTATTACCGATGGACAGATCTACTTGGAAGCCGACCTTTTCTACAAGGGTATTCGTCCAGCTTTGAACGTTGGTCTTTCTGTCTCTCGTGTAGGTTCTTCTGCTCAGATTAAGGCTATGAAGCAGGTGTCAGGTACGCTTCGTCTCGATCTTGCTCAGTTCCGTGAATTGGAAGCTTTTGCTCAGTTTGGATCAGATCTTGATGAAAAGACTCGTACTCAAATTGAACGTGGACGTCGAGCAACAGAAATTTTGAAACAAAAACAGTATGCGCCACTCCCAGTAGAACAAGAAGTGGCTGTGCTCTACGCTTTGACACGTGGTTTTGTGGATGATGTTGCTGTTGATCAAGTAGGGCGTTTTGAAGCTGAGCTTTTGGCTAAGCTTACAGGCGGTGAGCAAAAAGTCCTCACTATGCTTAAGGCTTCTAAGGCTCTCAATGAAGAAATTGAAGCAGTTCTTAAGGAAGAAATTGAAAGCGTGAAAAAGAATTTTGTAGCATAGTATTATCTAAATTAATACCAAGGCAATGGCTGGAGCACGAGACATTAAAGCAAGAATCAAGGGAGTCAAAAGTACGGGTAAAATCACTCGTGCTATGGAGATGATTTCGGCTGTCAAAATGCGTAAAGCTGCTCAGGCAGTGATGGCTATTCGTCCGTACGCTGAGGGAGCGCTCGAGCTTTTGAATCAACTTGAATACGCTGTAGGCACAGAATCACACCCACTTCTAGAAGAGCGCCCTGTAAAAAGAGAGCTCTATGTGGTGATTACGAGTAACCGCGGACTCTGCGGTGCTTTCAATGCACAAGTAATGAAGCGTTTGCGCGCTATTCTTGAAGAAGACAAAAAACGCGAAGCGGTATTTCTCACCATTGGTAAGAAGGGAGAAGCGGCTATTAGTCGTATGCCAGTAGGAGAAAAAGCCGAGGCGGCCAATATCATTGCCTCTTGCCCGGATGTTCTTGGTGAGCCATCACCGCTGACACTTCGCCCAGTGGCTCGTGTCATTATGGAAGAGTTTATCTCAAAGCGTGTAGATCGCGTAGTGATGATCTATACCGACTATGTCTCAGTGATGACTCAGGAGGTGAAAGTGCGTGCACTCCTTCCAGTGGTGCTCAAAGACACTAAACGTACACTCAATGCGGATATGAATAAGAGTCTTCGGCCAAAAGGTGAATACACCATTGAGCCAAGTCCAGAGAGTGTGCTTGAGCGAATGATTCCAAAGCTCGTGGAAATGGAACTCTATCATGGCATCCTCGAGTCCAATGCCTCTCAGGAAGCGGCCCGTATGATGGCTATGCGCAATGCCACTGACGCTGCTAAGGAAATGGCAGATGATTTTACCCTCATGTACAATCAGCTCCGTCAGCAAAAGATTACCCAAGAAATTGCAGAGCTTTCGGCGGGTATGGCGGCAGTCTCATAGCTTTTTTAATACACTATCCTCAAGTAATCAGAACGTAACCAAAACATTATGCAGAAAGGTAAACTTCTCCAAGTAATCGGTCCAGTAATTGACGTAGACTTCTCTCAAGCAGATGGAAGTACTGTAGAGCTTCCTCAAATCAATGAGGCTCTTACGCTCATGAATGGTGAGGCTAAGCTCGTAGTGGAGGTACGTCAGCATCTTGGAGGGTATCGTGTACGTGCTGTAGCTATGGATGCTACCGATGGTCTACGTCGTGGCCAGGAGGTCACCGCTACAGGTGCTCCTATTTCTGTGCCAGTTGGCACTCAGGTGTTGGGGCGTATGTTTAATGTTTTGGGAGAAACTATCGATGGTGGTGAAAACCTGCCAGCGAGTAATCTTCGTTCTATTCACCGTGAAGCACCAGCTTTTGATGAGCAGTCTACTAAGGCTGAAGTCTTTGAAACGGGTATTAAGTCTATCGACCTTATTTGTCCCTTTATGAAGGGTGGAAAAGTGGGTCTTTTTGGTGGAGCAGGTGTAGGTAAGACTGTGGTGATCCAAGAGCTTATCCGTAACATTGCCCAGGAGCACGGAGGATACTCTGTGTTTGCTGGAGTAGGTGAGCGTACTCGTGAAGGAAATGACCTTTATTATGAAATGAAAGACTCTGGCGTGCTCGATAAAACCGCTCTGGTGTTTGGTCAGATGAATGAGCCACCAGGCAGTCGTCAGCGTGTCGCGCTTTCTGCTTTGACTATGGCTGAAGCTTTTCGTGACGATGAAGGTAAAGATGTGCTCTTATTCGTAGATAACATTTTTCGTTTTACTCAGGCTGGATCAGAAGTATCGGCTCTCTTGGGACGTATCCCGAGCGCAGTAGGCTACCAGCCAACCTTGGCAGAAGAAATGGGTGGTCTTCAGGAGCGTATCACTTCAACCAAGACTGGTTCTATTACTTCTGTGCAGGCCGTGTATGTGCCAGCCGATGACCTTACCGACCCAGCACCAGCGACTACTTTTGGTCACCTGGACTCTACGGTAGTGCTCAACCGTGCTTTGACCGAAATCGGTATTTATCCAGCAGTTGATCCGCTTGACTCTAGCTCTACTATCCTTGATCCACAGATTGTAGGTGAACGTCACTACGAAGTAGCTCGCAGTGTACAGCGCGTGCTTCAGCGCTATAAAGACTTGCAAGATATTATCGCGATCCTTGGTATGGAAGAATTGACCGATGAAGATAAGCAGACAGTGGCGCGTGCCCGTAAAATTCAGCGCTATCTCTCGCAGCCGTTTTTCGTTGCTGAGCAGTTTACTGGTGCTCCTGGTAAGTATGTGAAACTGGAAGATACTATTAGTGGGTTTGAGCGTATCCTCTCAGGTGAGCTCGATGATATCCAGGAATCAGACTTCTACATGAAGGGTAGTATCGAAGAAGTGATAGCCTCACGTGATAAAAAAGAAGAGACTAAATAAGTATTCCTATGAGCTCTATTGCTCTAAAAATTATGACTCCTGAACGCCTTCTCCTTGAGAGTGAGGTGGTTTCAGTGACTCTACCCGTGGTAGAGGGTGAGATTACGGTATTGCCAGAACATATCCCATATATAGGTGCTTTAGAGGCAGGAGAGGTGCGTATCGTGGAGGCCAATGGCACCGAGACAAGCTTGGTGTTATCGAGTGGTTTTGTAGAATTGCATGATAATAAGCTCATGATATTGGCTGATACCGCTGAGCGTGCTGATGAAATAGATATTGAGCGTGCCGAAGAAGCTCGCAAACGGGCTCTCGAAATCCACAAAGAAGAGCACCTCATGGGCGCTGAAGAGTATGCTCGTACCGCTGCTATGCTCGAGAAGGAATTGGCTCGTATCAAAGTAGGACGCAAACACCATAGTCGTTTGAGACACCTGACCACTAATGAGGAATAATTGGCAAAAAAGAGGGTACAGGCTAGACTGAAGGTAGGGATAAAGTAAAATAACTTGAAATTATAATACAGGGTTATGAATCAGAAACTCGTTTGTATTGTGGATGATAACGATGATATCCGTGAAATTTACCGGATGAAGTTTGCTTCAGAGGGTCTAGAGACAGTGGTAGCTGCCGATGGCGCCGAAGGCTTAAAAGTGATTCGTGAGAAGCGGCCAGCGGTAGTACTTCTGGATATTCAGATGCCAGTTATGGATGGTATTGCGGTCCTTCGTGAGCTTAAGGCAGATGCTGAGCTCTCAGAGATTCCAGTAATAATCCTCAGTAACGTAGATAGTGATGATATGTTTCAGACCGTGACTGATCTTGGGGCAGCAGAATACTATTTGATTAAGTCTTTGGTAGACCCACAGCGCGTGATTGATGTAGCCATGGAGGCTATACAAAAGGGCGATGAGTAAAGATACCAATGATAAGTCTAAGGGCTCCTCAGATGAGGAGCTTTTTGTTTTTAGCGTTAAGGATAAACCAAAACTTGAAAATATGCTTTATTTAGGCTAGAGTAAGAGCATATTACTATACTTATGAATGAAAAAACCCTCTACCAACCAGAAGTGATAGAGCCGAAATGGCAAGCCTATTGGGAAAAGAATGGTCTCCACAAGGTGAGCGACGAGGTACCAGGAAAGGAAAATTTTTATCAATTGGTAGAGTTTGCTTATCCGTCAGGCAATCTCCATGTAGGGCATTGGTATGCTTTTGCAGTACCAGATATCCACGCTCGTTTCCAGAAGATGCAGGGTAAGAATGTGCTCTACCCGATTGGATTTGATGCTTTTGGGTTACCTGCAGAAAACGCAGCTATTAAGAGAAATCTCAATCCTCGTGACTGGACGTATGACAACATGAAGCACATGGAGACACAACTTCGCTCGATGGGCGCGATTTTTGATTGGGAGCGCAAAGTAGTGACCTGTGACCCGAGCTACTATAAGTGGACTCAGTGGTTGTTTATCCAGTTGTTTAAGGCTGGTTTGGTAGAAGAGCGCGAGACGCTTGCCAACTGGTGTCCATCATGCAAGACAGTGCTTGCCAATGAACAGGTGGTCAATAATGCCTGTGAACGTTGCGGTACTGCCATTGAGAAGAAAGTTATGAAGCAGTGGCAGGTGAAGATTACCAAGTATGCCGATAGACTTATTGATGATCTAGAGGGACTAGATTGGCCAGAGGAAATCAAGTTAGCTCAGAAAAACTGGATAGGGAGAAGTGAGGGTGCAGAAATTAACTTTGCTGTTTTAGGGACTGAAGATACTCTCCGAGTATTCACTACTCGTCCAGATACGCTTTTTGGAGTGACCTATATGGTGGTATCTCCAGAACATGAACTAATTTCAAATTTCAAATTTCAAATTTCAAATATTAAACAGGTACAGGAATACGTAGAGCAAGCTAAGAAGAAAAGTGAAATTGAGCGTACTAATGCCAACAAAGAAAAGACCGGAGTGGAATTAGTGGGTATCAAGGTCCTTAACCCGGCTACAAAAGAGGAAATTCCGGTGTATGTAGCTGACTATGTGCTCGCTGGTTATGGGACTGGAGCTATCATGGCTGTGCCTGGGCATGATGAGCGTGACCACGCTTTTGCTCTGAAGTTCAATCTTCCTATCAAAGAAGTGATAGAGGAATGTGTGGTGACCGAAGGCAATCGCGATGATGCCTATCGCCCCGAAGAAAAAACAGAGCCACGTACAGCAGTAGCAACAGTCGTCTATGATCCTAAAACGGATAGGTTCATGACTATTTCTTGGAAAGCCTTTGAAATGAGGGGAGTGGTTACTGGAGGTATGGAGGATGGTGAGAGTATTGAAGATTGTGCTCGTCGTGAGATTCTTGAAGAAAGTGGGTACAAGAATATTCGCTTTATAGGTTCACCTGATATACAGAAGCACACGAAGTTTTACCATCGAGGAAAAAAACTTAATAGACACTCTACATGGAGATTCGCCTTCTTTGAACTTATAGATGAAGAGAGAGATGAGATGACCGAAGAGGATAAGGCTCAGCACGATATCGTATGGGTCGAAAAACAGAAAATTAAAGATTACTTTACTGTATCCGAAGCTCGTTGGGCAGTAGAGCTTTATCTCAAGCAGGGTCAGGAAGAAATTGTGACCAGTAAAGGTATCCTTGTTCACTCAGGAGAGTTTGATGGTATGACGAGTGCGGAGGCGAGTCAAAAAATTCTGACTGCCGTAGGTGGTCAGATGACTAAGACCTATCGCCTGCGTGATTGGGGAGTCAGTCGTCAGCGCTATTGGGGTTGTCCGATTCCGCTCGTTCATTGTGCTGATTGTGGCTGGCAGGCAGTGGCAGATGAACAACTCCCGGTAGAGCTGCCAGCAGTAGAAAATTATCTACCAAATGATAATGGAGAAAGTCCTTTGTCTAAGAACGCGGATTTTGTGAATACCACTTGTCCTACCTGTGGTAAATCGGCACGTCGTGAGACAGATACTCTTGATACGTTTGTTGATAGTAGTTGGTACTTCCTTCGTTACTGTGACCCTGCCAATGCATCATTGTTTGCGGATAAAGCGAAACTGGCACAGTGGATGCCCGTCAATCTCTATAGCGGTGGAGCGGAGCATACCACTATGCACTTACTCTACTCACGGTTTTTTCATAAGGCGTTATTTGATCTTGGCTTGGTAACTGAGACAGAGCCATATCAGAAACGTATGAACCGAAGCCTCATCTTGGGTCCAGATGGCAACAAGATGAGTAAGTCTAAGGGGAATGTGATTGACCCGGATGAGATTGTAGCTGAACTAGGGGCAGATACCATTCGTATGTATTTAGCTTTTATTGGACCGTATAATGAGGTAGGAGCTTATCCATGGAATCCGGAAAGTATTGTGGGTGTCAGGCGTTTCTTGGATCGTGTATGGAAGCTGAGCTTCAAAGTAACACAAGACCTTTTGGAAGAAAAAATAATAGAGGCTGACCGAGCTGTGTATCAGGCTTTGACAAAGGTTGAAGAAAGTATCGGTACACTTAAGATGAACACGGGTGTAGCTGCTCTTATGAGTGCAGTCAACGTTTTAGAGAAAAGTGGCTTGACCAAAGAGCAGTGGCAGTTGTTTTTGTTGCTCTTGGCACCATACGCTCCACACATTGCCGAAGAGCTATGGGCCGAGAGTGGTGAAAAGACATCTCTTTTTGAAACAGCTTGGCCAATATACGATGCAAGTAAGGTAGCGGTGTCAGAAGTAAGATACATGGTGCAGATTAACGGTAAGATTCGTGATCAATTCCAAGTGGCTCCAGATTCTCCAGTAGACGAAGTGGAAAAAATAGCACTTGGACGAGAAAAAGTTGGGGAATATACGTCCGGCAAGGAAATAAAAAAGGTGATAGTAGTGCCCAATAAATTGGTCAGTATTGTGATTGTTTAGATTGATACATATGCAAGCAGTAATACTCGCAGCTGGAAAAGGGACACGCATGAGGGAGCTTTGTCATGATTGTCCGAAGCCGATGGTGAAGCTTCTTGGGAAGCCGCTTTTGGAATGGCGCTTGGAGACTTTGCCTGAGGGTATTGATGAAGTAATTTTGGTGGTGGGGTATTTGCAGGAACAAATCAAGGAGTACTTTGGAGATGAATGGCAGGGGAGAAAAATCACCTATGTGACTCAAGAAGTGCTCGATGGTACCGGGGGAGCTATGCGTATCCTCAAGCCATATCTCAAGGGCCGAGTAATGGTTACCAATGGGGATGATTTGTATCATGTAGATGATTTACAAGAACTTGCAGCAAATGAAAGCGAAGGTGGAGCAGTGATTGGGATGGATGTGGATGATGCTGCTAAGTTTGGACTTCTCGAAGTGGATGCCAACGGAAAGCTGAAGTCTATCACTGAGCGTCCTCATGATAAAGAAGTGGGAGTGGTCAATACGGGCACGTATATCATCACGAGCCGGTTTTTTGATTTTCCGTTGGTACCGATTACTGACACAGAGTTTGGTCTTCCGCAGACTTTGGTAAAGGTAGCAGAGCAGTATCCGGTGTCAGTGATAAAGGCACGGGCCTGGCAACCAGTGGGTTGTCCAGAGGATATTCCGGATGCAGAAGCTTTTATCCAAAAATACTTTTTAATCTAACGTCGTATGCGTGTGTACCTGGATTTGGATAATACCCTCTTGGCCACACGTATTTTTTATCATGAGTATTATCGTGAACTTCTTTTAGCGGAGGGGAATACAGAAAGAGAAATAGAAGCCAGTTATAAGTTTTTTGCAAATGGAACCACTTTGTTAGGTGAATTTTTTAGTCCAAGGCGTCAAATGGAAATTTTGGGTTGGCGCGAGGTGACCAAAGAAAGAGTTTTGGCAGAAATAGAGAATATTTTACGTAAGAAGCGTGGGTTTATCTTTCCTGAAGTAGTCTCGGTGCTTATGGAGCTCCGGAGAAGAGGAATGACCTTGATACTGTTGACGTTTGGTGACGAAGAATTTCAAAAACAAAAAATCATTGCTTCGGGTATTGCTCATCATTTTGATGAAATAAAAATCACCGGGAGTGATAAGACGGAAATTGTGCTCGGTGACCGAGAGGGTGAAGAAATAGTTTTTGTAGACGACAAGGGAGAGTTTATGGAAAGACTGAGCGAGAGAAATGATATACAAACCTTTCATATGTGTCGGAGAGAAATGGGGGCTCTAGTGTGCGAAAAAGGTAAGTGTCCAGCAGAGCATGAAATAGAGAGCTTAGAGGAGCTCCTCAAATTTATTCCTTAACGAAAAAACTATGTGTGGCATTATTGGATACATCGGTAAGCGTGAAGCGAGTGACCTGCTTCTAGAGGGGCTTAAGAGACTTGAGTATCGAGGGTACGACAGTGCCGGTGTAGCAGTCTTAGGTACAGGTAAAGTACAGGTAGTGAAGGCGCTTGGTAAAGTGGCTAATCTTGGGGAAAAGCTGACTGAAAAGGCTACCGAGGGAAGTGTCGGTATTGCTCATACGCGTTGGGCAACGCACGGCAAGCCAAGTGAAAGAAACGCTCATCCTCACACTGATACCAAAAAAGAAATTGCCCTGGTCCATAACGGTATTATCGAGAACTACCAGGAACTTAAGGATGGACTCAAAAAACAAGGAGTAGTCTTTCGTTCTGAAACAGACAGTGAGGTCATTGCTCACCTCGTGAGAAAAGACATGGACAAGGGTAAGAGTTTTGAAGAGGCATTCAAAGTTACACTTACGAAACTTAAAGGGACATATGGTATTGCTGCTGTCTATCATGGCGAGCCAGGGAAGATTGTGGTAGCACGCATGGGCAGTCCGCTGGTTATAGGGGTGGGAAAGGATGAATGGTTTGTAGCCTCAGATGTGGCGCCGCTTCTGGCTCATACGAGGCGCGTGGTGTATCTCGATGACGGAGAGTATGCAGTACTCACAGAGGATGGCTATACCGTGCATAGTGGAGGCAAGGTAAGTAGGAAGGAAGTGGTGGATGTAGAATGGTCTGAGACAGAAGCCAAGCGTGAAGGCTACCCGCACTTCATGCTCAAAGAAATCTATGAGCAGCCACGAGCGCTCGAAGATGCCATGCGGGGCAGGCTACAAGTAACAGAGGGTACAGCCAGACTCGGCGGGCTTCGAGAAGTAGAAAAACGCTTGGCAGGTATCAAGAGAATAATCTTTGTTTCTTGTGGGACGTCGTATCATGCAAGTTTGGTAGGGGAATACATGCTCGAGGAACTTGCTGGTATACCATGTGAAGTGGAGTTTGCTTCGGAGTTTCGCTACCGTAAGCTCATCTTGGATAAGTACACGGCAGTCATAGCTTTGTCACAGTCGGGGGAGACCGCAGATACCCTGGCAGCTATCCGAGAAGCCAAAAGGCAAGGGGCTTTGGTCCTGGGAATTGTGAATACCGTAGGCTCGACTATTGCCAGAGAAACGCATGCTGGAATTTACAATCATGCGGGCCAGGAGGTGAGCGTCGCCTCGACTAAGGCATTCACATCACAATTGGGTGTATTGGCCCTCCTGACCCTATTTTTGGGCCGCAAAAGAGGTCTCTCGCTCTCTGATGGCAAGAAGATTGCACGAGCACTCCAGGAACTCCCAAAATTGATGGAGCAGGTCTTGGCAGACGGGAAAACTATGAAGAAATGGGCCAAGAAATTTGCCGGTAAAAAGAATTTTCTTTTCTTAGGTCGGAAGTATAATTTCCCCATTGCTTTTGAGGGAGCACTGAAGATCAAAGAAATTGCCTATGTGTCAGCAGAAGGCTATGCCACCGGTGAGATGAAGCATGGACCAATTGCTCTTGTTGATAGTGATTCACTCTCAGTGGTAGTAGTACCAGAAGATAGTGTGTATGAAAAAAAT
Organism: uncultured Bdellovibrionales bacterium; assembly: GCA_964649305.1. Lineage (GTDB taxonomy): Bacteria > Patescibacteriota > Minisyncoccia > Moranbacterales > UBA1568 > UBA1568. The sequence goes on from CAZYOT010000004.1 coordinate 11,919, forward strand.
CTCTCTGGACTGGAGGAAATCAAAGCACGTGGTGGAGCAGTGCTCGCTATTACTACCAAGGGTAATACAGAAGTAGCCAAGAAGGCAGATGCGGTGGTGTATATTCCTCGTACCCTCGAAATGCTTACTCCACTACTGGCTATTATTCCACTCCAACTCCTGGCATACTACACAAGTGTAGAGCTAGGCTACGACGTAGATAAGCCACGCAATTTAGCTAAAAGTGTCACAGTTGAGTAAAAGTTTACCATGTGGTAGGGTATTATTGCTCAAAAATGAGGAGAGAACTTATGGCTTGTTGTTATTCACCGGGTATAGTTGATCTCATTGATGCTCGTTGGGCTACATACGATTACACCAGAAGTGATGTTGTCGATATGATAGCTCGTATTAGTCGACCATCGTCAAAGCCTTCGTCCGAAGTAACTGATCGGGAGCGAGCTCAGGTTGAAGCTTTGCTTGCGGCTTGTGATTAAGAGAAAGGCTATCTGGCCCAAAGCCCCGCCAGTATAAACAAGGGGGCTTTTTCTTTTCCGAACTTTGTTTTGGTGCTAAAATAAGCACATTCTTGCCTAATACAATACTCATGAAAACCACTATCACTGACTATCTGCCCTTAGAGCGGCCGTTGATTATTTTTGACCTTGAAACCACTGGACTTTCTACTTCTGAGGACAAAATCGTGGAAATTGCTTACGAAAAAATCTATCCCAATGGTGAAATAGAAGCCCGAGTAGAGCGTATCAATCCAGGTATACCGATTCCAGAAGATGCCAGTCGGATTAATGGCATCTACGATGCTGACGTGGCTGACTGTCCAAGTTTTGCCACGCTCGCTTTTGATCTGTGGAATACCTTTGAGGGCGCTGATGTAGGTGGGTTTAATATCACTGGTTTTGATCTTCCTTTTTTGAAAGGGCAGTTTGCTTCTGTGGGTAAGAGTTTTGATTACAGTCAGAAGAAGATTTTGGATGCCAAAATTCTCTATCACTCCAAGGAACCGCGCGATATGTTTAAGCCACGTAATCTTTCAGCCGCGTATAAACTCTACTGCAACAAGGATCACATCGATGCCCATACGGGGGCCGCGGATGTACGAGCGACAGTAGAAGTGACCGAAGCTATCCTTGCGCGCTACCCAGAGCTTCATAGTTGGGATGTTATTCATGAGCTCCACGGCAATAAGGCGTTACTTAATTCTGCCAAGACCGAGCATCTCTCACTGGAAGAAACCATCGCTGCCAAAAATCATAATGCATTATTCTAGTTCACCCCGTTAGAGACTCGTATGCACTACGTTTATCTCCTACAAAGTACAATAGACGGAGAATGGTATACTGGCTGTACAAATGATTTGCAAAAACGTTTTAATCAACATAATAAAAAAAGAATTTTTTCAACACGCGATAGAGCTCCATTCATACTCATATACTATGAAGCCTGTATCAATCAACAAGATGCCTATACACGTGAAAAATATCTTAAATCAGGAATGGGTAAACGCTATATGAAAAATAGATTAAAACGTTTTCTTAAGTCTCTAACGGGGTAAATATGAATTTCTTTGAGGCTATCATCTTAGGTATCGTGGAGGGGCTGACGGAGTTTTTGCCGATTTCTTCTACTGGGCACCTTATTCTCACGGCACATATTCTTGATTTACCGACGACAGAATTTCTTTCGACTTTTGAGGTAGTGATTCAGCTCGGAGCTATCCTCGCTGTGGTAGTCTTGTACTTTCAGAAGCTCCTTCGAGATTGGGAAATGAACAAGCGTTTGATAGTTGGACTTATCCCCGCTCTGGTAGTAGGAGGAGTGTTTTATCCCTTTATTAAAAGCCTTTTTGCATCATCTATGACAGTAGTAGTCAGTCTTATCATAGGAGGTATCGCTATTATCGGAGTGGAGTATTTTCAGAAGAAACAAACCAAGACTATCACGGAGCTTGGACAGATAAGTTATCGTACAGCATTTCTCGTAGGTCTTTTTCAAGCCCTAGCGGTGATACCGGGAGTCAGTCGAGCCGGAGCCACTATCATGGGAGGATTACTTCTTGGGATGGAGCGCACAGTGATAGTAGAATTTTCTTTTCTTCTAGCTGTCCCAACGATGCTTGCTGCTTCGAGCAAAGATCTCTATGAGAGTTTTGGTTTACTGAGCTCGGGTGATTTTGGAATTCTAAGCGTTGGATTTGTCACTGCTTTCATAGTAGCGATGATGACTATCAAATTCCTTATTCGTTTTGTGCAGACACATACCTTTATTCCTTTTGGAGTGTATCGAATTGTAGCAGGAATTATTTTCTTACTTTTTGTATTTTAGTTCACCCCGTTAGAGACTCGTATGCACTACGTTTATCTCCTACAAAGTACAATAGACGGAGAATGGTATACTGGCTGTACAAATGATTTGCAAAAACGTTTTAATCAACATAATAAAAAAAGAATTTTTTCAACACGCGATAGAGCTCCATTCATACTCATATACTATGAAGCCTGTATCAATCAACAAGATGCCTATACACGTGAAAAATATCTTAAATCAGGAATGGGTAAACGCTATATGAAAAATAGATTAAAACGTTTTCTTAAGTCTCTAACGGGGTAAACATGCTTCTTTCTGGAAAAAAAGTAGCCGAAAAAATTTTCCAAGCTACCAAGAGTATTATTGGGGAACACGAACTTACACCAGGCTTAGGTGTGATTTTGGTAGGGGATGATGCTCCGTCACACCTTTATGTGGGTATCAAGGAACGTCGCGCAGAAGAGCTGGGTATATTTTTTGAGAAGAAAGTCTTTGGAGCTGATGTCAGTGAAGAAGTCCTGATTGGGACCATAGAAGAACTCAATCAACGAGCTAATATCCACGGCATTATCGTACAGTTGCCGCTTCCAGAAGGACTGGATACGGATAGAATTATTGCTTCTATAGAGCCAAATAAAGACACAGATGGTTTTCATCCAGAGACTATTGAAAAGTTCCTTGCTGGCGATCAGGCACGTCTCCCGGTGTTTCCGCGAGCTATGCTTGAGTTGGTAGAATCAGCGCCAGAAACAGTACGCACCAGAGGTGTAGCGATCGTTAATTCTGATTTGATGGGAGAAGTTCTAGAAAAAGCACTCGCAAACACTGGACTCAAAGCAAAGTACGTCCTCAAAGAAGGGAAAGACTTACCGCTTGAGATTATTCAAGCGACAGATGTGATTTTGAGTGCTACGGGCGATGCTCATTCGCTCAGTGCCTTTGATGCCAAGAGTGGGGCAGTAATGATAGATGGTGGTATAAGTTATGATGCTAAGGGTGAAGTGATAGGGGATATTAGCCGTGATGATGGCGTGTATCGTGAGGATGTTTGGGTTACAACAGTGCCTGGCGGAGTAGGACCAGTGACGGTAGCAGTACTTCTGGCTCGTGTGACTGAAGCAGCCTTGAGAAAAAAGAATCCAAGTGAGTGGTAATTTAGATTCATAAATATGGAGCACTATGAACGAAAGAACTTTTGGTCAGCCGTCACAGCAGCTGCCTTCTCGAGATAAGGGGCTTGAACAACAGGAAAGACGAGCTATTCGTGTAGAAGACTGGGCGAGAGAAAACAATCATGAAGCACTCATGCGGTATATCAAGTCATCTGAACAGACCAATAGTAATGTTGGTTTGTTACCTGAGAATATGTATTATGATCCTGAAAAGAAAACGATGACGCTCACGGTACCTTATCATAAAGAGTGGCATCAAGGTCATGAAGGAGTCATGCAGGGTGGGGTGCCGGCGGTTTTCATAGACACCACTTCTGGAGCCTTGGCTTTTACTGAAATGCCTTCAGGATCGGGACCGTTACATCAAGAAGATAGGGCAATAAAGCTAGTACCTATTGTAGAACATGAGGTACCGGTAGTAATCACTTGTAGTTTAGAAGAACCACCAGAAGATTTTAAGGGTAATAGAGTAAAGACAAAGTTCATTAAGACGGTTGTCTCGCAGGGTCCTCATATATGTATTGAGAGTTATGTGATGGTAAGATCAACATTAGAACAAGCCATAGATCAGGATGTTGCAAACAAAAAAGCCAGTCTGGATGTTTGGTTAGCACAGCAAAATACATAGAAATACAAAAACTGCCTTTTTAGGCAGTTTTTCTTTGTGCCGAGGGAGGCCCGCCCGCATCGCATACGCGAAGCGTTTCGGGCGGGGACTTCCTGTTTGCCGGTAGGTAGGGAGCTCTCTAGTTTTGTTGTGGGCGAGGTGGGACTTGAACCCACACATTGTTACCAATATTAGATTTTGAGTCTAACGTGTCTACCATTCCACCACTCGCCCAAAAATGTCTACCCCTGCCTGCCGGCAGGCAGGATTCCACCACCTCGGCAAGAGGCTGGCACAGAACAAGCATAGGAAATTGATTATCATTTGTCAATCGCGTATACTAAGGAAATAGGGAATATCCAAACGCTTATGATGGCAAAAACAATTGGCTTTATTAACCAAAAAGGAGGAGTAGGTAAGACTACTTCGACTATCAATGTGGCTCGCTATTTGGCTGAATTTGGCAAGCGAGTACTTTTGGTAGATCTCGATCCTCAGGGTAACGCTTCATCTGGCCTTGGGATTGATCCTCGAGCGATGAGTAAGAATCTCTACCATGCAATGGTGGGGGGGCTGCCTCCTCAGGAGATTATTCTTGAGACGGATACAGAGAATTTTCATGTGATTCCGGCAGCACAAGACCTGGCTGGAGCAGAAATTGAAATGATTCACTTAGAAGGGCGTGAGTATCGACTTCAGAGCGTGCTTCGTCAAATCAAACCGTATTATGATTTTATTTTGATTGATAGTCCACCATCATTGGGACTTTTAACTATCAATGGATTGGTGGCTTCTGATGAAGTAGTGATTCCGGTACAGACCGAGTATTATGCTCTTGAGGGACTCAGTCAGCTTTTGGGTACGATAGAACTGGTGAGGGAGCGTCTGCAGCCGAATCTGCGTATTTGTGGAGCTTTACTCACTCTCTATGATCGGCGTAATCGTTTGGCTCGTCAGGTAGTAAGTGAAGTACGAGCGCACTTTCCAGGGCCAGTGTTTGAGAGTATCATCCCACGCTCTATTCGTTTGGCTGAAGCACCTAGTTTTGGTAAATCCATTTTAGATTTCGATGCCTTCTCTAAAGGTGCGCGCGCTTACAAATCAGTAGCGAAAGAAATTATTACTCGTGACGATGAAGAAAAGAAAAAAGTAAGGATAGTTTAGCTCGTTAGAGTATACTGAAGACAAAAAGTAAGTATCAAAATGGGACAAATATCGCAAAGTAAAATAGAATAAAGGTTAGTAAAAATATTTTTATACTCTAACGGGTTGAATATGGCACAACAGCACGGACTTGGACGAGGATTAGCTTCTCTCATTCCACCAAAGAAAATTGAAGAGACACAGGGAGAGGTTGCGCACAAAGCGAATACTGGTTTTATGTATGAGCAGCCAAGTGTCAGAGAAAATACGAGAGAATCAGTATCGTCAGTAGCAACTAATCAAAGCGGAATGCTTGAAGTTTCTGTGACTGATATTGTGCCCAATCCACATCAGCCACGTGCTTATTTTGACGAGACAAAACTTGCTGAATTGGCAGAATCTATCAAGGAACATGGCGTATTACAGCCATTAGTAGTCACACAAGTTGGCGACAGCTACGAGCTTATTGCCGGTGAAAGACGTTTCCAGGCTTCCAAAAAAGCCGGACTCACAAAAGTCCCCGTAATTGTGCGTGAAGCTTCAGAACAGACCAAGCTCGAGCTCGCTATCATTGAAAACATTCAGCGTCATAACCTCAATCCTATCGAAGAAGCTAAGGCCTATCAGCGATTGCTTCATGAGTTTGGTTTGCATCAAGAAGAGGTAGCCAAGAAGATGGGCAAGAGTCGAAGTGCTGTGGCCAACAGTGTACGTCTTCTTCAATTACCAATAGATATTCAACGTGCAGTCAGTCAGGGCAAGATTAGTGAAGGTCACGCTAAGGCACTTCTCGGTATCGAAAACAAAGAAAAGCAACGAGCTATTTTTGAACTAATCTTGAGTGAAGAGCTTACAGTGCGCGAAACGGAAAATCGTGTACGAAGTGTTTCGGTTAAAGCGCATACTCGTATTCAAAAACCTGAGCATGTTCTTCTTACGGCAAAAGCCAATGAATTGACTGAGATTCTTGGGACGAAGGTAAAGATTTCACCGAGCGGTAAGGGCGGGCGAGTAGTACTTGAGTACTACTCAGAAGAAGAATTAGAGGCTTTACTTGGTAAGCTCGCAACTTCTAGAGAAGCGTAGTATCGTTTTCTTTGATTTTTTCAATCAATTCTTTCATGTCAGTGCTGGCTTTTTCGCTGTCAGCAATGAGTATAGCATCCGGTGTGTCGATAATCACTATATTTTTAAGACCCAAAGTGACAATTTTTTTATCTTTGGTTGTATTTTTGATAAGTACGTTTTCACTCCCAAGATCAAGATGAGAACCCTCAGTAATGATAGAAGCACCCTTTTTTTCTGTCAGAAATTGGAGAAGAGTACTCCAATTACCTACATCACTCCATTTAAGACTACTCGGGATGACCAGGCGTTCTTCGGGAGAAAGTTTTTCGATAATGAGGGGCTCTATTGGATCACTTGGAGATTGGTTGTACAGGGTTTGTAACTGCGTAAAGTATTCTGTGTCTTCTGGCTTGAGTAGACTGATATGCTGCATGGTTTGAGCGAGCGCTGGAGCATAGGTTGTTACCCAAGAAAGCAGAGTAGAGGTAGCAAAAATAAAATAGCCAGCATTCCAGAGATAGCCCCAGTCTTCCGTGTAATGAAGGGCGGTTTCGTAGTCTGGTTTTTCTTTAAATTCATCGATAAAAAAGACCCTTTTTTGGCTTTCTAGTGGGCATTCATTACCTATTTTTATATATCCTAGCCCAGTGTCTGGCTTAGTAGGATTGATACCGACGGTGGCCAGTTTGGTAGGGTAAGTATCGATGGCCTGAAACGCCGTTTGGAGTGTAGCAACAAACTCATCCGCATTTTCAATGGCATGATCAGAAGCGATAGTAGCTACTATAGCCTGAGGGTCTTTTTGGGCCAGAGTAGTTGCTACAAGTGCAATTGCTGGCGCGGTGTTTTTGGCTAGTGGTTCAAGAATGAGATGCTCGGTTGTGAGATTAGGAATTTGTGCAAGTATCGTATCAGCATAGTCAGTGGTAGTAGAAATGAAAATATGTGATGCTGGTACGACTGCTAGTGCACGGGTGTACGTTTCTTGAAAGAGCGTATTTTCTGAGAGAAAAGCTTGAAATTGTTTTGGGGTACTTTTGCGAGAAAGTGGCCAGAGACGAGTCCCTGATCCGCCTGCCATGATAACAATATAGTGATGTTGCATAATGTTTGGTTGAGAAATAGAGATGAAGACCTTTCTATTATACGTGGCATTAGGACTTCCTCACAAGAATATGTTGCCTTTTAGCTTAGCAGTAGGCTTTTTTTGTGATATACTGTTGGTATATAAAAAACGTTAGGGTGAAACGTATCTATGGCTGATCCAATAGCTGTTCCTGATATTCAGGCAGGAGGAGCTGGTGAAGAAAAACAAACATCAAGCAAGAAGAAGTGGATCATCATTCTTCTCGTTTTAGTGTTGCTTGGAGGTATGGGGTGGTATGGGTATAAAAGATTTTTTACCAAGCCAGATGTAGTGGAGCAGACCATCCCTGTAGCACCAGAAGCGCCGAAGCAAGATTTGAAACCAGCTGCGCCACAGTCACAAGAGCTCAAAGACAAAGAAGCGCTTTTTGGTACTGCGCAGTATTCAAGCGAAAGTTATAAGGTAGGGGATATTGCTGTAGGAGGTGAGGCTGAACTTATCCTTCTTGAGGATTCTCCGGAACCGCTAGCAGTCACTGGTGTGCGTGGAGAAGCATTTACTGAAAAAAATAACCAGGGCGTGAAATTAGTATTGACCTGGTCTACCAACAAAATGGCTAAGTCCGTGATTCAGTATTCAAAAGCTGGTCAGGAAAAACAAGAGATTGGTGAAAGTGACTACGGCTTCAGTCACAGTTTGATTATTCCTGGTCTTGAGCAGGCTTCAACCTATATCTATGTGATCAATTCTGAAGACCGTTTCGGGAATAAAATTACCAGTGATTCCTACGCTGTATCTACTGGTTCCAAAACAGTCTCATTGTTTGATTTGATTGCTGGAGCTATAGGCGATACATTCGGATGGGCAGTAGCAAAATAACGTATAAATTGCAAAGAAAATCTTGCACAAAAAACGGCAAGATTTTCTTTGCAAGTTATACACAAAAACACTACTTGCAAGCCAAAAAATATGCTATAATTCTAGAGGAATATTGTTTCCATTTCCATGCCGTTTTATGTAAAAAATAAAAACCGAAAAACAGCATACACGTCACTCTTACTCCTTATGGGGGTTGTGACGATTATTACAGGGTGGTCCTACGGACGACTCAGTTTTGCGCAGTCAAATGCAGACTCTATCCGACAAATTTCTATATCTGCCTCACTTTTCAATAGCGAAAACAAAGTAGTAACCAATGGGACATACGATATTCGTTTTGCTTTGTACCCTAAGAACCGTACGGTGGTGGATGCTTATCCATCAAACAGTGATAATAAGCTTTGGGAGGAAGTGCAGACACTCGAAGTCAAGAATGGAATTTTCCGTGCGTCACTTGGTATAGTCAATCCAATTCCTGGAAGTATCAATTTCGAATCAGGAGATTATTATATCGGTATTCGTATCGGTCAAGATTCAGAAATGGTACCGCGTAAGAAATTGGGTTCAGTACCACGTGCATTCAATGCTCAGTTTATTCAAGGAAAAACAATTGGTACCAAGGAAGGTGATATTCCTGTACTTGATAAGGGAGGTAAGTTTGCTTCCAGTGTTATCCCAGCTATCCCAGCAAGCGCTATCAAGGGGTACCTCAAAGATAACGATAAAATTCTCAAAGACATTCACGCACAGAATACTGATACTGGTACGAGTGAAACAATTTTCAATATCGGATCTAGAACTGCTATCACTGGTAACAATTTTGATTTGACGGTATCAAGTGCTGCTACGGCCCCGACTCTTCGCTACAACGGTACCACGCAGGCTTGGCAGCTTTCCAATGATGGATCTTCATTCAATGATATTGCTACCGGTCTAGCTGGTACCCCAGTTTTGGGTACAGATACGGATGGTAACTACATTGCTTCCATTGCAGATGGTAATGGTATTAGTGGTGGGCTTGTCGGTGAAGGCGTGACCCCAACACTTTCTATTAATCTTCTAGATTCTGCTGATGGTACTGGAGTGACAAGTTCAAACTCTGGCCTAGAATTTGGGGGAGTAGGAGGTAATGAGTTGGCACTTTTGCAAGGTTGTACCAATGGGCAGGGACTCGCCTGGAATGACACGACCAATCTCTGGGAGTGTGGTAGCTTTTCATCTGGTTTGGCAGGCAGTGGTACAAGTGGTCAAGTGGCTTATTGGAGTGGAGTGGCTTCTCTTTCTGGTGAAAATCAACTGAATGTCTCACGTGGAGGTACTGGCGTCGATGGAAGTGCGGCCGCTAACGGAACACTCCTGATTGGTAATGGCAGCGGATATACATTAGCTACTCTGACAGATGGTGCAGGAATCACTGTCACCGAAGGATCTGGTTCCATCACAATAGCATCGACTCTCGGTACCACAGTGGATCTTACTACTGAGGTAACGGGTACTTTGCCGGTAGCTAATGGTGGCACAGGTGCAGCGAGCTTAACAGCTGATAGGGTGCTTCTGGGTAATGGCACAGGTGCTATTCAGGTGACAGCTGCCGCAACGAATGGTCAGCTTTTCCTAGGAGTGACTGGTAGCGCTCCAGTTTTTGCGACACTTTCTGGCGATGCTACAGTGACCAATGCAGGAGTGCTTTCAGTGTCTGCAGACGCAGTAGCTTTAGGAACAGACACCACTGGTAACTACGTCGCCACTATTAATAGTGGCAATGGTATAAGTGGTTCCGCAGCAGGAGAAGCAAGTGCTGCTACTATCGGTATTGATCTTTTAGATAGTGCTGATGGAGCTGGAGCAGTTGCATCATTTTCTGGTTTTGAGTTTCAAGGTGCGGGTAACAACGAGCTCACCCTTCTACAGGGCTGTGCTCAGGATGACGTGCTTTCATGGAACAACACTACTAATGAGTGGGGTTGTGCTTCAGTCTCTGGAGTGGGTGGTGCTACAGCAAGTGGCTCTACTGGTCAGGTGGCATATTTTTCAGGTACTTCATCACTCCAAGGCGAGAACCAACTCAATCCATCACGTGGTGGCACAGGAGTAGATGGTAGCGCTGCTCCAAACGGTACTCTATTAGTAGGCAATGGGAGTGGGTATAGTTTGAGTACTTTGACACAGGGCTCAGGTATCACTATTACCAATGGCGTAGGTTCTATCACTGTAGCCTCTACTCTTGGCGCTTCGATTGATCTTTCTAGTGAAGTCACTGGGGTTCTTCCGGTAGCTAATGGAGGGACTGGCGTGAGCACTTTGAATGACCTTATCACCCTAGGTACACATACTACAGGTAACTATATTGCTAGCATCACTAATGGTAACGGTATTACAGGAGGTGTATCTGTAGAGGGCGGTACACCTACACTGGCTATTAATCTTCTTACTACATCTGACAGTACTGGTGCTACTACCTCTAATTCTGGATTGGAGTTTCAGGGCACTTCTAATAACCAACTAACCCTTCTTCAGGGTTGTGCCAATAATGACGTGCTTTCATGGAATGAGACTACTGGCACATGGAATTGTTCAAGCGTGTCTGGTGCCGGTGGAGTAACAGGATCAGGAGCTACTGGTCAAGTAGCTTATTTCACCAGTAGTAGTGTAGTAGCAAGTGAAGCTCAGCTTAATCCGTCACGTGGTGGTACAGGCGTAGATGGTTCAGCAGCTTCAAATGGTACTCTGTTAATAGGTAATGGGAGTGGATACAGTTTGAGTACTCTGACGCAGGGAGCTGGTATCACTGTGACTAACGGAAGTGGAACAATTACTATCGCTTCTACTCTTGGCACGATCGTGGACCTCACTTCAGAAGTTACTGGAGTGCTGCCGGTTGCTAATGGCGGAACTGGAGCAAGCTCTCTTACAGATTTGATTGCTCTTGGTACAGATACTACCGGAAACTATGTCTCTACTATCACGGCAGGTAACGGTATTTCTGGGTCATCATCTACAGAAGGAGGTGCTCCAACGATCGCTCTTGGAGATTTGACTTCTAACTGGAGTCAAAATGGTGCTTTCGATATTGTCCTCAATAATGCGTCATCAGAGCTCTCACTCCTTGAGTCCAGCGGAGCTACTTTCTATGCCACTTTAGATGCCGGGGATCTTACTGCAAATCGTACACTGAGTCTTCCAAATGCTTCAGGTATATTGGCTACTCTTGATGGTGGTCAGACTTTTACAAGTGCCGTATGGAATGGTACTGCAATTGGAGCACAGTACGGCGGCACGGGAGTAGATGGTAGTGCAGCTTCAAACGGTACTCTATTAATAGGCAATGGTACAGGCTATTCATTAGCTACTCTTACTCAAGGATCTGGTATCACTATCACTAATGGTGCAGGTACTATCACTGTTGCCGCTTCTCTTGGGACTGATATTGATCTTACTACTGAAGTAACAGGCACTCTCCCAGTGGCTAATGGTGGTACTGGTACTGGTTCACTGACGGCAAATGGTGTGGTGTATGGCAATGGAACGAGCGCTTTACAAGTGACGGCTGCTGGGACTAATGGACAGTTACTTTTGAGTAGTACAGGTGGAGCGCCAACCTTCGCAACTCTTTCAGGTGATGCCAGTGTTTCAAATGCAGGTGTACTTACTATTAGTAGTGATGCGGTTGAGCTTGGGGTAGACACCACCGGAAACTATGTGGCTACCATTACTAATGGCAATGGTATCTCTGGCTCATCTACTGGGGAAGGTGGCACTCCTACACTTGCTATTGATCTATTGGATACACAGGATGGAACAGGTATTACTTCATCAAATTCTGGATTAGAATTCCAAGGAGGCAGTTCAAATGAGCTCACCCTTCTTCAGGGTTGTGCACAGGATGATGTGCTCTCATGGAATAATACGACCAATGAGTGGTCATGTGCCTCAGTATCTGGAGTGGGTGGCGCAACGGCAAGTGGTTCTGCTGGTCAGGTAGCATATTTTTCAGGTACTTCATCACTTCAGGGTGAGAATCAGCTTAATCCATCACGTGGGGGTACGGGTATAGATGGAAGTTCTGCTGCCAATGGAACTCTCCTTATTGGAAATGGTAGCGGATACTCATTGGCCACGGTGACCGATGGTGCTGGTATTACCGTGACTGAAGGATCGGGTACGCTTACTATCACAGCTACACTTGGTTCTGATATTGATCTTGCTTCAGAAGTAACTGGTACACTTCCAGTAACCAGTGGCGGAACTGGTACAACCACTCTTACATCTAATAGAGTACTTTTGGGCAATGGTACTGGCGCTGTCCAGGTAACTAATGCTGGTAGCAATGGCCAACTCTTCCTTGGAGTGACCGCCGGTGCTCCAGCTTTCGCTACAATGAGTGGTGACGCTACTATCACTAACGCAGGAGTTATTACGGTGAGTGTAGATGCGATTGATCTCGGTGTAGACACCACTGGTAACTACGTGGCTACTATCACAGCTGGTAACGGTATCTCTGGATCAAGTTCAACAGAAGGGGGTACTCCTACTATTGCTCTTGGAGACTTGACCGCTAACTGGGATCAGACCGGTGCTTTCGACATTGTCCTCAACAATGCTTCATCAGAATTTTCACTCCTTGAGTCATCAGGAGATACTTTCTTTGCAACCCTTGATGCAGGAGACCTCTCTTCTAATAGAACACTCACTCTTCCAAATGTCACAGGTACACTAGCCACTATCGATGGAGGTCAGACCTTTACTAACGCAGTCTGGAATGGTACAGCTATTGGAGCTCAGTATGGTGGCACAGGCTTGGATTCTTCAGTGGCTGCCAATGGCGAATTATTGATAGGTAATGGCAGCGGTCTATCATTGGCAACTTTGACACAGGGTACAGGTATTACTATAACCAATGGTAGTGGTACTATTTCAATTGCTTCTACACTTGGTACCTCTGTAGACCTCACTACTGAAGTCACTGGCACTCTCCCAGTGGCCAATGGTGGTACCGGAGCTACGACCCTGACCTCAAACGGGGTTCTTTATGGTAATAACGCTGGCGCTATCCAGGTCACCACAGCTGGTACTAATGGACAGCTTTTCCTCGGTAATACTGGAGCTGCCCCAGCTTTTGCAGCTATGAGTGGTGATGCCACCATTACAAGTGCCGGTGTAGTGACAATATCTTCAAACGCAGTCGCTCTTACCACAGACACCACTGGTAACTACGTCGCAACCATCACTGCTGGTAACGGTATCTCTGGATCATCATCTACAGAAGGTGGTACTCCTACTATTGCTGTGAATCTTCTTGGATCAGCTGATGGAATCGGTGCAGTGACATCTTTCTCTGGTCTTGAATTCCAGGGCGCCAGCTCAAATGAACTCACTCTTCTTCAGGGATGTGCTCAAGATGATGTGCTCTCATGGAATGATGCTGCTAATGAATGGGGATGCTCTTCTATTGCTGGGGCTGGTGCAGCTACAGCGAGCGGTGCTACTGGTCAGGTGGCATATTTCAATGGCACCTCATCACTGGCTGGTGAAAACCAATTGAGTCCATTCCGGGGCGGTACTGGTATTGATGGTTCTGCTGCGGGTAATGGTACTCTTCTTATTGGAAATGGATCTGGTTACTCATTGGCTACCTTGACCCAAGGAACTGGTATCACAGTCACCAACGGATCAGGTACTATCACTATTGCAGCTACTCTTGGTACAGACATCGACCTCACTACCGAAGTATCAGGTACTCTTCCAGTGGCAAACGGAGGTACTGGGGCTACGACCCTTACATCTAATAGAGTACTATTGGGCAATGGTACTAGCGCAGTCCAAGTCACCAATGCTGGTACCAACGGCCAGCTCTTCCTTGGATCTACCGGAGTAGCTCCAACTTTTGCAACCCTTTCTGGTGACGCTACCATCACCAACGCTGGTGTCATTACGGTAAGTAGTGATGCAGTTTCTCTTACCACAGATACCACAGGTAACTACGTCGCAACCATCACTGCTGGTAACGGTATCTCTGGATCATCATCAACAGAAGGAGGAACACCAACACTAGCAGTCAACCCCCTTGGTTCAGCTGATGGTACTGGTAGCGCTACTTCATTCTCAGGTCTTGAGTTCCAGGGAACTGGATCAAATGAACTGACTCTTCTTCAGGGATGTGCCCAGGATGATGTGCTTTCATGGAACGATGCAGCCAATGAATGGGGATGCTCTTCTATCGCTGGAGCTGGAGCTGCTACCGCTAGTGGAGCAAACAACCAGGTAGCCTACTTTAATGGCACCTCATCATTAGTGGGAGAAAATCAATTGAATCCTTCTCGTGGAGGAACCGGTGTAGACGGATCATCTGCCGCCAACGGTACCCTCCTCATTGGAA
>CAZYOT010000005.1:0-298 GCA_964649305.1 uncultured Bdellovibrionales bacterium
GCCGCCGGCCGCCACGCCCCGCCCGGAGCTCTACACCAAAGAAGAACTCCGTTCTCTCTTATTTGCTGATCATCTTGTCGTCTATACCGATAAGACCAAAGCTTCTCTCAATGCCCTTGGTTTTGAGAACGTCACCCGTATCTACCCTGGTATCGATCTCAACAAATACCAGTCTGCTCCCAAAAACATTGAATTCATCAAGGGTCTCGGTTTTGATGAAAGTCACTTCCTCGTCATGTACCCTGGTGAATACACCCGTCTTGGAGCGACTGATATGCTCGTGAGTAGCCTTACTAAA
>CAZYOT010000005.1:342-2921 GCA_964649305.1 uncultured Bdellovibrionales bacterium
GCTGATCGTATCAAAAAAGAAGAGGTACAAGCTTCTTTTGCAGCTGCTGGAGTGAGTCAATTCATTGGCTACTCTGATACGGTGCCAGATATGCCAAGCTTGTATAACTCTGCTGACGTCATCGCTTTTCCAGTGGTCAACCTCAATGGTAAATTTGATGTTCCACTGATTATCATCGAAGCCTACGCCTGTGGCACCCCTGTGATCCTCAGTGATTTATCACAATTTTCTGAGTTTTCTAATCCTGATATTTGTGTTAGTATTGAAGCTGGTTCAGGAGAAAAATTTACTGAATCAATGGCTTATCTAAAGGATAATCCTCTCGAATGTGACCGCCTTGGTCAGAATGCCAGACGTTATGTCAAAGACCACTTTGATCTCAAAAAAACGGCTTTACAGTATGAGGAAATCTACAGCCAACTCTAAAACCTAAACTTTTTCTATGTTCGAAGCATACTTCAAAAAAATCACTGACCATCGGAGCGAACTTCTGACTCCCAAAATGAAAGTACCTGTAGTTTTTCATATCAATGAAAAACTGATGCCAGAGGAATCCACCCTTACCCAGCTAGAAAGCGTTGCAGGTAATGATGCTATCTTTCACCACATCGCAGCTATGGCTGATGTCCACTCCAAGCCAGGCCGTAAGAATGCTACTGGTACCACTGTCACTTCAGAAAATTTCATCCTCCCTCAAGTCAACGATTCAGACCCAGCTTGTGGTATGCGTCTTGTCCGTCTCAATCTTGATGATACTAATATCACACCAGAGGAAATTGACCGTATTTTTCAAGAAGCCACCAAAACAGTTCCTACCAAAAAATATGTCGGTACCGTACTACCTTTCCGGGTCATTATTGATATTCTCCGTGGTGGTATACAACCACTCATAGACTACCTTGGTATCAAAACTAAAAATGAAGCGCAAAACAGTATCGACCGAGGCAACTTCTTTGATGTCGCCCCAAGTCGTCGTGATATCAAAGACCTTATTCCATCACTCTTCCTTTTCTTTGCTCAGTTTCGTGCTGGTATTATCGGTGCCGCTGGCAACCACTTCCTTGATCTCATGAAGGTCACTGACATCATTGATCCTGAGGTCGCCGAGAAATTTAATCTTCGTCCTGGTCAATACCTGCTTATGGTGCACTGTGGCTCTGGTATCCTGGGTCAGTACACCATGTATATGCTTACTGCCAAGAAGCGCGAACATCTCTCTACAGCTATTCTCATGAATATCGGCCGCTTCTTCTGGCGTACACCCTACCGAAAATCTATCGACGCAATCGCAGAGAAAATCCGCAAGTCAGACCATGGTCGCAAAGAGCCTCTTATCACCTTTGATGGGGCTGGCGAGGATGGCTCACTCTACATGAAGGCTCGCAAGGCCTGCTCTAACTTTGCTCATGCCAACCGTGCCACTATCACCCATAACTTTATCAAGACCGCAGAAAAAGTCCTAGGAAGAGAAGTAGAAGCCGACCTCCTCTATGACATGCCTCATATCCTTGTCAGCCAGGAAGAGCACTACGACAAACAAGTCTGGGTCCACCGCAACGGCACCAGCCGTGCCTATGGTAAGAGTCGCATGAGTGACCACCCTGTCTTCAAAGACACAGGCGAACCAGCCTTCATTCCTACTTCTATGAGTACCGAGGCCTATCTCTGTGTCGGACAGGATGGTAATACTTCAAGCTTCTTCTCCTGTAATCATGGTGCTGGTAAAGCTGCCAAAGCTACTGACGACATAGTTCCTGAGACTCGTGAAGAACTCCAGGCTAAGATGGAATCCCGTGGCGTCAAACTCTATAATGGGCGCTCAGAAAAAGTCATTGAGCAAGATGCTTCTCAATACAAACGTGCAGAAGATGTGATTGAGAGCGTAGTGGAAAATGAAATCGTCAAACCGGTAGTCAAGCTCCAGCCTATTTCTGTGATTATGTATTAATTATGAAATTCATAGCGTTAGCAGGGGTAGATGGCTCTGGCAAATCTACCCAAGTAGAGAAAGTCATGGAAGCCCTTTTGGCCAAGGGTCACAAAGTAGCGTACTTTCATGCTATTGAGTTTTCTCTCGCCAATCGTCTCTCTCGTCTTCTTCGTGCCAAAAAGGCCTTTACTCCTGGAGAAGAAAAGGCAGTCACTGAAGCGTCATTTCTTACCCTAGTACTCCGTGAGAAATTCATGGCCCTAGACAGTATCCGTTTCCATTTCTGGAAGCGTCACCTTCGTCTAGATGGCTACGATATGATTCTTTCTGATCGCTCATTCTATGACTCGCTCATCAATATCACCTATCTCAACCGTGAGAGAAAATCCAAACTTATCGTCTTTGGTATCCGCATCCTGACCGCTATCATCCCAAAGGCTGATCAGGTGTTTTTCTTTGACCTTAAAGCCAGCGATATCATGAGCCGTAGCCGTATCCCCGAGCAGGGCGCAAAGTATCTTGAAGAGAAACTCTCACTCTATCACCAATACACAGAGACTTTTTACTTCACCACTATCGACGCCACTCAAAGCGAGGAAACTATCCTAAACCAACTCATTTCTGATATAGAGAGTGGGAAATAAAAAAG
>CAZYOT010000005.1:3021-25475 GCA_964649305.1 uncultured Bdellovibrionales bacterium
AGGAAACTATCCTAAACCAACTCATTTCTGATATAGAGAGTGGGAAATAAAAAAGCAATTTACAAGAGGCTCTTTCAGTCAAAAAGTTTATCCGCCTTTGGCGGACATAGTCTTTTGAAAAGAGTATTTTGAAGCTCTTCGGCAATTAAAATATGCTTAGGCTTTAAAGATAGCTCAAGAGAAGTATTTATCATCTTAAGGTATAATAAACATACCTAAAAATCCTCAGCAATATATGAACCATTTCTCTCGAGCCCTTATCTGGCTCACTCTTTCTGAAATCATCTTCAATATCGCTGGCTACGTAATCCACGCTTCTTTGGGTCGTATTTTGGGACCCGAAGACTACGGTCGCTTTGGCATCATCGTGACCCTCACCACCATGCTCATTGTCCTCATTGGGAATGGTGTACCTACCGCTATGTCCAAGTACCTAAGCGAGGTTTTTGATAACCACCCAGACCGTGTCAAAACTATCAAGCGTCAGGCTATCATTCTTCAAATCATGATCATCTTACCGGTAACTTGTATCTTTTATCTCCTAGCGCCATTTATCGCCACTACCATACTCCGTGACCCCAGTCTCACTCCCCTCTTCCGACTCTCGTCTTTTGTGATTCCTTCTTTTGCAGCAGCTTCTTTTTATTTCTACTACTACACCGGCCTTCACTACTTCCGGCTCCAAGCCAGTCTCAAAACACTACGTTCGCTGGCTCGCATCTTCTGTATCATTGGCCTTGGCTATGTATGGGGTGTGGCTGGAGCAGTAGCTGGCTATATCGCAGCTCCCCTTATTATCTTTCTTATCGCTTCGCTTTACGATATTTTCAAAGTCGCACCAAGTCTCCCTAAGACCGAAGATGCTCGTTTCTCTTTTACTAGCCAACAACTCTTTAAATACGCCTGGCCTTTTACTCTTTTTCTTATTTTCTACGAACTCGTCCTTACCGCTGATCTCTACTTTGTCAAAGCCCTCCTCCAAGATGACTATCAGACTGGTCTCTACAATGCGGCTATTACTGCTGGTCGTATTCCGTATTTTCTCTTCTACGCTCTTACGATTATACTTCTCCCTGCTATCGCTAAGTCCAAGACTGCCAAGACTGATGCCGAGACCAAATCTCTTGTTACCCAATCTCTTCGCCTGATGATTATCATTCTTACCCCAATGCTCACTCTGATGTACGTCTATGGGGCAGAGGTTATCCAATTCTTCTATGGCGCCAAGTACGCCGGAGCCCTCCCACCATACCTCATCTTTATCTTTGGAGCGGTATTCCTGACTGTTTTTTACGTCTTTTCTTTTGCCTTTTCAGGAGCTGGCAGAATCTTTATTCCTATGTATGCCAGTCTAGGTGGTCTTATACTCATGTCTGGTCTAAACATCGCTCTTATACCCCGTTTTGGACTTCCTGGAGCTTCTCTTGCAGTCACTATTACCTCTTTTTTCCTCATGATTGCGATCCTTATAGCCCTTGTTCTTGAATTCAAGATCTCACTCCTCCCAAAGTCGTTTTTTGTTTCCCTAGGCTCAAGTATTATTATCGGTTGGATAGCTTACATTCTCCCACATACCGTCATTACATTTATCCCTCTTTCAGGAGCTCTCTTTGGTCTTCACCTTCTCTTCCTCTGGCAAATGAAGATCCTCACTCCCAAAGATCTTGGTCCCCTTGGTAAAATACTGACCAAAAAATAATTCCCTACTTGGAAACCCGGTTTCCAAGTTACCTAGAACTTCTCCTGAGCTAAAAGTTTTTGCTCTTGAATACCTCTAAGGGTATTTTTGGCATATAACTGATACTCGCTCTTATTTTTAAATTGCCCAAGAATGATTCCTGTCTCACATATCCCCTCTTCACCCTTCTTTATCCTCCCTATATATTCTTCCCAACTTGACTTAGAAGCTAAGCTTCTAAGTTTATGCACCTTATTGTTCATACTAACGTAAACACTAAGATGCAAGAGGTACTGATTCGAATCAACATGCACAGCCTTGAAGGTTCCTTGGAATAACGATCCGGAACGTTCATTTTTATGATTAAAGTACTTCGTATAACCTGTGCCAAGACGTTGCATAAACTTAGCAATACCATTATCAGAAACTTGCCTTAATAGTAAATGGAAGTGATTTGGATTTAAGCAATAAGCTATTATCTCTACTAACTCGCCTGACTTAGAAGCTAAGCTTCTAAGTTCGGTATCAATCTTCCCAAATGAACTTACATAAATTCCGCCCACCGGGTCTAATGTATTAAACTCTTTGAGACTTTGAAGAAAACGCCGAAAGTCATACTCATCCTCAAAGATGACCCGTTTGTCCGTGCCACGATTGTAAATATGATAGATTTCCTCATTTGCAAAAGCGATCTTTCTCATACCTTTTACAATACTCCCTGGAGAGGTTCAAATTCTCTACTTAGAAGCTTAGCTTCTAAGTTCTATATACTTGCATGTTTTTTACCAGCGGTAAGCCTCGATGGCTCCACGGATATTGGAGTTACTGACATGCTCCAGGTTTTGCTCTATGTAGTCTTTGGTATCACCCTTGATATAGTCCAGGTCATTCTCTGAGACTATAATCCAACCATGCTCATGCTTGGCCTGAATAGCACGGAGGTCATCCAAATTAAAGTTACGTTCTGAGAGCTCGCCACCAAAATCATACACTGGCACCTTGGCATCTGCCCAGTAAAAATTACGGAAGTTTCTCGTGATCAGGGCCTCGCCTGGCTCTACTTGTTTCTTGAAATACGTAAACACCTTGCGGTAGTTAGGATTACCGCCAGAGGTAGTCTCGTGATAGGTATTATTCTCTTCTAGGAAGTAGCTGTAATTCGGAAGCAATAAAACAGCGAGTAACAAAATACCCAAAGAAGCCTTTTTGTATTCAGGCATCCTACTCGCTACAAAACCCATGAGCCAAGAAATGGTTACCGCAGCCAGGATAAACGTAAACGATTGCACAAAAAAAATATACTGTGGTCCAGCATTGCGATGCCAAAGCCAGATAGACATAGCCAGTGGCGCAAAAAGTGACACAGTAAGCCATACGCCCTGCTTTTGTGTTTGTTTATTAGCAATAAGTATCCAGGCTCCAGCGACCACTAAAACTGCACCGAGAAGCGGATGAGCAAAATCTCCAAATACGTACCCTAGATATGAATAGTGATTATCAAAAAAGACAAAGAAATAACTTATCTTATTCCACAGTCCCGTCACAAATAAGAGGATAATACCTATCAGTCCCAGGCCTCCCAAGATACTGTATTTATTCTTATGGTCCCCTGCTCGCCACTTGAGTATGGCCATGGCCCATATATATACTCCAAGGACAATTGGTCCCGTGAGCGCCAACTGATGAGTCAAATAGGCAAGTAATCCTAGGAGCCCTGCCGGAAGCACAAAAAGAGCATTTACCCCGTACCTTTTCCAAATCTTCTCTAGTACTTGTATCTTACCTTGATACTTAGCTTCCAAAAGCATGTACAATGCTATGGTAAATACCAGGTACACTGGCAAAAACATAGCGTACATGCGGAGCCTACGGTCAAAGATAATAGCCGACACCGAAACAGCAAACAAAAAAGCCGCGAGTAAGGCTGTGCGAGTACTTTTGGTAAAGTAACGCGCCACAAAGAAGAGAAACACTATCGAGAGCAATCCCCAAAGCACGCTCACGAGACGTGCAGAAAACTCACTCGCAGGTAGTACTTTGAGCACCTGAGCTACCTGCCATTTATACACCGCTGCTCGCTCATCACGAGCCTGATTCAGATTTTCTGTCGCTGGTACTCCGTAATTGAAATCCCATGATTGCCACACTCCCGTCTTGGCATAGCCATAGCTACTATTGATATCGAGAAACTCATCTGCCACAAAAGAATTATTGCCCAAACCATACAAACGGAGTCCTCCTCCTACCAAGAGAATAAGCACCAGCGTTATAGCAGTCAGATTTTTTTGTAGCCAGTTTTTTGTAGCCATAGATGTATTAATTATTTTCTTCATCATCTTGGGTATCATCTTCCTCTACAGAAGTATCTCCCTGTCCAAATACCTCTCTCCAAGTATAGCGTGGTGGCGCCTTGGAATCAGCCTTCTTTTCTAGTACAGAGAAATCCTGTCGTTCTGCTTGAATAGACTCTGGTCTTGGTATCATCTGAACCACAGAGAGTGTCCCAAAAGAAGTAATATCACCTACTTCAAAAGCCTCAATATATTTTCCCAAACGATCCTTGATGTTTTCACCGGAGCGCAGTACTAAGTAGTACTGACCATCTCGATAAATACCGCTTAACTTCACCCCATCTGTCACAACGCCTTCTTTTTCCAACAGATACTTTAGGGCTCGCTGATATTGGGGCTCGCTGGCCATATAGACAGGTACTTGTTTCTCTCTATAAGAAGCCGTGAGAAAATCAGCAATAGCTTCTTCCTGCTCCAAAGTCACCCGGATACGCTCTTTGAGAATGCGATCTGGTCGACTCTCTACCGGCTCTATACCGGCACGAGCTAATTCATCAAAACGCCCTCCAAGGAAATACGCGTTACTCACTATAAGGAGCCCTAAGACAAGATACACTCCCATTCTACCCGCTTTGTGTGTGCCTACAAACTCCAAGATACACCCTAGCATCACAAAGAAAAGTGGTACCGTAAGAAGATAAAAACGAGGTGCAATAGCATAGGAGAGAGGTAGATAGAGGGTCAGTGCCACACCAAGCCAAATCAGTGAAAGTAGATAAAAGTCTACTTCATGCCAATTATGAGCACGCCACCATCGTCGCACCATCAAGCCTAGCCCCAAGAAAAAGAAGAGTACTCCAGCTACTCCATACCACTTGCCTTCATCACATTTCTTATCACACACAGTGCCCCATTCTTTACTATTAACTTGCACACTCGGAAAGGTAGCTCCCTCATACCCAGTTAGAATCACGACACTCGCCTGTCCAAATTCAGAAATATTACGAATACTTTTTTCGATAAGTGTCCGCTGTTCTTTGGTAGACTTTTCACTAATAGCACCAAAAAATTCACTCGTATTACTACCCTTAGTCATCACTTCATTGATAAGCATCGGGGAATACAAGAAGAGCACTATAAGTAGTACTCCACCCCATGCTGCCCAGGTAAAGCGTACTCGTTTGATAAGGAGAAAAAGAACGACAATCACTGGCACGGCAAGGAAGGCTAAGAAATGAAAATGGGTAGCCAATGTGAGAGCAAAAGCAGCCAACAAAAACCAGCCTGTGCGCTTAGGATTATCCTTTTCTACTGCTCGAAGCAAGGCATAAAATCCGAGAACCAAGAAAAACGGCAACATGTTTGGATTCCACCCAAAACGCCCAAAGAGGACTAAATATACACAGACCGAAGCGAGAGCGGTCAAACCAAGACTCATACTTTCCCCAAAACCCCGTCGTAGAAAAAGATACAATAATGGCAAGACAGCAATAGATAACACAGCCACCAGCCATGAAATACCAGGTATGGTCTGCCCAAAAAGTAGGCCACTCACATACTGCAAATAGTAAAAACCCGGTGCAAGACGGAGAAAGGTCCCTCCAGCCTTAGGCCCAAGTAGAGGCAAATCCCAAAAACTCCCCTCAAAGGCCATATCAATGACTTTGGCATCGCGAGCTTGATCAAGCTCAAAATGCAGCCATGGCTCAAAATGATACGTACGCACAAAAAAACCCACTACCACGATAGCTACCAATACCCCCAAAAAATACTTTTTTGAAACAGGCTGCATACCCGGTATTACAATTTCAAGTTATTTAATGTAATTTTCCCATAAAACTCTTTTCAATAATACCCCTCCTAACGCCCCTTTTTTAACAATGCTCGTTCAAGAGTGTTCTTGAAATTGTCCTACCGGGCATATGCTTTCTTTTTGGCTTATTTTAGGATAAGATGAAACAAGTTAACTCTTTATATAACGCTTATTATAGCATTTTTATGAGTACGAAACAAAACTTCATACAAGGCATTCTAGACATATCCGAGCGTCGCATCCTTCAGGTTTTGGGCAGTCTTTTCTTCCTTAACTCATTTATATTTGTAGCCAAGCAAGTACCCGAGCTTCGTTTTCTTGGTCTCCATACTGGAAGCAGCAATGCTCTCCCTTATTTTGGTTTTTTGATCCTATTTGTCCTTTTCAGCGTATTCCTTTTGGCACACACGACTTTTGCTAAACACACTATTCTTGAACGCCTCTATACCCTAAGCCTAATTATTCTTCCGAGTACCATTCTCATTCTTATCAGTATCTCTCTCTCCAAGAACTTTCATTTTGTCTTTCAGCTTGGAAGTGGTCTGGCGCTTATCTTTACTCTCGCACTTGTTTTTTATTCCACTTTCCAAAAAACAACCTCTCGTCCACATGGAGATACCCTCCGAACATGGCTTAAACGCCAAGGAGCTCACGTACTTTTTCTTGTCCTTTTGCTTACCGGCATCTTTTTTTCTTTTGGCTATATCCGCCTTGGCCAATACGCTGCAGTCGATGAACCACTCTGGCTTTATGGTCGTATCACCAAATTCTGGAACAATATAAATGAACGTGAGTGGCAAAAGACGGCGGTGAGTGACAAACCTGGTATTACCGTGGCTATGCTTTCGGGTATCAGCCTCCTTGAGTATAAGCCTAAACTCTACGATGATACTCGTCATGGTGGTGAGGTGTTTGTCAACAAGAGCCTCGACATGGAAGCCTTCTTCCGAGCCTTCCGCCTCCCTATTCTTGTCTTTGTGACACTCCTACTCCCCTTGGTCTATTTCCTCCTCGAACGACTCTTTGGTCGAGGT
Organism: uncultured Bdellovibrionales bacterium; assembly: GCA_964649305.1. Lineage (GTDB taxonomy): Bacteria > Patescibacteriota > Minisyncoccia > Moranbacterales > UBA1568 > UBA1568. The sequence goes on from CAZYOT010000005.1 coordinate 9,838, forward strand.
GGTGCACTCCTCTCATACGCTATCCTTGTAACTTCACCTATTCTCATTGGTGTCACCAAAATCATCAATCCAGACGCGCTTTTGTGGCTTCTGACCACCCTCTCTATCCTCTCTTATCTAGTATTCCAGAAACGTGCCTGGCATCGCTATCTTTTTCTCTCAGGATTTTTTCTTGGCCTTGCTCTTCTCACCAAATACGTAGCCAACATTGTCTATATTTATCTTCTGGCACTCCTTTTTCTGGAGTACCTCTACCATCCCAAAAAACATCCTCTCGAATTCCCTCTCTACCTCAAACAAACTCTTCTTCATATTGCTTTTGTGATTTTTGTTTCACTAGCCACCTTCTATCTTCTTCTTCCAGCTACCTGGCTCAATCCTTATAAGCTCGTCCGAAGTACCCTCCTAAGCCAAGCCTTTGTCAAAGTCGCCCCACTCTTTGTCTTCCTTATTGCCCTTATCCTTCTTGATCAGTTCTTCAATCGTGCCCGAGTCACCCTTTTCTGTCTCCAGAAAGTGGCGCGCATCCAACGCGGCCTTGCTCTTGGTATTGGCTTTATTTTCTTTGGCAGCATCCTCTTTACGCTCTACAACGTCTGGACCAAAATGTCTGTCTATCCCTTTATGGAGCTTATTGCTTCACCAAAAACTATTGGCAACAAGAGCGACTTCATCGGTATTTTCCTCACCAATTTCTATCCGATGGTATTTGGCCTTACTCCTCTAGCCCTTCTAGGCACCCTCTTGGTTGCTTTCTTTATTTGGAAGAAAAAAGCTCTTGATAACACCAGTCTCCGCTTTGCTTTTTATAGCAGTATTTTTGTCTTGGTCTATTATCTTGGTGCTACCGTCAATGGCGTGGCTTCTATTATCCGTTATCAGATTATTATCTTTCCTCTCGTGGCTATCATTTCTGGTATTGGCTTTCTCCATCTCGCTCGTCTTCTCGAGAGTAAGCTTCGCTACAAGAAAAACACCTTTGTGTTTTTCATGGTATATGCCCTGGCTATTGTAGGCATTGGCACCCTTGCTCGTACACATTTCCCACTCTCCTATGCCTCAGAACTCCTTCCACAAGAGTACTACATCGATCTCAAGGATATGGGCCCAGGAAGCTACGAAATAGCCCAAAAACTCAATGCCCTCCCGGATGCTAAGCATACCCTCATTTGGACCGATAAAGACGGCGTCTGTCAGTTCTTCGTGGGTCGCTGTAAGCGTGGTAACAACAAAGAAGTCATTACCGACAAAAGTATTGACTATGTAGTTATTTCCTCTGCTCGTGAAGTGCGTACCGGTCACATGATACGCTCGAGCTACAACAGAAATCCAGAAACAGTGGTACCTATTCACCTCTTCTACGAACAAGACGATCCGGCCTTTGAGGTCAGGGTCAATGATCGCCCATCACACTACATCCGTGCCTTCAAATACGAAGGTCATGTAGATAAGCCTCAAGAGTAAAGAGTGATCAAACAAAAACCCCGCTTTCAGAGCGGGGTTTTATATACCCTTTTAAATATCTAATCAATAATTTTCTCTGAAGTCTCTTTGAGATAAATAGGCAAAGCACAAAGAGAAATACCCGTTTGCAAAATACGCGAGAGAAGCGCTACCGTGATAGCCGTCTCAAAGCTCACTCCGAGAAGTACAAAGAGTACTCCATACGCCCATTCCTTGATACCAATGTTATTGATAGAAATAGGTAGACTGACATAGAGCGCCATCAGAAATACTAGCCCCAGAAAGGGTAGGAATGGGAGGGTATACCCCAGAGCAAGAAAAAGCACATAGTTGGATAGCCCGAGGCCGACAAACACAAAAGCACTCGTCCAGAGGAGTCCCCTTCTCCAAAGCACTCCTTCCTGATAGCGTAGCCCTTCAGAGATAAGGTTCTGAAATTTCTGCCAAGGAATTCTAGCCACTAACTCCTTAGGAGCCCAGATAAAGAGAACAGCAAACAATACAAAAAAACCAACTATTCCTAAGTACGTAACTTGCAAAAATGGTTTAAGTCCCACTGCCTGCCACACAAATATCCCTCCGAGAAGCGCCATAAAAGCGGTAGCGAGTAAGCCGAGGAGTCTATCAAATACCACCGTCGAAAATGCCTGAGCCTTAGTCTCAGCCTTCTTGGTCAGCCACAGACTTCGATAAATATCTCCCCCAATGGTCGAGGGCAAGAAGTTATTGATAAAAGTCCCCGTCAGGTAAATCTTAAAGCCCTCCCACACGGTGAAATGAATATTCTGATATCGTGCAATCACCTGCCATTTCTTAGCTGACAGCGTCATGGCCAATAACTGCAAAAACACAAAAAGAAAAATATATCCATACGAAATATCTCGCAATTCGTGCTGTACCATTTGCCATTCCAGTTTTTGAATGAGCCACCCCACCAAGACAATGGCTACCAAAATCTTCAGGAAATTAAATATCTTTTTTTTCATATCTGTATTACGGTTCATTTATATCAGAAGATTTGATGTTGTGATGAAGAGGAGAGGGTTTCTTGAAAAGGGTTTCGCCATCAATTGTGAGGGTAATAGGAACAGCCATAAAAGATATGGCCATCTGAAAAAAACGAGAAAGGAGGGCAACAGCTACAGCACTCTCTATAGGTACTCCCAAATAAACAAAAAAAGTAGCGTATGACCACTCTTTGATGCCAATGTTGTTGATACTAATTGGTAAATTAGAGAATAGAATCACTAAGAGCATAATAGCAGAAAATGCTCGTGGTGGCAGAGGTATCCCAAAAGTGAGAAAAAGAAGGTAGTTACTCATCAATAAGCCTACCACTGTAAAAGCACCTGACCAGAAAAAAATATCCTCTAGATTCCTCCATGATCTTTTTTGTAAAAGCAAGACAAAAAAATCCTTTTTGAGAAAAGCTATTTTCTCGAGACCAAATATATTCCAATGACAATAATAATCTAGGGTTACAAGTCCACCAATCAGTAAAACCATCAAAATACCTAAATATGTCCCCCAAAAAAGAACGTTATGCGTGATGAGATTTAAGATAAACAATCCTCCTCCAAAAGCAAATACTGTTGTAACACCAAGTCCTATTAGGCGATCCAGGAGAACGCTGACATACCCCGCTATATCTTTACCCGTCTTCTCCTTAAGCCACCAACATCGATAGGCATCTCCCCCAATTGTAGTAGGTAAAAAATTATTCAAAAACATTCCCTTAAGGTAAGCCAACATACCCGCACCCGCACCAAAATGAACGTGGTATGTAGATGCTATAGCCTGCCATTTTTTGACAGAAAAAAACATCGCGAGTACCTGGAAAACAACATACACCACTAGCCACTGCCATTCCAAATCACGAAATTCCTTCAAAACAAAGTGCCAATCTAACTTCCATACCAAAAGCAACCCCAAAAAAATAGCCACTCCTATTTTTATTTGCGTTTTCCGAAGCTTGGAAAATTTTGGAAGCATAAAAGCGTATTATAAAATTGCTTCCTGGTACATAGCTCGGTAAGCCAAAGCTACTCTACCCCAGCTCTGGGCCTCTGCCCGGACACGACTAACCTCTCCCATATGCACCCTCTCTTCTTCATGAGTAAGGAGTTCTATGAGAGCATCCTCTATAGCCGTCACTGTTCTTTCAATAATAAGTCCATTTACTCCCTCTTCTACCAGTTCACTTGAGCCGCCCGTATCAGTCACCACTGCCGGCAATCCACAAGCCAACGCTTCTAGCAAGGCGTTACTCATCCCTTCATTGGCTGATGGCAAAACAAACACCTTAGCCCGCTCATAGTACTGATATGTCTCTGTGGCTGGGATACGACCTAAGAATCGCACCTGTGAAGCCACACCTAAGTCGATAGCCTTCTGACGCAAAGATTCCTCAGAAGCTCCATCGCCCATAATTTCAAACACCACTCCTGGATTGATAGTGAGTAGCTTGGGTAAGGCTTCGATGATGAGATGAATACCCTTGCGCTGCGTGAGACGTGTAGCTCCAGCAGTAATAATCCATTCGTCCTTAGGCGCGTTTTCTCTGTTTGGCACAAAAAGTTCTGTATCTACTCCATTGGGAACAATATCTATTTCTTGCATAGGAGCTGACTGCAAAGCCAGGTCCTTAAGACCCTGACTATTAGACACTACCCGAAAGGCTTTCTTCCATACCCTGACAATCAGAGGTGTGAGAAAATTATAAATAAAGGCAAAACGCTCACTGTAGCCTGGTACATCTGAGCCACGAAGTGACACAATGTACGGTATATTGTATTTCTTGCCCAAATGCATAGCCAAAGCTCCACAAGGCACCCCAAAAAATGCATGGATAACATCGTAGTTATTGGCTCGGAGGAGTCCATCAGCATATCGATACGCCTTATAGCTATAGCGAAGCAGGTCTAACTGAGACTGATGATGGAGATTGCCATTCTTGCCGATATTGAGCTTGTGGATCTGAATATCCTCTCCCAAGACCTCAATGACCTGATGCTCATCTGGTGAAGAAGTCACCAAGTCCACTACCACGCCACCTTCTTTGGCATATTCCTTTAATAGATAGGCAGTAGCATTGGCCGCACCACCTCCAAGAGGCGGGTATTCATAGTTTAGAAAGAGGACTCGCATTATTGACAAAAGTAATATTTAGGTGTATAATAGTAATTGTGTCTCAAAATCATCTTTACCAAAAATACCCTCTTATTATAGCAAAAGAGTGCCTAAAAAAGAAAAGTCCCCGGACAGCATGTTGTGCCATCCGGGGTCTTTTGTCTTCAATTTCGTCACGTATTACTGGTAGTCAGGGCGAATTTTCATCCACAACCTACCAGCATGATTGCGGCCGGTCTTGTCACAACCAATGCCCCAGAAATCATCATCCAATGAGTTCTCCACCAACTTACGACCTCTTGTACTGGCCAAGTATTCTCGTACTTGCCGGTGTTGTCTGGCCTTGGCTCGGAAAACTTGTTCCATCACGCGAAGCTTCACCAGCTCCGACCAATCTGGTCGATAGAGATGCCGATGCGCATGTGCGATGGCCTTGGCGTCTTCAGCCGACCAAGCCAAGCCAATTTTGTTGATGACATCATCATCGAAAAATTTGGAAGCCTGGTAAGCATGCTCGCAAGACATGAAAATATGCGTCTTGCCTGCCACCTCAAATTCGATGGCATGGGACGAAAAATTGGAAAGACGGTAGCCTTCCCGCTCATAGAAATAGACCGGCTCACCAGAGAATGAAGCGGGCCGCCGCTTTCCTCCTCTCCCCTTTCTCTTTTTGCCGAGAACCCGCCTGACCGTACGGCCCGCAGGTATATCGCCCGACTCCACACCAGCCATCAGTAATTCGCCGGCCACCACATGAATATGTTCGCCACGAGGCATGTTATACCCTTTCCTGTTTCACTACTTCAAAGAACCAAAACAACAATATAGCATACATTCCAGTTTCTGTAAAGAGACTCTTTAGTCCTCTACATTTACTACTTTAATATAATTTCCCGGGTGCTTGTCTATCAAGAGCTGCCACACTGGATCGGTGTCATCATAGTGCGTTGAGGCGCTCATGCCATTTTTCCTCTCCCAAGTTTCAAAGCGCGAACCATAGCGAATATTGCCTCGACGCGTCAGTACATAGTAATCAGGTTGGATAACTTCTTTATCAAAAGTATAGGCGGTAACACACTTACCGACAAAAAATTCACACACACCATAATAGTCAGCCCACACAGTGATATCCTGAGCCCTTGGTAAGCTATTTAAATACTGTGCTGCTTCGTATCCACCAAACCCCCAAGCATCACTCAGAATACTCTGTTTGGAGAGTAGATTATTGGTGTAGTTAAAATAAAACGGCTGAACAAAAAACACACTTATTATTGAAGCTACAAAAATAATAGCAGTCATCCAATAACGCTTGCCCTGAAGCACCAACCTATCACTCACATACCAAAAACCCACAGCTGCCAAAAATCCCATAAAGGGATAGAGGCTAATAGTATATCTAATAGTAGTAAAGACATCAGTAATCATGAGTACCCCTATATAAAAAAAGGCAAACAAAGCCAGTACTTCTGCCCAGAGAATCTCCTTGGTATTCTTCTCTTTCCATACATATAAACAGAGAATCCCTAAACCTATGAGTGTTATCGGTGTCAACGAAAAAGCAAGTGGACTCCACTCGAGAAGCGCTGCCTCAAAATAGTTCAGCTCTATACCATACTGTATGGCAGTAGTCAGTTCTTTGGCATCAAAAGGAAGCTTGCTAAATATCTCCCAACCAGGAAATATCCTTCTCAAAAGTATCGCTACTACCAACACTCCCCATAGAGCTATTGGCACCAGAGCCACAAAGCTTTTTAGCCAAAAAAACTGACGTTTCAAGAAGCTTAGTCCCCTGCCCTTAAAAAGAAACACATCTCCCAAAACCAGCCCTAGTGGCACCACAGCCAATAAGGCAAAAAGTCCTTTGTGTTCAATGCTAAAAAGATACTTACCAAGATAGTACTTGGGACTAGCCACAAAGGCTGGCAAGAAAAAGCACGTGGTTATCAAGGCTATCCCTCCAAGCATCCCCCAAAGTTTTAGTCGAACAAGTAAGTCTGCTCGAGCTTTTTCCTCCTCAGATACAAAGAATGCAAGCAGTATCACTCCAAAATAAAATGGATAGAGGATAAGAGCTACATATTTAGAAAGCAGTGCCATTCCGAGAAAAAACCCTGAGAGGACTGCCCACTTTTTCTCTTTGGTTTTCAAACTTAGGAAAAAAGTAAATGTCGCTACTGATCCAAAAGACCAGAGAAAGGCATCAGGATTAACTATCTGAGAAATCCCGATAAGCGGAGGCGAGAGACCGATGAGAGCGCTACTCCAAAGACCGACCCATGGATTCACCAGCCGTCCAATCACAAAAAAAATCATCACAAGAAGCACGGCATTCACCAATACTAACGGTAGCCGAAAGGCCCAAAGCAGTTTTTCTGATTCTGCTACTTTACATTCCGTCACCTTATTCTCGTGTACTTGGCAATGCTCCCGAGCTTGTGGATAGAGTAACACTCCGGGTAAACCTGCCAAAGCCACGCTTACACCTGGCTTATCGTTGATAAATGTTTTCTTCCATTTTTGATCATGGATAGCCTCCCAATAATTAGGAATACGCTCATACAGCCACCTACCCTCATCGGCAGTCACAAACTGCCCTAGATGATTCAAACCAAAAAAAAGATAGAGTCCCAACACGAGTACCAAACCAATCTTTGGAAAGTGTTTTTCTTCTATCATTTTTCTGTGTTTATAATCTAAACTCCGATACCAAAATAGGTAAAGCCTGCCTCCTCAGCTTCATTCCGTTCAAAAATATTGCGTCCATCCACTATCAAACTCCCTTTCATAGCTTTACTCATAATCCCAAAATCAGCCGTGCGGAACTCATCCCACTCCGTCATAACTACCAGAGCATCTGCACCCTCAAGAACTTCATAGGCATCCGTACCATAGTGTGCACGCTTATCTCCCAAGGCATGCGCAAAATCCTCACTAGCTACTGGGTCATAGGCTACCACTATGGCTCCAGCCTTGAGAAGAGCCTCAATCACATAGAGAGCTGGAGCCTCACGGACATCATCGGTCCGTGGCTTAAATGACAATCCCCATACAGCTACCCGCTTACCCTTGAGGGACTTGAGTTCTGTCTTAAGAATCTGGTACGGGCGCATTTTCTGAGCGTCATTGACTTCGTCTACTGCTTTCACAATTTGAAAATCAAAATCATATTCCTTGCCAGTCTCTATCAGAGCCTGCACATCTTTGGGAAAACATGATCCGCCATAGCCTGCTCCTGCATACAAAAAACGTGATCCAATACGGGCATCAGACCCCATGCCACGAGAAACATCTTTGACGTTGGCACCTACTTTCTCACAGAAGTTTGCTATTTCATTGATAAAAGAAATTTTGGTGGCCAAGAATGAGTTCGAGGCATACTTAATGACCTCAGCACTTCTGACATTAGTAAATATTACAGGACGTCCAGCTCGAGCCAAAGGACGGTAAATTTTTTCCATCATTTCCTTGGCTTTCTCACTAGCGACTCCTACCACCACACGATCAGGATTGAGAAAATCTTTGATAGCAGCTCCTTCACGAAGAAATTCTGGATTAGATACCACATCAAATTCTACCCCCAGCTTAGCAGCAGCAACTATCTTCGCTCGACACTGATCAGCGGTCCCAACCGGTACGGTCGACTTATTTACCAGAATCTTGTAACCATTCAAATTCTTGGCAAAAGCTTCGGCTACCGCATACACATACTCGAGGTTGGCCTTACCTGTCTTTTTATCTTCCGGAGTCCCTACGGCACTAAAAACGACTTCTGCCTCCTTGATCGCCTTACCAATATTGGTCGTAAAAGAAAGTCTCCCCTTCTTGACGTTTTTCTCAACCAATTCATCAAGACCAAGCTCGTAAATAGGCATAATGCCACGCTTGAGGCCGTTAATTTTTTTGGTATCAATATCAGCACAAATCACTGTGTGTCCGAGTTCTGCCATACAAGCCCCAGTCACCAATCCCACATACCCAGTCCCAATAAATGTCAGCTTCATATTTATCCCGTTAAAATTTCTAATTTCTAATTTCCAACTCAATATTCTTTTTGGTGGCTACGAGATAAAAATTTGTCTTAAGCCACTGCGGCCAACTGTCTGGACGAAGCACCTTGACCAAGAGCACTCCAGGAAAACCCAGGTACTTACGCATCTTTTCGATAAAGTATGGAGTGACCAGAGGCACTTTGATAAACCGTGTCTCAAAACCATTCTCATGAAAACGTGCCTGTATCTGCCAGTAATTATGGAGAGCACAGTGATACTCCTTGTATTTAGTGAAACTTTTTTCTTTGAGTACCTCAAAAGGAATATTAGTCCATTTATTAGGTGTACATACTAAGTAGCTCCCGCCATCTGTCAGTACTCGCTTTACTTCTCTTATGTGTTCTTTGGTCTTTGGAATGTGTTCAAAGACATCAAAACTGACTACAATATCAAAGCTTTTATCCTCAAACGGCAAAGCAGTGGTAGCGGTACTGATAGTCACCAAATCCACCCCGTACTCTTCTTTGGCAAAAGCCATATACTCAGGGTTTACCTCTGTGCCCACGGCATCATGACCCATTTCTTGTAATTTCTTGACCAAAGCTCCTCGACCAGAGCCCATTTCCAAAATACGCTTGGGGGTATCAAGAAGTCCGCTTTTTTTAATAAAAAGAAGATTGCTCTCGAAATTGCCTCGGTGGAGTTTCATGTTCATATCTATTGCTCTCGCACTTCACGAATAGCATAGTTCATGCGTCCTCGGGCTTGGTAGTAGTTGCGCACCATCATATCAGCGAGTAATCCTGCCACAAACAGCTGTACGCCCATTAAGACAAAGAAAATACCAACAATTGGCCACAAACGTTCTCCGATTGACTGATGAAAGAGTACCTTAGCGATAATCATCCAGAGCAAGATAATGGTCCCTATAAACGAAAGTACCATACCAGAACCACCGAAAAGATGAATTGGACGATAGGAATATTTACGCCAAAACCAAATAGCGATCATATCTACAAAACCTTTGACTCCACGCTTCCAGTTGTACTTAGTGACGCCATGGAGTCGCGGATGATGTGAGACTTTAACCTCAGAGACCCGAAAACCATCGAGCATGAGAAGAGCCGGCATAAAACGGTGCATCTCACCAAAAAGATCTACCCCCTCAAAACATTCTCGTTTGTAGGCCTTGAGGCTACAGCCAGAATCATGAATCCGATCTTGAATAAGAATACCTCGCAGGAAGTTAGCAATCCGTGAAGGAATCTTCTTGCTCCAGGGATCATTGCGCTTATGGCGCCAGCCTGAGACCACATCAAAGCCCTCATTCATTTTTTCAAGTAAAAGCGGGATATCGGCTGGATCATTCTGAAGATCACCATCAAGCGTGATGACGATTTCTCCTATGGCAGCCTTGATACCCGCATCAAAAGCAGCCGTCTGACCAAAGTTCTTGCGAAATTCGATAAGCTTGAGTGGATGTAAGGTACGAGCCAACTCCACTGTCTTATCTTTAGAGCCATCATCAATAAAGATAATCTCAAAAGGCCTTCTAGTTTTCTCTACCGCCTCGTGAATACGGCGATGGAGCTCCACTACATTTCCCTCTTCGTTATACAAAGGGACCACCACTGACAAATAGATGTTTGATTGATTTTCCATAATTGTTTCTCAATTGTACAAAAAATCACCATTTGGAGCAAATATTACGCCCTCACCAAAGCCTTTTCTTTGGCCATCAATCCTGGTAAAATAGCTCTATATAAATAAAATGTTTATGAATATTCTTGTAACTGGTGGGGCCGGCTTTATTGGCTCACATATTGTAGATGCCCTGATTGAGCGTGGACACAGTGTTTTTGTCTACGATGACCTCAGTAGCGGTAAGTCTGCTAATATCAACCCAAACGCTACCCTTATCCAGGCGGACATTTGTGATAAAGAGTCTTTGAGTAAGACTTTTGAAGATAATACTTTTGACATTGTGTATCACTTGGCGGCTCAGATAGATGTCCGTAAATCCACTACTAACCCAGTAGCTGATGCCGAAACCAATATCTTGGCTTCGCTCAATCTTATCCACCTGGCAGCCACTCACAATGTGAAGCGTTTCATATTCTCTTCCACTGGTGGAGCTATCTATGGTGACACTGATATGCGCCCTACGAGCGAATCTCATCCAGAACATCCACTCTCACCTTACGGTATTGCCAAGCTTTCTATTGATAAGTACCTTCGTTTCTATCGTGAAATTTTGGGACTTCGCTCAGTCTCACTGCGCTATGGTAATGTTTACGGTCCGCGTCAAAATCCACACGGCGAGGCAGGTGTAGTAGCCATCTTCCTCAACAAAATGCTTAGTGAAGAGCAACCTATCATTAATGGTGATGGCACCCAAAGTCGTGACTACGTATACGTAGGTGATGTGGTACGAGCCAATATAGCTGCTCTAGAAACTGATACTGCTTCTGGCATCTACAATATAGGGACTAGCAGAGAAACCAGCGTCAATGAAATTTTTAGCATCTTAAATGGTTTCTTTAACAATACCTTCCAAGAAATTCATGCGCCTGCTAAACCAGGTGAACAAAAGACGAGTTCTCTAGATACTGCTCGCGCCAAAAATGAACTCTCCTGGCAACCAACTGTCCCGCTTGAAGAAGGTCTCAAGCAAACATTTGAATGGTTTAAGAAGTAATCTATGTGGATAGTTCTCCCCGCCTACAATGAATCCAAGATTATCCGAGAGGTTATCAAGGAAATCCAAGATGCTGGCTACCAAAAAATTATCCTGGTAGATGATGGTAGCACCGACAATACCTATGAGGTGGCTGCTGCTATTCCCGGTATTATTGCCCTTCGTCACAAAATCAATCGTGGCAAAGGAGCGGCTACTAAGACCGGCATTGAAGCTGTCAAAAAACTTGGTGCTTCTATTGCAGTAACACTCGATAGTGACGGTCAACATAATCCAGGCGATATAGCTCATCTAATCCAGCCTATTCTTGATGGCAAGTGTGACGTAGCCTTGGGCACTCGTCTCAAAAACCCTAAGGGTATGCCCTGGTACAAGATTCTGGCCAATCATATCGGTAATGCTGTGACCTGGTACATCTATGGTCTTTGGGTGTCAGATAGCCAGTCAGGTTTCCGCGCCTACTCACGTCATGCTGTAGAACTCATCAATACCAAAACTGATCGCTACGAGTATGATAGCGAAATCATTCGAGAAATTTACCTTCATAAGCTCCGTTACTGTGAAGTTCCTATTGAGGTGCGCTATACTGAATATAGTATGGGGAAGATCCAAAAACAGGGATTTATCAATGGACTAAAGACTCTCTACAAAATTATTTGGAATATGATTTCATAATTCAAACACTACGTTTATGCATTTTGCTCTCTATCAAATTATTATCGTTGCTTTTGCAGCTATCATGCTTTTTCAAGGTTTCAAGAACTACTTTAGTGGGAAAGACAGCCAGACATTCCTCAAGCTTCTGACTCGCATCATCGTCTGGGGAGGCATGGCTATGGTAGTCACTTTTCCTCATATAAGTAATACCGTAGCTAAACTCATTGGCATAGAAGGTAATATCAATGCCGTTATCCTGGCTGGCTTTCTTCTGGTATTTCTGATGGTTTTCAAACTCCTTTCTGCTATCGAAAAACTAGAGCAGCAAATCACAACCTTGACTCGCACTGAAAGCCTCAAGGATCTCGAAAAATAAATACCATGCCCTCTCTTTTGCGTTACCTTTCTCAAAACTTCTCGAGACATTTTTTTGTTCTCAATGTAAGTCTGTTTGTTATTTTTCTTCTTAGCTTTTTGGTTCATTCCACCAAAGGATACTTTGGCACTGGATTTTCACTCCTTGCGCTTGTTATAGCCCTTCCTCTTACGGGTCTCAATCTTGCTGCTGTCACAGAAAAATTATCTCAAAAAAAACTTACTTGGCTAGAGAAACTTTTTCTTGCAACCGTCATCAGCTTTATCGTTCCACCCTTTTTTGTCACACTTGTTTTTAGTTTTTTCTTTATTACTCATCCACTCGTGCCTATTGTATTTTCATTTTTTACCTTTGTTGCTGCTCATATTCTCAATCCTGATTTTCTCCAGTTTCCAAAGAAAACTCTCCCCTGGTACAAGAAAAATTTCTCCCTACCTCTGTTGGTTACCATTTTCTTTGTCACTTTTACCACACTCATCGTGCAAGCCTTTTATGCTCTGCCCGACATCGATCCCTACTACTGGCTTTCGCTCTACCAAAAAGATTTTGCCAATGGTATTGTCACAAGTCTCCATCTCTACCGCCCCCTCTTTTCCTCTTTGGCCTACATCTTTATCAAAAGCGCTAGTGTGGACAGTTACGCTTATTTTAAGTACGTCCTCCCTTTCTTTTCTCTACTCCTTATTTTACCGCTTACCCTTCTCGCTCAATACGTTTCCTCTAAGAAAGAAAAATGTATTGTGTATCTTTTTCCTTTTATAGCAGGCTCCTTTGTCCTCTATAGTCACACGCCTATACCTCAGGCCATGCTCAATTTTGGACTGATACTCTTTTGTATCTCAGTCCTCATTAGCTACTTTTCTCACAATCGCTTCTTCTTCTTTCTCGGAGGATTTATTCTTGCCGGCACAGCCTTTTATCATGAAGCTGCTGGTATTATCTTGCTTCTCTGGATCTTTACATCTGTTCTTTTTTACAGAAAAACACTCACGAATGTCTATCAAAAAAATCCCCTCCTTATTACCCTTCTGAGTATTTTTATTATTCTACATCTCTTTTCTCTCTTTGCATCAGTTTTTCAGTTTATTTTCCTGTGGTCAAAAAATCTCTTTGTTCTTTTTCAAAGAAGCACCTTCAATTTTGCTTACCCGGCTACATATATTAATATTGACGGTATGTCTGTTGGTTGGAATTCTCCTTTAGGAGTTATGCGTTACTATGCTTTCTATGCAGGTCCAGTCTTTTTCTTTATTTTTAGTTACTTTTTCTACTTCTTTTGGAAAAAATACCCCTTTTACCGTGACATCAAAACGTCTCCAGAAATTTTTACCCTCAGCTTTAGTGCTCTTATTTTTTTTAGCATTGCCGAGCTACTACCACGTTTTTTCAATATTGCGCTTTTGCCTGAACGTGCCTGGGGTATAGTCGCTCTTTTTAGTTTTGCTCTATTTGTAACGACTTTACCCAAAATATCAAAACAGTGTAACTGGATACTTTATGTGCTTATTGGTCTTTTTTTCATAAACATCCTCGGTGCGCTCTACATTAATCAACTCAAGCAGTACCTCATTACCCCTCCTCAACTCTCTTCTGCTGATTGGATAAAAAATAATCTTCCTCCTAATGCCACTATACTTACTAATGGCAACGAAAATCTCCTCCGTACTCACGCCCAAATAAATATCATTTCTACTAATGATCCTCTCTTTTATTTTGATCAAAGAGTTTTTCTGAAACTCCTCCTGGAATCCTCTGAAAATAATCCTGTCCTTAGCTTGTCTTATAAAGATTTTCAACAGAAAGTTACTCTTACCCTTCAAAATATCAACACCTTTATCCTCTCAGCAAAAAAAGATGCCATTCTCAATGAAGCCAAGTACCTAGAAGAAGTTTCTAAAAAATTTCAAGCAGAAGTCTCACATTCAACAGAAGAGCATACTGGATTTTTTGATACTATCTATATTTACTATGCTAAGCCTGATTCACGTAATCCGTATGCTAAAAGACCCTACAACAGCATGACTGCTTCAAATGACTCCGATACAATATTGTTTATTTATGACCAAATTCCAGAACACTTCCAAAGAGTCTATACTTATCCAAAAGAAGAAATAATTATCTGGCAATATATTCCCTAAATCTATGAAGCTCCTTGTTTTTTCACCCTACTATCCCCCTCATCGTGGTGGTCTTGAAACCCACAGCGATGAATTCAATAAGCATTTTTCTGAGAAAGGCGTCTCTATTACTGTCTTTACTCCACGTCTTCCAGTCTCTGCTCCCGCCGAAGAAAACATCCACACTGACGTGCAAGTTATTCGTTATCCAGCACTAGAGGTTATTCATAACTACCCTATACCAATTTTTTGGAAGAAAGACTTTTGGACACTCTGGAAAAATCTTTCTCATGATAAGTATTCTCTTGTGATGTCTCGTACACGCTTCTTTTTTCCTTCTCTCATGGCAGGCTACTTCGCTCGTAGAGTCAAAGCTCCTTGGGTACATATAGAGCATGGTTCAGACTTCGCCCAATTTGAAAGTACTCTCAAAAACACCCTCGGAAAAATATATGACTACACCTTTGGTCAAATCATTCTCAGAAACGCAAAAGTCGTAATTGCCAATTCAGAGGCCTCCAAGCGGTTTGTAGTGAAACTTTCGGGACGTACTGACTGTCATGTGGTATACCGCGGTCTGGAGAAGGAACTTATCTTTAATGCAGTCCCAGCTACGGATTTCAAAGAGAAACATCCAGACACACTTCTTGTTGGCTATATTGGAAGACTTATCGAAGGCAAGGGTGTACACGATCTTATCCAAGCCTTTGCTGAAGCAGCATTGCCTCAAACACATCTTGTTATCATCGGTGATGGCCCAGAACAAAATCGCCTCAAAGAGCTCTCCCAAAAACTCTCTATTACATCACAGGTAATTTTTCTCGGTGCACTCCCTCTACCTCTGGCAATGGGGTATCTCAAAATATTTGATATCTTTGTAAATCCAAGTTACACCGAAGGCATACCTACTTCTGTTATTGAAGCAGCTCTTCTCCAAAAAGCCATCATTGCTACCGATGTCGGCGGTACCAATGAAATTATCTCTGGTAGAGAAGACGGCATCTTGATAGAAGCAAGGGATATACAGGCACTCAAAGAGGCACTCATTAATTTAGCTACACAACCTGAGCTCAGACACACCTACGCTCTTAATGCCGAGAATAAGGTAGCTTCACTTTTTATATGGGACAAAGCTACAGAGCAATACCAAAAACTATTTACTCAGTTACTCCCCTAGACTTTGCGCAAAACGACTGTCATACCTGGAG
>CAZYOT010000006.1:0-24910 GCA_964649305.1 uncultured Bdellovibrionales bacterium
GCTCGAAAGATGGCTCGAGGATCGACGCCATTGTGGTTGTAGAAGTTTTCATCTTCGATGGCGATAGTGGCGAGACGAGCCGCGTTGGGAATCTCATCATGACTGATGGGCTTGCGATTTTCTTCACCATGAATTTGATACAGGATATGCTCACCGGTTCGGTCATAGAGAAGCGAAGTCTCTCCACGCTTGACGCTTTCAAAGTCATGGACTGATGGGACAAAAAACATAAAGAATACCCAAAAAGCTCCACAAGCTATGAGGAGTAAGATAAGAAAAAGGCTAAAGAAAAAGGTTTTTGGATGTTTCATGAAAAAGTGAGTGGGTCTATGAAATATCTTATCATACAGAGAAAAGGCTAAAAAGTCAATGAAAAGTGGTAAACAAAAAAAGCGCTCCGTTTAATGGGAGCGCTTTTGTGTAAGAAGTCTTACAAGAGTCCGACCTGACCAAAGAAGGTAAGGGTTATAATTGGAAGAAGTGCGAGGAGAAAGGAAAGTCCTGTCTCGTGATTCGTAGCTGCTTCCAACTGTGCGGCTGCACACTGTGGGCAATCATGAGCGATTGCGTTTGATGTTTCCATCTTTACTTCTTGCATATTATTTTTGGCTAGTCTCCTTCTCTCATAGGTGAGCGGAGAAAACTAACTTTTTGTTTTTACCTTCACCCTGGGAAAACTCTGTAAAGAGACTTTCTAGGAAGAAGGAGATTAATTAGGTAGAGAAAAAAGAAAACGGGTTGGAACCTGTATGGTTCGCACCCGTTTTTCATCTCTATACATCTATTATACTCCTAAAAAAGGCAAAAGTCAAGGGGAAGACATACAGAGGCCTAAGTGTATGTAAAGTTGACTTGACGTATTGTATGCAGGGTATATAATTCAGATGTAAAGTTAACTTTACGTAAATTTATGGGAGAAATGATACATAATAAAGTAGCTCTCTTGCGTCAGGAACACGGAATGACTCAGGAAGAATTGGCCAGTCGCGTAGATGTTACACGCCAAACCATTATTGCACTCGAAAAGGGGAATTATACGCCTTCGGTTTTGCTGGCCCTCAAGATTGCCAAAGTTTTCAAGGCAGACATAGAAAAAATATTTAGTATTCGTAATACGTAGTAATTGTTTATTGTATGAAAAATCATTTTATCAGCGAAAGCATACTGGCCCTGGGTACAGTGATAGCCTTGTTACTCCTCATTAATCCCGGTGGATGGTGGATGCCAGATATGTTTGTGATGACCGTCACCTGTGTGGCGGCCCTCCTCCTTTTCTTGTTTGTCAGTTTTATATTTCGTGAGACTGCCCATGATGAACGAGAAGAGCTTCATCGATATATAGCAGCCCGCCTTGGATATCTTGGTGGTGTGACAGTGCTCATGGTGATGATTGTGTGGCAGGAATTTAATCACACTCAGGATGAAAAACTGATGTACGTGCTCGGGGCAATGCTTCTCATGAAGGTAGGGGGGTCAATCTATGCCAAAAAAAGATACTAAATATATAACCAATAGAAAGGGGGTGAAAGAATATGGATAAAAAAATAATTGTCGGAATTATAGTGCTTGCGGTAGTGCTCGGAGGAGTATACGTAGCTACCCGAAGCAATAGCAACGACAAGATGATGACAGATAAGAAAATGGAGTCAGAAAAAATGACTAAAGAAGATGTCATGAAAAAGGAAGATGCTATGGTCAAGCCGGAAGGTGACGCTATGATGGAGAAGAAGATGGACGGCGATGCCATGATGATGAAGGGCGGTCAGTACACTGCGTACGACGCTTCAAAAATAGCCTTTGCTAAGGAAGGTAAAGTAGTACTTTTCTTTAATGCTTCTTGGTGCCCTACGTGTAAGGCAGTCGATGCTGATATTAAGGCTCATTTGAACAATATACCAGCCAATACGTTGATCCTTAGTGTAGACTACGATACCAATAAGGATCTCAAGACAAAGTATGGCGTGACGACACAGCATACGTTTGTACAAGTGGATGCGAGTGGTAATAGTCTCAATAAGTGGGTAGGGGGAGAATCATTAGACAAGATCCTCTCAAATATTAAGTAAGGATTTTCTGGTGGGAGCGAGAGCGCTCTCGTTCTCCCAGAGTATCTTTGAGGTATTCATAAAATGTATATATAACATTATGTTGGTTTTACTTTTTTTTACATTTCTCTCTGGCATCGTGACGATATTCGCGCCATGTATTTGGCCAATCCTGCCAATTGTTTTGTCAGCTGGAGTGACAGGTGGGAAGAGAAAACCATTCGGACTGGTGACTGGCTTGGCTGTTAGTTTTATCTTTTTTACCCTCACGCTCGCAGCTATAGTCAAAGTCATTCCTTTTGATCCAGAAGCACTGCGCTATTTGGCAGTAGTCATTATTGGGTTTCTGGGTCTTGTCCTCTTGGTACCATGGTTTGGTGATCGCATGGAAGTGCTTGTGAGTAAATTTAGCGGTATTGGTGGACGCTTTACTCGCGGGAGAGGCGATGGCTTTGGAGGAGGCTTTATCACAGGAGCAGCTCTTGGACTTATCTGGACACCCTGTGCTGGACCAATTCTCGCTGCAGTGGCCACACTGGCTGCTACTCAGTCAGTGGGGTATCAAGCAGTACTCCTTATAGTGGTATATGTTTTAGGAGTATGTGTGCCGCTATATCTTTTGACCCTTTTGGGAGGAAAAATACTCACGCGTACACGAGCCCTTTCTCCTTATACAGGCATCATCCAGAAAATTTTTGGAGCGGTCATGATACTGTCTGCTTTGATGATATTCAGTGGATATGATAAGAAATTACAGACAACACTGCTTGAGAAATTTCCGAGTTATGAAACTTTCTTGAATGTGTTTGAAAAGCAAGCAGAGCAGACAGGCGAACTAGAAAAGATTCGTACGGGTCAATCAGGAGCGATGAATACCAAGGCGGTAGAGGCGCTTAGCGCTTTGATTCAGCCAAAATTAGAGAATCTAGGAGTCGCCCCAGAGCTCACCGGTATCAATGGTTGGCTCAACAGTGATGGGACAAGTCTCAAGGAGTTACG
This sequence comes from uncultured Bdellovibrionales bacterium, assembly GCA_964649305.1. Classification (GTDB taxonomy): domain Bacteria; phylum Patescibacteriota; class Minisyncoccia; order Moranbacterales; family UBA1568; genus UBA1568. The sequence goes on from CAZYOT010000006.1 coordinate 3,045, forward strand.
AGGCAAAGTAGTGCTGATAGATTTTTGGACGTATAGCTGTATCAATTGTATCCGTACCTTACCACACGTCACGGGCTGGTATGAGAAATACAAAGATCAGGGACTGGTAGTGATAGGAGTACATACACCAGAGTTTGCTTTTGAGCATAAAAAAGAAAATGTAGCTGAGGCATTGAAACGATATAGCATCCATTATCCAGTGGCTCAGGATAACGACTATGCTACGTGGCAAGCCTATAATAATCGTTATTGGCCTGCGCACTATTTGATTGATGCTGAAGGGAATGTACGAGAGGTGCATTTTGGTGAAGGTGGGTATGAAGAGACGGAGGCGGCCATAGTGGCACTCCTAAGAGAAGCAGGAAATGATGTGTCAGTCAGTACAGACGTTGGCTCTCAAGATGAAACATTGAAAAGAGGAGGCAAACAAACCCCGGAAACCTATCTGGGTAGTGCTAGAGGAGAGCGTCTGGCATCACCCGAGGCAATAACTGGTGGTGAACAAGTGTTTACGGTACCAGCTAAACTCGGGTTGGATGAGTATGCTTTTCTTGGTACGTGGAAGATAGAAGAAGAGAAGGCTTTGGTTTCGCCTCAAGGAAGTCTTGTGTTACGTTTTCAGGGGGATAAAGTTTTTCTCGTCATGAGTCCAGAAGGAGGAAATGTAAGTACAGTAGAGGTATTCCTAGATGATGTAAAAATAACACCAGAGATAAGTGGGAAAGATGTGACGAATGGTCAGATCCAGGTAGACGAGGATCGCTTGTATGAGATTGTGGATTTTAAGGGGCAGAAGAGTGTGGGTACTCTGCGTCTTCAGTTTGATGGGAGAACCGCTACCTATGCCTTTACTTTTGCTTAAAAGCGGTGATTTAGACTATACTTAAACAGTATAAATAGTGAATGATTTGGATATGCGTTTTTTGAGAGGTGTATTTCTTCTGTCTCTCGTCTTTTTTTTGACGGGCTGCAGTACAGATGAAGTACGTAAAAATGAGTTAGTCACATCTGACTTTAAGATGGACAGTGAAAAAGAGGCCGAAAAAGCTAAAGCAGCTGCAGAAGCCGCTAAGGCTGATGAAGAGAAGAAGGCTGCCACGGAAGCCGCTAAACAAGCTAAACAGAAAGCAGAACCTATGTTTAAAGAAGTCCCAGCTATGGAAATTGATGCCAATATCAAATCCTACCAAGCTACCCTCATGACCAGCAAGGGCGAAATCACCATTGCTCTTCAGGCAGACAAAGTGCCTATGACCGCCAATAACTTTATCTTTTTGGCACGCAAGAATTTCTATAACAACACGCCTTTTCATCGCACTATTCCTGGATTTATGATCCAAGGTGGTGACCCAACGGGCACAGGCAGTGGTGGTCCAGGCTATAAGTTTAATGATGAGCCATTTACTGGTGAGTACACCCGTGGGACGGTGGCTATGGCCAATAGTGGTCCTAATACCAACGGGAGCCAGTTCTTTATCATGCATAAGGATACATCGCTTCCAAAAAGCTATGTAATTTTTGGTACCGTCACCAATGGTATGGATGTGGTAGATGCTATTGCTACTGCGCCTACCAAGCCAGGAGGTGAGGGTTCCACCCCAGTGGAGTTTGTCTATATTCAGAGTGTGACTATCCAAGAAAAGATCAAAGATTCTGACAAGAAAGAAGAGACCTCTTCGAGTAAAGACAAAGAGACTAAAGACAAAAACTAAGATACAAAAACAGCCCTGACAAGATGTCGAGGCTGTTTTTTTAGTGGCTCGCCTTAGGCCCCTTTTTCTCCGTAGAGGACCTTGTACATGACAGGGATAAAGAAGAGCTTGGCGATACCAGAGAAGAGGAGTCCTGCAATAATAGCTCCTCCCAGACCCTGCCAGATAGGATCAGAGAGAGTGATAGGGATCAGACCGATAATAGTGGTGAGAGCAGTAAGGAGAATTGGTTCAAGACGACTAGCGGAGCCTTCGGCAATAGCCATATCAAGAGTGAGACCGGCATCCATATTGCGGTTAATTTTGTCTACGAGAATAATGGAGTTGTTGACTACAATACCAAAGAGAGCCAGGATACCGATAAGGGCTGGAAAGGAAAGAGGAATACCGGTAATAGCAAAGACAATAAAGACTCCAGAAACTGCCAGTGGGATCACCAGAATCACAATAAGCGCCTTACGGAAAGAGTTGAACTGTATGACCATGGTACCGAAAATGAGAGCAGCTGAAAGGAGCATGGCTTCAAGAATAGAGGTGACAGATTTCTGATTTTCCTCATTGGCACCACCTGTTTTCCAGCTATAGCCAGAAGGAAGTTTAAGACTATCAGTGTAATCACCGAGTTCTTGTGAGAGGACGCTTGGCGAATATCCGTCTGCTACATCAGCAGATACTGAAAGTGTACGCTTACCATCTTCACGAGTCATGAGGGTAGGATTTGGCTCAAGTTTAAGCGCCCCAGTGCACGGAGTGGGGCTACACCAGAGGGAGTTGGGATAAGAAGGGTAGAGAGCTCATCAGGGGTAGAGAGCGTTTCGTTGGCGCTCAAGCGCATAACAATATCGCGTTTATCTTCACCAAAACGAGCATCATTTTTGACGATGAAACCACTGCCGAGCATACGCAGCCAGAAAGCGCTTTCATTTTGCGCGATATTGAGGCGACGCATCTCTTCTTGGTTGGGCTCAAAGACTATTTTGCTCGCACCGGTGTCAATAGACTTGGTAATATTACTCACTCCGGGAACGGTAGCCAAATGCGCCTGAATTTCTTCGGCATAGGTATTGAGCACCGAAGAGTCTTCGCCAAGAAGCTTGATCTGGAGGTCGCTTCCAGCGGGTGGCCCACCTGCTTGTTGGCTGACAGAAACTTTACCTGTAGGGTAATTCTTGTAGGTATGGCCGAGGGTTTCTACAATTTGGCTCGAAGTCTCTGCGCGTTCTTTCTTGGGGTTGAGGAGGAGGGTGATGAGTACGTGATTGGTTTCGCCCTGACTTGAGACACCATCGTTATTCAGTCCAGCGCCTATTTCAGCCAGGACAAAACGTGTTTCAGCAGTATCTTTGAGTGCATGTAAGAGTTTTTCGGCCGCTACTTTACTTTCTTTGAGAGGGGTACCTTGGGGTAGCTCGAGACTGACATAGACAATATCTTGATTATCTTGCGGAAAAAATTCATTGACCACATAGCCAGTTGGTATTAGAGCATATGAAAAGAGCATGAAGATGATCAACATAGCGAGGGTCGTGCGACGAGCTTTTTTCTTGGTGAGGGTGCCGAGAATAAATTGTTGATAGCGGAGGGCGAGTGGATGAAAATCAAAAATACCTTCGTCTGATATACGATGGAGTGCTTTTTTCATTCTCGAGACAAAAGGGGGGAAGGGAGCTGCTTGTTGACTACGGAGAAAACGAAAAACAAAAAAGAGTAAACCAAGGCAGAGTAGCGCCAGTAGATACAGAGGAATTTTGTAGGCACCACTTGGAATAAGAGCAAAAAGAAGTGCTCCTCCAAGGAGAAACAGTACCGTGTAGAGAAAGAGGATTACCCGGCGAGGAAAGTTACCTGTCTGAAGAAGAGCCATCATCGGGATAACGATAAAGAGCGCTACCGCAGCAGAGATAGCCAACGCAGAAGAGACTACGATTGGAATTGGTTTGATGAAATCACCAATAATTCCTGTAGCTAAGAGGAGCGGTAGAAAAGCCCATACAGTAGTGATGGTGGTGATAAAAATGACCGAACGAAAATCTTTCCAGACTAGGAGGGCACTTTCATTGGGGGTGAATTTGCCCGTGCGTTCGTAGCTCGCCATGGCAGAGATAATGACGATAGCATTGTCAACGAGGATACCAAGAGCAATCAGTAAGGCAAATAGGGCAATAAAGTTGATACTAATACCCACCCCTCCCATGACCATAAAGGTTACGAGGAAGGTGAGTGGGATAGCGAGAGAAGCCACGATAGACTGACGGAGTCCAAAGAATAGAATCAGTACCGTAAAGACGAGGGCTACCGTGAGAAAAAAATCATGGAAGAGTTGGTCAAAACTTTTTTTGATTTCTTGAGAGCCATCAAAAATAGCTTCAAGGGTAAATTGATTATGGTAAGAGGTATTGAGTCTGGTAAAGGTGTCACGTATTTCTGCAACAGCAAGAGTGGCATCGGCCTCATCGGTCTTGTATACAGAGAAGGTGATAGCCCGAGTAGGCTCTTGTCCTCCAATAGAAGCAAAGGCCTCGTGAGCATTAACGGATGGACGTTCTTCCACGCGAGCGACTTCACCTAGGGGAATAACTGTCCCATCAACAGAGAGTGGGAGAGCACGCACATCTTCGAGTGTTTGAATGGCACGATCTTGAGAGAGGGCAAAAGAGGTGTGCTTGCCATCGAGAGAACCTCCAGGATTGGATTGGAGAGCGCCTGCTGTACTACCAGCAATATCTTGTACATTGAGGTGATAGGCGTGTATTTTGGCAGGGTCAAGGATAAGGCTAATCTCAGGATCTTTGCGGTAATTGAGAATGACCTTTTCAACCGAAGAAAGATTTTTGAGATTATCTTTGAGTGTGTCAGAGAAGTTTTCAAGACTGGTTGGATCACTACCTACTACCATGAAATTAATAACGGGCTGATTCTGAAAATCAAGGACTTGGATAGCAGGAGTAGTGGCATCTTCAGGTAGATCAGTGACGGTATCGAGCGCACTTTGGATATCCTGCTTGGCCTGGTCTGGGTTGGTGCCAGAGAGAAATTCTACAGTGATAGTAGAAGCTCCCTCGTTGGAAGAGGAAGTGACCTTAGACACACCTTTGAGCCCAGAAACAGCGTCTTCAAGGGGAATAGTGATAAGACTTTCTATATCATCAGGGCTCGCTCCAGGGTAGGTGGTAGCAATAAAAACTATTGGAATTTTGATGCTCGGATTGAGTTCACGTGGCAGTGTCAGATAGGTCACAAGTCCAGCTCCGGAAAGAGTGAGGATAATTAAAACAATAGTACGAATACTTCCAAAGTAGCGCCCAATAAGAGTGAGATGATCTTTTGGATTAAAGACAACTCGTTCAAAAAAAGATGGTCCGTGTTCCATAGGATTATTCGGTGGTCACTGCTTCACCTTCCACCAGGCCACGGGTAAGAATGACAGGAGTGTGACTATCAATGCCAGAAGTTACCTCGATGTAGTTGCCGAAGATAGAGCCGAGGGTGACGGTTTGTATGTGAGCTGTACCATCCTGAAGAGTCATGACCCAAGCAGAATGAGTATCTTGATAGATGCTTTCGAGAGGAAGGAGAATAGTATCCGTTTTGCTTTGCAAAGGAATTTGAATATCTACGTAGTGATTATCTATGAGAGCAGGGGAAGCCGTTTGAGGCAGACTAAAAAGAGCACTGTACAAACCTGAGACAGTCTCCTCTTTGGAAAGATAGATAAGGGTTAATTCTTGATCGCCACTTGGCAGGTGCAGGATGGCCTTTTGGGTTGGATCAATCAGCCAAGCGGTGTCCGGTGGCAGGAGGGCTTCGAGGGTAGCAGTTGTGTCATTGGCTGAAAAGGTAGCTAGTGTATCACCAGCATTGACGAGCTGGCCACGACGGACTGCAATGCTTGTGACTGTACCGCCTAGGCTGCTTTTTGGCTGCAAGAAAGCATCGTTTTTGAGAGCAAGCGCTAAATTAAGACGACTGTTTGTGAGAGTGTAGCGGCGGGTATTACGTTCTTTTTTGAGGTTTTCCAGCTCTACTGCTTCAGCACTTTTGGTGAGGGTGTCATCCTTTTTGATACGTTTTTCCTCTAGAGCTTGAATTTTTTTATCAAGAGCAGCGGTGTTTTCCGCCAGTGCTGCGTTATTTTGAGCAATACTTTTTTCGAGAGCAGTAGCACCGCTACCATAATCATTGGTGAGCGTAAACAGCGTTTGGCCCGCCATAACTTTTTGGCCAGGGGAGACCAAGATATTGGTCACAATACCAGGAACGAGAGCAGTGATACGCAGAACAGAATTTTTTTTGACCTGAGCAGGAATACTGAGTAAAAGGGAATCTTTTTCGCTAGAGAAAAGAGCGACTTTTTTGGCTGGCAGGGGTGCCTCTTCAGATACAGCTTGAGGAGCACGGAGTGTGTAGCCAATAAAGACTATAGCGAAAAGAAGTCCAATAAGCACAAAAAAACTCACCCAAGGTTTGTTGGTAATGAAAGCATAGAAAGAAGCTCTCAGAGAGCTTTGTATGCCTAATATTTTTTTGAACGGAAGGCCTTTTGGGAAGATTTTTGACATAGGTGAATTAATGAAGTTAGTCATATATATTAGCATATTTTTAATTTTTAGTCAAGATTGCTTGAAAGAACTTTTTCAAGCGTGCCTAAGCAGTTTTTTCATTGAAAACATGTTAGAATAAGATGAGAAAAAACAAAAAAAGTTATGTACAAAAGACTCGCTCTTTTCATGGTAGTAGTCTCTCTTTTTATAGGAGGCGGAAAGAGTGTCAAGGCGGAAAATCTTTCTTCACAAGGCGTAGCCGATATATCACGATCGGGTGTTTTGCAGGTGGCTACGCATATCACTGGGAAAGCAGTCGTGCCCAGTGTGACTGTTGATATCAAAGCGAGAACTATTGCAGTGGTAGCAGATGTTCAGAAAGAAGTAGCCGTAGATGAGTATTTTAGCGGTAGTGGTTTTGTGATTCAAGAAGAAGGATTTATAGCCACCAATGCCCACGTGGTCTCTCTTCAAACTATTAAGAAGCGTTTAGCTACCGAAAAAGCTATGGCTGCTCTGTACGAAAACGCCCTAGCACTTTCTGATAGCGAAATGGAGAATCTTCTCAAGGAAGGAAAAGATGGCTTTATTGGCCAGGTTTTTGAGGTTATTTTGGCCAATAGTCAGTTTGATCTACAGCAAGAAGTACGAGTACTGAGTCCGCATAGAAAAGCTGTCTCTTTTACAGAAGCCTTTGCTTCGGGACAAACAGCTGAGGTACTGGTAGAGTCACCTAATTTTTTGGTAGGTGGGACAGATATTGCCATTCTCAAAATTCCACAAAGACCGGCGCCAGCTTTGGCCTTGTCACAAAAAGAGCTCTCGGTCGGAGACAGGGTATTTCTCTCTGGTTTTCCAGCTACGGCAGAGATGAATGATAAGAGTGCAGGTGATGTAACGTTTACCTCAGGAGTGGTCAGTGCTGTAAAGATGTCAGTAGATGGAAAAAAGATTTATCAGACAGATGCCAAGGTATCACAGGGTTCAAGTGGTGGGCCGGTACTAAGCGAAGAAGGTGCAGTAGTGGGAGTGGTGACATTTCAGACAGATGCCCTTGAGCGTAAAAGTGGTGACAACTTTGCTTTTGCTCAATCAGTGGAAGGTTTGAAAGAAATGGCAGAGGGTGCCAGAATCGATCCACAAGAAGGCATCTATGGGACGGCCTTTCGTAAAATGTTTCAGGCCTATGTCGAGAGACGGTGTACTGATATGAAAAGTGAAATAGAGAAGGCTGCTAAAATAGATGCTTTTTATGGCTCAGAAAAAGCTTTTTCTGGATATGAAAAAGAATGCTCTTTGTGGCAGGCTAATGGAGAAGCCAAGGACACGCCTTATGCAGTTTGGCAAGAAGAGGTATTTAAGAATAAGAATTCTTTTTGGTGGCTCTTTTTTGGTTCATTGGTTTTTACGGGGACGATTGTTATTTTGATACTGTGGCTTTTTCGTCAGCTCGAGAGAGACGAGCAGGAAATTGCTCGTCTGGAGACAAGACTGGCTTATGATGAAAAAGTGATACAAGAACAGCGCAGAGAATCACATCAATGGTTTTTGGAACATGATCAAATAAACGAACATTCGCTCAACAAAAAGTAAAAATATGAGGGAGTTTTTACATGAGATAGTACGGCCTGAATTTCGCCTATCAATTCTTTTTACATTTCTTATTGCGGTAGGATTCCTTTTTGGTATGCCAGAGGCTTGGATGTTGGCTCAGTTTGGAGGACTGTTTGTGCTGTTTCGAGAGTCATGGGGAAGACTGCGACTACGCAAAACAAATCTAGACTACCTTGCTCTTTTTACGCTTATCACAGCCTTTTTTATGCAAGAATGGCTCACAGGAGCGGTGATTGCTTTGATGGTTTCTATTAGTGAGGCACTTGAGCGGTATGGGACAGAGCGAGCAGAAAGTACTCTGAAGAATCTATTTTATGAAATTCCTAAAAGTATTCTTCTCTATGGCAAGAATCGCAATCATGAAGTTTCATTACACGCTATAGTCCCTGGTGATGTGGTAGTAATCCGGAGTGGTGAGATGCTACCTATCGAAGGGAAACTTATTTCAGAGAGTGCGCTTTTTAATGAGTCAAATATTACAGGTGAATCAATGCCAGTGACTCACCGCAAGGGGAGTCATCTCAAGGCTGGATTTGTAAACACCGGAGAGTCTATTGTGGTGGAAGTTGAGTCAGACTTTGAGCATTCGAGCTATCGTAAGATATTGGAAATTGTAGAGCAAGGCAAAGTACACAGTGCACCTCTTGTCAGACTTTCTGAAAGGTATAATCTCCTCTTCACTCTCTTTGCGGTCTCAATTGCTGTCCTGGCCTATGTCTTGTCTGGGGAATCAACCCGTTTCTTGGCAGTTCTGGTTTTGGCGACACCATGCCCGCTTTTGATTGCAGTCCCTTTGAGTTTCTTAGGTGGACTCAACCGTGCAGCTAAAAGAAAGATTATTGTAAAGAGTCCTTTTATCTTGGAACTATTAGCCAAAACCAAAACGATTTTTTTTGATAAGACTGGAACATTGACTATTGGAGAACCAGCCTTACGTAAAATCACTATCCACAACGATGTATTTACCGAAGAGCATGCGCTGAGTATTGCCGCTTCTTTGGAAAGACATTCTATTCATCCTTTGGCAAAAGTATTAGTAGCAGAGCAAGAGCAGAAGAAAACACCATTCTTGGTCACTCATGCGGTGAAGGAAGTGTTTGGAGAAGGTATTACTGGTACCATTGATCAGTCTGTCTATAGTTTACGCAAAACAAAACGTAATGAAGAAGAAGGTATCCAGGTAGATCTTTGGCGCCAAGAAGAGCGTATCGCGAGCTTTTTCTTTGATGATAGATTGAAGCCAGAGGTGGAAGAAGTGTTGACCTATCTCAAAGACAGAGGCTATCACTTGGGTATTATTACCGGTGATAAAAAAGAGAATGCTGAAAGAGTTTTGGGGAGGTTTAAATTACGTACCTATGCGGAAGCTACGCCAGAAAGGAAGCTCTCTCTCATCAAGCAAGCGCAAACAAATAATACTCTTGTAGGTATGATTGGTGATGGTATGAATGACGCACTAGCACTTTCGATGGCAGATCTGGGAATTGTTTTCTCTGGGACGGAAAACGCAGCTTCGTTGGAGGCTGCTGATGTGGCTATACTAGGTAGAGATATTGTTTCCATCAGAGAGGCAATCCATATCGGACGGCGCTCCTATACAGTGGCGTACGAGAGTCTTTTTCTAGGGATTGGTCTTTCGACTATTGGTATGACGACGGCTTTGTTTGGGTACATAGATCCTGTGCATGGTGCACTTATTCAGGAACTTATTGATTTTTGTGTTATTATGAACGCATTACGTTCTACTTATTAGAGTATGGTATTCAACAAAAAACAAAAAGGGTCAGTGCTGGTCTTCTCGCTCATTATCCTGTCTTTCTTACTGGTAGCTTCGCTTTCGATAGCTACTATCAATATTTCAGAAAAGAGGGCAGTCAACGCCGTGAGTCGTTCAGTGGTAGCTTTTCAAATTGCGGATAGCGGTTTAGAGAAGTTACTAGAGCGAGTGTATAATGGTACTTGTGATGGTCAGTCACTAAGCTGTTTGGCCTCAAGCGGAGATACATGTACGGTAGTAAACGGTCAGGCGGGTATCAATGGGAGTATCAATAGTGGGACGTATCGAGTAACATTTTTTGAACCTCCTAATATTCCAACTTATCCTAATGGAAAACCATTGAGTACTTGTTCTGATGGTGCCTGGAGAGCTAATACAGAAAGTGTACGATCAGAGGGTAACTTCAATGGTACAGCCCGAGCTGTCAAAATTGATGTCAATCCTGTGTAGGAATAGAGTTAAACTACAAAAAACTCCCCAATGGGGAGTTTTTTGATAGACAAAGCGAGATAAGGATTACTTATATCGGAGAGCGTCCAAAGCATCGATCTTAGAGGCTTTTCTGGCTGGGAACACTCCCGTACTAAAGCCCACAAAGGCACCGAAGATGACAATGGCTGAGACAAACCACAGTGGACTGTAGAAAAGGTTGACAGCCGTACCTCCGAAGCGGGTGGCTACAATATTGAGGAGGAAGTTGATAATCTGACCCTCAATAAAGCCGATCAACACTCCACCAGTGGCTCCAAGAAAACCCATGAGTGTAGATTCCATTACGAACATGACTGAGATATTGCTTCGTGACGCACCAATAGATTTCATAATACCAATCTCTTCAGTTCGTTCGAGGAGGGTAATGGTCATGGTGTTAAACATACCAATAGCAGACACCACGAGGGCGATCATACCAAATACCATGAGGACAATCTGGACAGCTCGGAAAACCTTGTTGGCCTGATCGATGGTTTCAGAAATAGAAGAAGCGACGAACCCTTTTTCTTCAATCTGGACACGCATAGGATCGATGACATCTGCGCTTGTACCTTTAACTTTAACTTTTGAGTAACTAACGAGAGGGAAGTTGGAGAGGGAGCTTAAGGAGGTATACACAGAGTTATTTTCACCTGCTACAATACCGACAATTTTGTAGCTCGATGGAGGATTGTAGGTGAGGCTTTTGCCGGGAGTTTCACTCGGTGGAAAGAGAGTGAGAGTGACTGTTTGACCGATAAGATCAGGGTATGGTGTGGTGAAGATTTTGGCCACACCTTCGGAAATAACTAGACCATCAGTTTCATTTTTATCGAAGAAACGACCCTCTACGGTCTTCAGTCCTTCTCCCTTAAGGTAACCAACCTGAGAGCTCACAACGTTAAGATCAAGATTGAGGGTAGGAAATTTACCCTGCCCAGGGACTTCAAGCACAGGAACTACATCACTCACATTCGGGATGGTTTTGAGTGTGTCGATAGCGGTTTGATCGAGTTTTTTTTGACCACCTTCTTTACCGACAGAGACATCGACACTGGCCAAGGCGTCAGAAGTGGTAATTTTTTCCAAGAGCGTCCTCTGGAGACCATATCCAAAAGACACGAGAAACATAATAGCTGAAATACCTACACTCATACCAAGAACCGTCAAAAGCGTACGCATAGTGTGCGCTTTAAACATACGAAGTGAAAGTTTGGTAATATCCCAGATACGCATATTAGCTGTATTTTAGAAGCATGATTATCTCTATTTCTCTCACCACTTTTTCAGCTGTGATACGGTTGAGGCCCACTCCTCCTTTTTTGACTGGCGCATCGAGATTGCGCAGGAGTTCGAGTTGACCCATCTTGTTTTCAATACGGAGCTTAAGAAGTTCTACAAAACGTGGCCAAGATTCTTGTGTGAACTTAAGGTGGAAGTTTTCTACCAGGTATTCAGCCAAGGTACGGAGACCTTTCTGAGGACTATCCTTGGTGATGCGGGCTTGCTCAATGATAGCCTCAGCACGCTTGGTGAAGGATTGGGCACGGAGACTATTCCAACCACCACCACCCTCTTCGAGGCTCATATCAAGGCTTTGAGCGAGTTTCTTGGCATCAATATTGTTGAAAAGACGCTCTTTAAGGAAAGCTTCAGCCATGGAGATTTGTTCGTCACTCATCTCGGAGATGATGTGAGCCAAAAGCTGCTTGGCCTTAAAAGGGATAAGGAGAATATCAACCTGCTTTGGAAGAAGATTTTTAAATGACTCCATGAGCATCTGAAGTTCGAGAGCTTCTGGAGAGTTTTTGTCGGCAAATTTATCTTCTGGCTTAGTGGTCTTGGAGGCAGCAGCTGTAGAAGGTCGTTTGTCACGATTGATTTCTTCTTTGACTACGCGACCATCTTTCATGAAAATAACACGGTCAGCGTAGGCGAGGTGTTCTGGGTTGTGAGTCACCATGATAATGGTCTTCTTATCAACCTCATTAAGGTCTTTGAGAATAGCCAACACGTTTTCGGCGCTTTCACTATCAAGGTTACCCACTGGCTCGTCAGCCAGGATGATTTCAGGGTCGTTGACAAGTGAACGGGCAATAGCTACACGCTGTTTCTGTCCTCCAGAGAGCTCATTTGGAAATTTATTTCCCTGGGCAGCAATACCGAAGCGACGGAGCAGAGTTTGACCCGTTTCCTTGCGAGCCTTTGGGTCTTCACCTCGAAAAACCTTAGGAAGGACTACGTTATCAAGAATAGTCAATGAAGAAATAAGGTAGAAAGCCTGGAAAACCATCCCAATGCTGGATTGGTGAAAGTGTACTTGTTCTGCCTGAGTCATTTTGCCAAGTTCCTTACCTCCCACAAAGACAGCACCATAGGTTGCTGACTGGAGACCTGAGATAGAGTAAAGTAGCGTAGACTTACCACAACCAGAAGGACCAAAAATAATAACATACTCATGTGGATAGATCTCCACAGTCGTTTCTTCGAGAGCACGCATTTCATTTGATTTACCCTGATTGTAGACAATGCGTAATTTATCTACCCGGATGATTGGTTCGGTATTTTGAGAAGTTTCCATATTTTTCTATTACTCATATCATACCATAATTTTTGACTATTCTCATGTTATAATCAAGAAGTTATTAGGATGACTCCTATCATCGGGGGAATATATTTTCAATCTATATACAAAAACAAAATTTTTTATGAAAACCATCCTCTTTTTTATTTTTAGTATTCACGACAAGGGAGCTAATATCTTTGCTCGTCATATCCATACGATTAAGCAAATTATTCTCATAATTGCTCATTTGAGCCTTTTTGGACTATTTTTTCCAGAACTGAGAAAGAGCTACGGTGAATTAGCAGGTAACCTTTTAATTGGTATTTTGTTTCTTAGTCCTGCCGCTCGTATAGTGCGAGTACGTTTTTTGACCCTTTTGATGGCTGTCCGTCGAGAATTAGGTATTCTTATGGGATATTTAGCTCTCGTTCATGGCATAGGCTACATGATTGACCCATTGTGGTTTCAGGGGTATATTTTGCCAAATTTGAGTATCTGGCAAAATGGGTTTCTTTTTGGGATGGCTGCATTTTTTTTGACTCTGCCACTCTTGCTCACATCTAACAATTTAGCTCAAAAGTATTTGGGAGGAAAAAAATGGAAGTGGCTGCATCGAAGTGTCTATATTATGTTTGTGTTTGCTATTTTACACCGCTTCTTTATCAAAACAGGTAATGATGGACAGGTAACATTTGCTTTTGTAGAGTCCTTTATTCTGGTAGGGAGCTATGTATTCTTGAAACTTTTGGCCTGGAAGAATTTTTTGGCACCGCTTCGTTGGGTAGTGAACTATATAGAGGGTATACATGGAGAGTATCAGACGGAAAAGCAGACCAATAATTGAGATATGATATACTAAGAAAGTATTAAAAGTATTAATTGAAGTATGAATATGGAAGAAACTCAAAATGAGCAAGCACAGTCAGCGGCTCCAGTACCAACAAAAACGAAGAGTCAGTGGTTGAAGAAAGACGCTTTAAGTTCAGATGCTCTCTTGATAGCTGGTGCAATTTTGATAGGAGCTGTGTTGATGACGGCGCAGTATTTTGTCCCTAGCACTGGTGGCAAAGCTGGATTGGGGGCTAACAAGCCTACTCAGGTAGCGGATGATAAGGGGGTCAAAGAGCTAACCGGACCAGTCACAGTAGCGTTAGACGATGACGCTGTGATGGGAGATAAGAAAAAAGCCAGAGTTGCTATTATTGAGTTCGGCGATTTAGAGTGTCCTTTTTGTAAGCGTTTCCATCAGGAGACCTATGATCAAATTATCAAGAAGTATGTAGAGACGGGCCAGGCTATATTGGTAGCTCGTGATTTCCCATTATCTTTCCACGATCCAAAGTCAACTGAGGAAGCAGCAGTGGCTGAGTGTGTCCGCGATCAAAAGGGTGATGCTGCCTATTTTGCTTTTACTAAGGCTATTTATGCCAACACTTTGACCAATGGCAAGGGTTTGCCCGAAGGAAAAATGATGGAGCTTTTGAAAACTGCTGGAGTAGACAGTACAAAGGCCCTGGCTTGTTCTGAAGAAGCCGCTACCAAAGATGAGATTGCCAAAGATATTGCTGATGGTACGAAGGCTGGCGTGACAGGTACACCAAGCTTTGTGATTGGTACGCTCAATGACGATGGAACAGTGACTGGAGAAGTAGTAGTAGGCGCTTTGCCAATCAGTGGCTTTGACGATGTCATTGGTAAATATAGTAAGTAAGAGCGCGGAAGCTTACCAGTAGGTAAGGATAAATACCAAGAAGTTGTTTATTAAAGCCCGCTTTGGCGGGCTTTTGATTACCTTTATGTTGCTACAGAAAAGACTACGAGAATGGAGGGAGGAGCAGGCGAGGCGAGAGGGAATTGAGTCATACAAGATTCTCTCTAAGGCTACGCTCGATGCTCTTTTGGAGGTGCGCCCACAGTCTAAAGAAGAACTGTTGTTGATTAAGGGGATCAAAGAGAAGAAGTATCAAAAATATGGCAAAGCTATTCTGGCTATTATAAAAGACGCTGCAGAGGTGATAGAAGAAAGTATACAAGAAGAGTCTGTGGTTGAGATGCTGGAGGTTGAGCAGGGACCACTTTCTGTCAGTCAGTTTTTGGATGGCTTAAATACAGAGCTTTCGGGTATGGCAGCACGTGTTTCGGGTGAAGTCACGAGTGTGGATGTACGTGAACGAGTGGTGTATTTCACTATCAAGGATATGTATGATGGCAGTACTTTGCCATGTCTTATTTTTCGCTTTGCCTATCAAATTTCTGGTGTCGAGATACGGATTGGGGATGAAATTATTGTTGAAGGAGCGCCAGAGATCTATAAACCCAATGGTAGGCTGAGTCTCAAGGTAGGGCTTATAGAACTGGCTGGTGAAGGTATGCTCAAAAAAGCCTATGATGAGTTGTACCGTAAACTTGATCAGGAAGGACTGATGGCAGAGGAAAATAAAATGGCCTTACCGCTGTACCCTGAACGCATTGCGCTTATTACATCACTCCAAGGAGCCGCTATTGGTGACTTCAAGATGAATGTGAGTAATTTTGGATTAAAGATTGATTTTTATCCTACAGCGGTAGAAGGTAAGAAAGCGGTCTTTGAAATTCTTAAGGCCTTGAAATATTTTCGTGCTAAAGCCAGTCAGTATGATGTACTCGTGATGGTCCGCGGCGGAGGAAGTTTGGAGAGTCTTCAGGCTTTTAATAATGAGACACTGGTACGAGAAGTAGCCTCATTTCCAATCCCAACACTGCTTGGAGTGGGACATGAGAAGGATATTACGTTGGCTTCTTTGGTAGCAGACAAAATGGTCTCTACTCCTACTGCTACTGCCAAGGAGCTAATGGTGAAGTGGGTAGAAGCCAGGCAGACGGTGAGAAACTTAAGTCTGAAATTACCACTTATCTTTGAGCAAAGTTTACTTGCTAAGAAATATTTTCTTGGGAAGAGCGCTGAAACACTACTGGAAGCCTTGCGCTTTATCCAAAAAAAAAGTTTACAAGTGGAGCAGTTGTTTTTTCTTCAGCTGAGTCGTCTTGGTGAGGAGATAAAACGCATTCAAAAAGATGTAGAGACAAGTGGTAAGTCGCTTAAAGAAGGCTTACATAAGCTAAAAGATAGGGTAAAGAAGGTCATTGCTACGTATGAGGAACAGCTCAAAGTCTACGACCCCAAACGAGTTTTAAAGCTGGGGTATAGCTTGATAAAAAAAGAGAGTGTAGTGGTTAAGGATAGTTCAAAAATTGTGGTGGGTGATATACTAGACATACAATTAGGGAAGGGTAGCTTGGAGGCGCAGGTTAAAAAAATTAAGCATGTATAGAGTATGACAAAGAAAACATTAGCTGATTCGTTAGAAAAAATTCAGGAGATTATTAGTTGGTTTGATAATCAGGAAGAAGTGGATGTGGAAATGGGACTTGATAAAATGAAAGAAGGAGCCAAACTTATCAAGGAAAGTCGAGAGAGATTGAGAGAAATTGAAAATGAGTTTGAGATAGTCAAGAAAGAATTGGAACAAGAATAGATTTTTTATAAAACCATCTTTGGTATAGGGATGGTTTTTTTGTTTCCTTTTTTGCGTTATACTGAAGATGATACGGAAACAAATAATTTTTGTTTCACGCACTTCAAAACGAATACAAATATGCACAGGTATGCGGGGGACATATCGCTGGTCTTAGGAGGATCTGCGGGGCAGGGAATTCAAACAGTGGAAGCGCTTTTGGTAGCGGTACTTAAACGTGAAGGCTACCATGTTTTTGCCTGCAAGGAATACATGTCGCGTATTCGAGGGGGGAGTAATTCTACAGAGATTCGCATTACTAGTAAAAAAAGACAAGCCTACACAAAGCACATAGATTTTCTGGTAGCACTGGATCGAGATGTAGTGCCACATTTGCAGAGTAGGATTAGTAAGAAGACGCTTATTTTTGGAGAGCTTGCGAAGATTGGAGCTCCAGCAGGGCACAATAGTTTTGATATCCCTTTTACTAAGTTTACCAATGATCTTGGCAATCCAATTTTTGCTAGTACCATAGCAGTAGGCGTAGTTCTTGGCTTACTTCAGGCACCTTTAGCTGATTTCGAAGCTTTTCTTCGTGAGCGTTTTGCCCGCAAAGGCGAGGAAATTGTAGCGAAGAACATCCAGGCTGCCACGCTTGGATACAATCATGGTACACACCTGGCTTATGATGCTGGGATTGAGATCCATCTTACTCGTCATGAGAGCGTAAAAATGGAGCTGCTTATGGAAGGGTCAGATGCACTTGGGATGGGAGTGATTGCTGCTGGTTGTAACTATATTTCATCCTACCCAATGTCTCCTGGTACAGTCCTTCTTACGTATTTAGCTAAGTATCATAAGGAATTTGGTATTGTAGTGGATCAAGCAGAGGATGAAATAGCCGCTATTAATCAGGGTCTTGGCGCTTGGTATGCTGGGGCGCGGGCGGTCGTGACTACTTCTGGCGGAGGCTTTGCTCTTATGACTGAAGGAGTGAGTTTGGCGGGCATTATAGAAACACCGATAGTCATACATATTGGACAAAGGCCAGGGCCAGCTACTGGCTTACCTACCAAAACTGAACAGGCTGATTTAAACTTGGCTTTGTATGCTGGTCATGGGGAGTTTCCTCGGGCAATTTTTGCACCGGGTAATTTGGAAGAAATCTTTAGTCATGCACAGACCGCTTTTGCTTTGGCTGATGAATTTCAGATTCCAACCTTTATTTTGACTGATCAGTATCTTCTTGACGCTATTAGTACCGTGCCAGAAGAAAATTTAGAGATTCAAAAAATAAAAAACTTTGTAGTTGAAACAAAGAGCGATTATAAGAGATATGCCTACAGTAAAGATGGTATTTCGCCACGCGGTATCCCAGGATATGGAGAAGGATTAGTCGGGGTTGATAGTGATGAGCATGATGAGGAGGCTCATATAACTGAGAGCCATGAGGTGCGTCAAAAAATGCAAGATAAGCGTCTTAAAAAGGGTGAAGAATTAAGAAAAAAGGCTTATTTGCCTACAAAAATAGGTAAATTTACGGGAGCTGATGCGATAGTGGTCACTTGGGGATCTAACCGTGGAGTGATAGAGGAAGCTCTGGATGTTATTGGCAATACCTCTCTCGTAGGGTTGCATTTTTCTCAGGTGTATCCATTGGCACCGAGCGCTGAAAAATTGCTCAAGAGTAAGAAAATTATTGTCTTAGAAAATAATGCAGGAGGACAGTTTGCCAATCTACTCCAATTAGAATATGGGATTGCTGTTGATGAAAGAATTTTACAGTACGATGGAGCGCCGTTTGCTATTGAGGATGTGGTAGAGAAACTCAAAAAAATCATTGCATAATGAAACCATATGGCTGTTGATAAAAAACAATACGACTTACCCTTACATACTGACATCGCTTGGTGTCCTGGTTGTGGTAACTTTCCTATCTTGAATATTGTCAAAATGGCTTTAGCAGAGCTTGATTTGGCGCCTGAACAGGTAGTCATGTGTTCCGGTATTGGACAAGCTGCTAAGACACCACAGTACATGAGGGTGAATTATTTTAATGGACTGCATGGGCGGGCTTTGCCTGTGGCTACTGCTATCAAGCTTGCACATCCGGAGATGACAGTCATTTCTGAATCTGGTGATGGGGATACCTACGGAGAGGGAGGGAATCACTTTATGCATACAATTCGACGCAACCCAGATATTACCAATATCGTGCATGACAACATGATTTATGGCTTAACAAAGGGACAAGCTTCGCCAACATCTGAAAAAGGAATGCAAACACCTATTCAGACAGACGGAGTGGTATTGGAGCCATTTAATCCCTTGTTTACAGCGCTATCTCTAGGGGCCACTTTTGTAGGCAGGGTGTTTTCGGGAGACATAATGCAAGCTAAAGAAGTCTTCAAACAAGCCATTCTTCATCCAGGATACGCCTTGGTAGATGTGTTTCAACCATGTGTGGTCTACAACAAGCAAAATACCTACCAGTGGTTCAAAGAAAATACCTATTATCTGGATGAGAATCACGATAAGGGTGATAAAACAAGGGCTATGGAGGTAGTTTCAGATACAGCTCGCTTGGCATTGGGTGTGATTTATCAAGAGACAGGCAAGGCTCATTATGCCGAACGTCTAGGATTGAAAAATGAACCCCTTTTCAAGAGCAAGAGAGATGATAAAAATTTACAAAAATTAATGTCCTCATACCGATAAAAAGTTATCCACAAGTTGATTAAAAAAGACCCCCGACCTCAGGGGTACTTTTAATTTATACAGAGCCAAAAATGAACTGGGAAAATGGCAAAATGTGATGTATAATTACGGATGAATATTCAAAAGAAATTTGACCGGTTTTTTTATGTTTAAAATACCAAAAATAAAAATCAAATATCTTCTTCTTTTGATTATTTTTTTACTCGCAGTTAATTATTTTATTTTCCAAAATTCTCTCAAAGATCAATTCGTTGTAGAGAGAACTAACGATATCGTAGCAGCCATTTTGCAGGAAAATCAGATTGAGGTCAAAAGCGTTCCAGCTATCTACAACATCAAAGATAAGGAACATATTAATTTTTTGACCAATCCAGATATCCGTAATAAAGCCCAGAAATATGACCAAATAGTGTACTACGACAAGGAAAATCTCATAGTGCTGTATCGACCAGAGACCAAGAGTATTGTGACCGTGACGACCCTCGTGAAATAAAAAAATGCTAAAGCAATTGTTCAAAACAAAAAGACAGATTCTGCTCTCGCTCACGCTTGTGGGGCTGTCTTTTTCATTTGCACACGCTGCTTTTCGTGAAAATTTTGAACCATCAGTATCAAAAATAATCCTGTGTTCGGTGACACGATTCTTTGATGATACCTGTATTCAAGATTTGAAACCAAAGTTTCTTTTGCGTAATGACAATATCAATCCAAGTAACGAACTCTCTTGCATTGTGGAAGGAGCTCGTATTGATTGGCAGGACTGTGACAAAAAAAGAGATGAGTTTGTGTATTCAGGTATTAATTTGCAAGTAGAAAGTTTTGACCAAAATGTACGGATTGCATCGGTAGTAGGTGGCCAGGGCGAAAATGGCAAAGACGGTAAGGATGGTGTTGATGGCAAAGATGGAGTCAATGGAAGTGATGGTGCGGCTGGTCAAAACGGTAAAGATGGTAAAGACGGTGCTGATGGTAAAGATGGTGCCGATGGACAGGATGGCGCAGCTGGCGCCGCTGGACAAGACGGAACCGTTGGCTCAGTCACAGCACAAAACGGTGGTATGACAGCGAGTCTTTCTGGGTCAGGTGATTTAACTTTTGGTCTTACTACTACCTGTGCGCTAAATGAAATTTTGAAATGGAATGGTTCACTTTGGACATGTGCCGCTGATAGTGGAGTCGGCAGTGGAATCACAGGTTTGAATGGGCTCTCGGGAGCAGTACAGTCTTTCGCAACCGGTACAGCAGGTACTGATTTTAATATTTCATCAGTTGGCACTACACATACTTTTAATTTTCCAACAGCTAGTGGCAGTAATCGAGGATTACTTTCGTCAACAGATTGGACAATTTTTAATTCCAAACAAGCAGCTCTTGGATACACGCCTCTTAACCCAGCCAATAACTTGTCAGATATAGCTAGTGCCAGTACGACTCGAAGCAATCTTGGTTTGGGTGCGCTTGCGACACTTTCAACCATTAACAATAGCAACTGGTCAGGTGCTCAGCTCTCAGTAGCCAACGGTGGAACTGGTGCAACTACGCTCAATAACCTCATCACTCTCTCTACTCACACCACCGGGAATTACGTGGCTACTATCACCAACGGTAATGGTATTTCAGGTTCATCTGCCATAGAAGGTGGCACACCAACTATCTCCCTTGGAGACCTGACTTCAAACTGGAGTCAGTCTGGCGCATTCGATATTGTCTTAAACAATGCTTCATCTGAGCTTCAAATCATGGAGTCAACGGGCGCAACATTTTTTGGTACGGTTGATGTAGGAGATCTCTCTGCCAATCGTACGTATACACTTCCTGATCAATCAGGAACCATTCTTGTTTCTGGAGGAAGTATATTTACCGCTGCCGGTACGAGTGGAGTGAGTCAAACAATTGCTCAGGGAGATACGCTCACTATCGCAGCTGGTAGTGGTATTACTACGACCGGTGGTGCTACTGACACTATCACTATCGCCTCAACTCTCGGAACTAGTGTAGACCTCACTACTGAAGTCACCGGTACTCTTCCAGTAGCTAACGGTGGCACAGGTGCTACTACTCTGACTTCAAACGGAGTCGTTCTTGGTAACGGTACTGGTGCTGTCCAGGTAACAAGCGCAGGTACGAACGGACAGCTCTTCCTTGGAGTGACAGCTGGTGCTCCAGCTTTCGCTACTATGAGTGGTGATGCCACCATCACCAACGCTGGTGTCATGACCATCGCTTCAAACGCAGTGGCTCTCACCACAGATACCACTGGAAATTATGTGGCTACCATTACTAATGGTAATGGTATCTCTGGATCATCATCTACAGAAGGAGGCACACCAACTATCGCTCTTGGAGACCTGACTTCAAACTGGAGTCAGTCTGGTGCTTTCGATATTGTCTTAAACAATGCTTCATCTGAGCTTCAAATCATGGAGTCAACGGGCGCAACATTTTTCGCTACCCTTGATGCTGGCAATCTTTCAGCCAACAGAACCCTTACCCTCCCTGACGCCACTGGCACCCTTGCTACAGTCGATGGAGGTCAGACCTTTACCTCAGCTACTTGGAACGCCTCTGTAATCGGAGTGGCTTACGGTGGTACAGGACTTTCTGCTACTCCATCTAATGGACAGCTCGCTATCGGAAACGGTACTGGTTACACTCTAACTACTCTCACTCAGGGTACAGGTATTACTGTCACTAATGGAAGTGGAACCATCACTATCGCTTCAACTCTTGGAACCAGCATCGACCTCACCACTGAAGTAACTGGTACGCTTCCAGTCGGAAACGGTGGCACAGGCGCAACCACCTTCACCTCTAATGGAGTCCTCTACGGAAACAGCACTTCTGCTATCCAAGTGACAGCCGCTGGTACCAACGGTCAGCTCTTCTTAGGTAACACAGGAGCTGCTCCAGCCTTCGCTACCATGAGTGGTGACGCTACTATCACCAATGCAGGTGTCCTCTCTATTGCTTCCG
>CAZYOT010000007.1:0-13936 GCA_964649305.1 uncultured Bdellovibrionales bacterium
CAGAATGTCTACAATGAGAGCTTGAACGGCATTAAGGCTAAGGATATAGGTAATATAGAAGATATCCATGATGATAAAGAGTTTGTCAATTTTGTAAAAAATGAAATTAATTCTGGTAGTTGGTCTGAAAAAGATATTCAGGATGCCTTCGCAGGACTGGAGGGTAGTGATAAGAAATTATGGATAAAAAATAAATTATATCAGCCATCTTCCGGTAAAAAAGCTGCACCAAAAAATGCTGCAGATGTTGTA
Source organism: uncultured Bdellovibrionales bacterium (assembly GCA_964649305.1). GTDB lineage: Bacteria > Patescibacteriota > Minisyncoccia > Moranbacterales > UBA1568 > UBA1568. The sequence goes on from CAZYOT010000007.1 coordinate 253, forward strand.
GCAGCTCAGAAGGCCGCAAAACAAGAACCACCCAAATCACCTAAACCACAGAGTGCAGCAGATGTAATGGCTGCCCAACGGAAAAATAATCAACAAAATCCACCGACTAGTTAGTTGATAGATTGAAGAGATAGATAATACGAGAAAAATAAAAAGTGAGTAGTTATGGAAGAAAGAGTTAAAATTTACGGGGCACGGTTTTACCCCTTAATGGCTTCCAGTAGGGGACCAGAAGAGGATCAGGTAGAAGAAGAGATTATCTCTGTTTGGGATAAATTTGATATTCTCCCTGAAGATAAAAAGCGCCTTTTGCTTTCGTATGAAGTAGCCGAAAAGCTTTTTTTAGCTGAAAAAAATCTAAATCTTTCTGAGGAAGCAACAAGCAAAATGGCTATTAGTATCAGGGAGTTGCTCTTTGGAGAGATTGGATTGGAACAGGTAGAAGCATCTTTGGGGACAGAAATAAAAACGTATATTCAAGACCAGATACTGACACTGGACATACCCCCAGAGATAGAGGAAGCCGAAGAGGAGGAGACTGGGGTGATACCAGAAGAAAAAGTAACTTTGAGGAAACTTCAGATTCTCCAAGCGCTGTCACAGTATCCCAATCTTGGTAATCAAAATATTACGACAGAACGTATCCGTATCAAGTCTCAGCCGGAGCCAGTACGAGGGTCTTTATATAATTGGATCAAGTGCTACCGTGACGAACTTGGGATTGGGCAGCACTCTACAGTAGAACGGGGGCAATTTCTTTTTCGTTCTGATAATGGCAAGAGACTAACCCCAGAAGAGCGAGAGCGGATCAATCTGATCTTGAAGTCCATCGAAGAAAACTATGCTCTTGATATCGATCCAGAGAAGCAGGTAATTGTTTTTCCAGAGATGCATTTTGAGAAGGCACTAGCAGGTGCGCCTGTTAGTACTCAGTCGTTACCAATCAAAGAGATGTTTGGTATAGGTAAGACAGAAGAGGAAATGAAAACTCCTACCCCAAATGCTTTTTTTGCACCCCGCCCAGTGCCAGAAGCACAGCCAGCTCCGCAGGTAGTAGTGAACAGCTTTCAATCAGGCAATGCAACGGTAGAGAGATCAGCCATCAATAGTATATTGGCAGAAAGGCAGGCTTCTCCAGTTACCCATGATTTTAGCCGTGAAGCAGAGAAACTCAAGAGAGAGCCAAAGCCAGAATGGATTAAAGGTGCTTTTACTAAGGAAAGCATCCCAGAAAATGTAAAGCCTGAACCAGTCAATGGCACAATGAGTTTTTCATTGAATCATGTGTTACCCGTTGAGCAGGAGGTCAAAAAAGACGAAGTGAAGGCGGCATCAGATACGCAGTCTCAGGTAAGAGTGCTAGAAAAACAGGCCCCTGTCGCTCCAGCGAGTGCAGGGAGTGTTGCGCCTCAGGCACCAGCTAGACGTAATCAGTTTCATATTCGACCAGTCAATAGAAATGACTTTTAAATAAAGGCGTATGATGTTTAATGTGCCACAATTTATTGATGTTGAAGATAAGATAGCTGGCCCACTGACCTGGAAACAGATTTTCTGGATGATAGGCATGTGTGCGGTCCTTATGCTTCTCTACAATATTTTTGATTCGGCTACATTCTTTGGTTTAGCTATTCCAGTAGTGCTTATTTTTGCCCTTTTTGCTTTTTATCGTCCCAATGGGATTACTATGACGGAATTTGCGATGCATGGCTTTTTCTTTCTTTTTCAGCCAAAAGTGGCTGTCTGGGAGCGTCCTACAAGTTCACGACCAATGCCATCAGAGCCTGCAAAGAAAGTAGAGGAAACTACAGGTGAGAGCAAGAAGTTTGATAGCACTAAGGTGCATCAGATTGCTGAGATGCTTGACCATCATCAGTAAGGATAAGAATGAGGGCGAGTTGTGGTAGAATGAAAATATGGAATTTCTAAAACCAAAAGAAAATAACAACGCTGCCAGTACGCAGCGCTATGTGGATGTCGAAGAAATTCGAGAGGGGCTTTTGGTGCTTAAAAATGGCTCACTACGAGCTATTTTGCTTGCTTCTTCTATTAATTTTGACCTCAAATCAAGCCAAGAACAAGATGGTATTATCTCTCAATACCAGAACTTTTTGAATACCCTTGATTTCCCTGTACAAATTGTCGTCAGCTCAAAGCGTTTTGATGTCAATCCATATTTGAACTTGCTTGAAAGTCAGGAAAGCAACCAGGATAATGAGCTGCTGCGTTTTCAGATTGCTGAATACAAAACCTTTATTCAGAAGCTGACTGAAGTATCCAATATCATGTCTAAGTATTTTTATATTGTGGTACCCTTTTCTCCAGCCGAAGATGAAAAAAACGGACTCCTTGATAGATTGGCCGGTATTTTTACTCCAGGTAAGACTACGAGCCTGCACGGAGAACTTTTTGAGAGCTATCGCGGGCAGTTGTATCAACGAGTAGAACAGGTAAGTAGCGCTTTGTCTGGGACAGGTGTGCGTGTGACGCCACTGACGACAGAGGAGATTATTGAGCTTTTGTTTGAGAGCTATAATCCTTCCCTCTTTACCAATCAGACTATAAACAATGTGAGTGAGCTTGAATTAGACTATGTATGTTACCAGGTATAACCCTTACAGATCAAAACGAGGAGCAGACACCTAAAAAGGGCCTCTTTGGACATACCCGCACCTCAAAAGCTCCAAAAGAGAGTGAGGACCTATACCAAAAAGGTTTGGCGACCATTAAAGATTTGATTGCACCACCAGCAATCAAAATCATGACCAACTCTATGCAGGTGGGGGAGGTCATGACGCGCACATTTTTTGTTATTGCTTACCCAAGATACTTGAGCACCAACTGGTTTTCTCCAGTGGTAAACGTGGATTTTGCTATGGATATCGCTTTATATATCCACCCAATCGATACTGGCGAAATCCTCAAAAATCTTCGTAAGTCTGCTACCCAAGTGCAGTCTCAGCTCACGATTGAGGCGGAAGATGGCAAGATTAGGAACCCAGTCCTGGAGACAGCCATGGAGGATATCGAGGGACTACGTGATAAGCTTCAGCAGGGCACAGAGCGTTTTTTCCGTTTTGGACTTTATATTACTCTTTACGGTAAAGATGAGAAGGATCTCAATGAGAAGAGTTTATCTGTAGAGGCCATTCTTGAGGCTCAATTGGTCTACACTAAGCCGGCTATTCTTCGTATGGATCAGGGGTTTCGGGCTACTCGACCCCTAGCCCTTGATGTCTTAGATGTGGCCAACAACTTAAACACAGAGCCACTGTCTACCACCTTCCCATTTGTTTCTTCAGATCTCTCTTCCAATCAGGGTATTCTTTATGGTATCAATCGTCACAATAATAGTCTGGTATTGTTTGATCGTTTTAGTTTGGAAAATGCCAATATGGTGGTGTTTGCTAAGTCAGGCGCAGGTAAGAGTTATACGGTGAAGCTAGAAGTCTTACGCTCTATGATGTTTGGGGCCAATGTGATTATCATTGATCCGGAAAACGAGTACAAGCACTTGTGCGAAGCTGTTGGAGGAAGTTTTCTCCAAATATCTCTGAATTCTGATGCTCGTCTCAATCCTTTTGATTTGCCAAAAAATGTAGATGACGAAGACAGTGAGAGTATATTTCGTAGCACAGTAGCCAACCTGATAGGATTGCTCCATATTATGCTGGGTACCTTGACTCCAGAAGAAGATACGCTTTTGGATAGAGCCATCCATGAAACCTATGCTTTGAGAGATATTACTCCACGGACAGACACGCGTAACCTGGAAGCAGGTGATTTTCCAACCATGTCTGATCTTCACCAAGTACTACAAAATTTGGATGGAGGAGAGTCCTTGGCTTTGCGTCTCGAGCGCTATACTGAAGGTATTTTTGGCGGATTTCTCAATCAACCTACCAATATAAGTACAAACAATCAGCTGGTAGTATTTAATATCCGTGATCTAGAAGAAGAGCTGCGTCCGATGGCTATGTATATAGTGCTTCAGTTTATCTGGAATCAGATGCGTTCAGAGCTCAAAAAGCGTCTTGTGATAGTAGATGAGGCTTGGGTGATGATGCAAAACGAAGACGCTGCTTCTTTTATGTTCGGTATTGCTAAGCGTTGTCGTAAGTACTACACCGGTCTTACTACTATTACGCAGGATATTGGAGACTTTCTTTCTTCTCGCTATGGTAAGCCTATTATCACCAACTCATCCTTACAGTTGTTACTACGCCAGTCACCAACTTCTATTGATGCTGTAGCAGAAATGTTTTATCTGACAGACCATGAGAAGTTTCTTCTACTTGAGAGTAATGTAGGAGAGGGCATCTTTTTTGCCGGTACAAAGCATGCTGCTATCAAAGTTATTGCCTCTTACAGTGAGGATCAGATAATTACCTCAGATCCACGACAGTTACTAGAAATTGAGGATGCCAAGCGTGACTTTGATGCAAGTGATGAGCAGTACTAAGTCAGCGCATCGGTAGGTACATATATATGCCACAAACAGATCAAAGAAGGCAAGACATACTAGAAGAACAACGGCGTGTTGACTATGAAAACGCCCGTCTGCAAAAACAGGCACTTGTAAATGCTAGTAATCAGGGAGATTCTGAGGATGATGTTAATGAAGATGAAGAAGACGAAGCAGTAGCCCTAGAAGAGGCAGAACGAGAGCAAGAAGAGGAAGAAAGAATGGAAGAAGAGACCCAAAGAATGCTGTATCTAAGGAGAAGACAGGCTCAGCAGCAAATAATAGGGGAAGCTGAAATGAAGGCAGAGACTCTTAAGGAAACTAAACCCACTCTATTTGCCTATAGCGCTCCTTTTGCTATAGCTATCCTCAAAGATTTACTGGATTTTGTAGCGATCGGCTCTCTGCCGGCTATTGGTACTATTGTTACCATTTGTTTTAGCATAGCTATTTTTTTTCTATTACTTTTTAGTAAGAAAAACAAGGAATTAGATGATATGCGTCTCATTATCCGGAAGGCGGTGGTTCCTATATGCGGGACCGTAGCAGAGGGATTTATTTTTGGACTTAATTTTTTGCCTATTGAAACAATGGTAGTGTATATCATTTACTATATGGATAAGCACTCTGCCAATGAGCAAATCAAACAAGCTGTGACACTGGTAGAAACTCTCAGAAAAGAAGTCTAAAGGATATTTATTTTGCGAAGGATGTTTGTTATAATAAAAACAACATATGCGTAAATTTACCGATTCAGAAAAAAGGTTTACTGGCACCGCTATATTGATAGTTTTTTGTCTTACCTTTTTTACCTTTTTTGAGCAAGTAGACTCTTTGAGCTCTTTTATCCAGGGATTTATTATAGTCGCTATCTTTTTCTTTGTCCTCCCAATAGCGTATTGCCGTCTTGTTTTGGATGAACCCTTGAAAAATCTTGGTATCCAGGTAACGAGCCATATCCAGGGCATACTTTGGGCTGTACTGGCTTCTTTCGGAGGATTTTTCATAGTATGGGCACTCCAGATGCAGTTTCCAAAAATTGCAGAAGAAACACTTTTCCCAGTCCTCGTGGAAACTCACTTTGGATGGTTTGTGCTCTACGCTTTGGTCTGCATTCCTCTGACGCAGGTAGTGTACGAAGTGTTTTTTCGAGGAATGCTCCAATATCTGTGGCTGGGGAATACCTGGCTAGCTTTCGGCATACAAGCCCTCTTTTTTGCATTTTTGGTCCTTGCTGGCAAAGCGGTCAATTTTGGAGATATACCTTTTCTGATGACAGCCCTACTTTCGGGCTTAGTAATGAAAAAAACATCCTCACTTTGGTATGCGTGGCTGGCAAGTACAAGTTTTATGTTTATGACAGATGTCCTGTTTTTGAGTCTTCGCTAGACGCTTCCCCAGGAAAACAGATTTAAGAAAGACAGAATACTGATTGTAGGGTCCATGATAAGACTGGTGTATAATTAGAGTCAAGATACAGAAACAAAGTTTTATATTAAATAGTCTGAAATAGTACCACTGGGTATGCATACATTTTCACGTAAACAAAAAGTATTAGCCGGAGTATTGCTTTTTTCACAACTTTTTTTTGTCGGAACTTTGCCAGCTCAAGCCCTTTTTGGAGTGTCTATTCCTTCTCCATCTAAAGTAGCGACAGACCTAGAAAAACGATATCATCTAGACCTATCAAATATGCAGGGTCAGGGAGAATTGTTTAATGTAGGTCAAGGTAAGCAACCAGCCCCCGAAGTTAGTCTTACCTTTACCCCGAGTGACCCACGCCCAGGGGAGAAACTTACAGCGAGAGCTTTTCCTGTCTATTTTGGCAACAAAGAAGAGTCTCTTTACTATGGCTGGTATCTGAAGCGTGAGGGATGTGACCTTTCTGCCACCCCTAGCGCCGCCAAAAGAACACTTTGTGATCGTGATAGTGACGGAAGAATTACCGTGGAAGATTGGAAAATTGAAGCCGTGCGGATACAAGTGCAAAATGGCTACGATAATACCCAAACGAATTATAGTAGCGATACTGACGATGATGGCTATAAAGCTCGTTTTGGGGGTGACAATAAGACCAATACTGCAAGTTACTGCTACTACCATGATAATCAGAGTGGTAAAAATTATGAGCTAGCAGGAGCTGGTAATATCAGTTTTGACTGTCCAAGCGGCACCACCCCTATGTGTATGATTCCTATCCAGGAAGTGGAATCAGGAGATATCAATGCCTCAACCAGCTCTAACTCAACATCGGGCTCTTCTTCTGTGGGGGGCGATACTACTGCTACAAGTAATACTACTGGTAGTGCTACAGCCACTGGTAATACCTTTGATCTTTCTGAGACCACTTGTACTATAGCGGGCCTACCTGCCTGTGGTAGCTCTGGTCAGGCCACTTGTGCTGTAGGTTTACCCAAGTGTGTAGCCAACCCAGAAACAGACAGCACTAATGCGTGCGGAACAGCATTGACTACTTGTCAGACAGACACAAATCGGAGCGTAAGTCCATATTGTAAACACCTTTTCCCACGAGGAGCTGGAATAACGGCAGGTGATGGTTCTTTTGGAGCAAGTGAGGAACGCTTCTGGGGTACTGATCCAAATGATCCAGATACTTCAGATAGTGGTAGCAAAGATGAGGCTGGCGTAGTGGGTTTTGGTAAGACTACTTTTACCTGGAACTATAACCAAGGCGATCAGGTAGGAGTAGCCGTAGAAGGTACTTCTATGATTCCTACCAAACACAATGACTCAAGCATGATGATCATGTGGGCTTTTCCAAAACAAGATTGTCCACTCTCCGTAGCCAATGGCACTGGTGCGTATACCCAGACAATTAAAAACTACGCAGTCCAAATAGAGACAGCAGACATAGATCTCAATGATTGTTTGGAGAGAAACTTGATAGATCCAGCCCAGGGTGGGCAGGCTACAAATTTAGATGTTTCCGTTTCAGCTACACCAAATGAGCCACTCAATGATGAGAGTGGTGATGGCTCAGGTGACAGAGTGATAGTGTCAGGTGTGGTGAGTAATGGCAATAAAAATATTAACAATACATTGTTTGATTGGAATATAGAAGTAAGTAATAATATCCAATTTAGTACCGCTATTGGACCGATAGCCAATATCACGAAGGATTTGCAAAATGCGGGTCTCGTGGGAAATACCAAGGGTAATGCGCTTGATACTTTGGCTGTTGATCTCAATATTTTGAGAACCCAGTCGGTAGGAGGAAGACCACTCTCAAGCTATCTGGTTAATGATACGGGCTATTTGCGTTTTACTCTTAAAGCAACAGAAAATTTTGGACAAAATGTTTCTCGTAAAGGCAAGAGTGATGTGATTGTGAAGTTTATCTCAACGGGTAGAAAGATAGTGGCCACGAGAGTAGACCCTGTTTTGGTGGGTGACAAAATGCAAGTAGCTATCAATCAAGGAGCGGTGATTTGTAACAACGATGCCTTGGACAGAAGTCTTTGTAGAGTCATCAAAAATGAAATTATTGGACTCCGTATTGATGATACAGACCTTTCTAATTTTCAGTGGCGTCTCAATGATCAGCCCCTTGTCTGTACAAAGAGTAAGGTATCCCCAGATTGTAGTGATGGTGAGCAGAATGCTATCAACTTTTTCCCTGTTAATGGTCAATCAGGTGATACCTATACAGTCACTCTGACGGCTAACGATGTTGCCACTGGGAAAACGGTAACTCTTTCTCGTTCATTTCGTATTGTGGATCCAATTATAAATATTGTATCCAATGATGAGACAACCTCTTGGCCAAAGTTTTTGGGTCAGTATAAAGATATTACAGGTAAGGTGGCTAATTGTACCAATGGTCTGTGTGATGATTTCAGTAAAAATATTCTACAGACTTTATCAGGCAATAATGTTCAACTGCAGGCCAAATTTATCCCAAGTTTTCTCGGGTCTCTTGCAGAGAGAGAGTGGTATGTTAATGATCAGTTAACAGGGGAATCAGCGGTAGATACTATCAATTTTGATGTTCTTGGAGAGGCGGGTACTGTGACACAGGTACAGATTTTTGCCCGTATTATCCAGTCCGATGAACTGAGGCGGGCACTCTATGATATTTGGAATATCTCACCTTTAGAGTCTCCAGAAATTACATTTTCTAAAGAAGTAAAGATGGAAGTTCAAGACCCTAGTCTGACAGCTCAGCAAAAAGGAGTACTGAAGTATTTCGCAGCTATTGTGAGCTATATGCCAGCCTCTGTAGTCTTTGCGTTCCGTATAGTCCTCAGTGCTGCTTTGATCCTCTTTGCTACCGCTTTCCTGATGGGAGCCTTACCTCAGGAACCAGCCTTACAAACAAGAAGAAAAGAAGACTAACAAAAAACTCCCCATTAGGGGAGTTTTTTTGATGTGCCGGAAGAGACCTGCCTACCGGCAGGGACTCGAACTTTGGCGGAAACCTTACCATTTTAACTTACTTGTGCCGGAAGAGAGACTCGAACTCTCATGGGTTGCCCCGCTAGCTCCTAAGGCTAGTGTGTCTACCATTCCACCATCCCGGCGTATATACCCCTGCCTGCCGGCAGGCAGGAATTCCACCACCTGCCCATAATGGTAACTATACTATCATGGCTGATTCACCGAAACTCGTCAATAAGCGGTCGGTTTCCTCTTTGACTGCCCCAGTATACTCGTATTCCCCATGGTGACGAGTATCTTCCCCGTAAGTGTGTTTTTTGTGGTCGAGATGAAGACTGAGGTAAGCTGTCATTTTTTCTACTTTGACATAGACATGGAAGCGAGGGTAGCCGCCACGAGCCATTTCGCGCACGTAGCTTTGCTCACCACCATCCGCCCGCTGAAAGGTGTAGCCTGCTCGTCGCATAAGCGTGAGGGGATTTTCGGTGATAGGGGAAATCTTTATTTTCATGGCGTTACGTTTTTACATTTCAAATTTTTCATTTTCACATTATTCTACCCAATGCTTTTTTTTAATATGAGTGTCAGCCTGTTTTTTTTCGGTGTCTATTTTTTCCTTGGCTAAGAGACGAAGCTCATCAAGAGATTCTTTCTCTAGTTCCTGGCTTCGAGCAAGGAGCGCCCCACGAGTATTTTTGGTCGGGTTTTCTAAGACCTCTGCGAGCAATACATCAAGAATAGCACCAATGGTTGGGCCTGGCTTGAGACTGAGGCCTTGGATAAGATCAGTGCCCTTGATAGCGAGCATCTTGACTGAGAGAGGGTCCTTGGAAACCTTTTCAATCATGTATTCTAGGTGGCGGAGTTTGTAAGGCTTGGCCTTGGGTACTCCAGAGCCGAGGCGGTCACCTATGCGGACGTCCATGAGATCAGGCATGTTTTCTATTCCGACACGTTTGACTAGGCGTCTCACGGAAGCCTCGGTCACCTCATCAACATTGTAGTAGAAGAGATGCTGATCTACGAGTAGAGTGGCTTTACTTATAACATCTTTAGGATAACGGAGTCGTGTCAGAATAGTATGTGTCATTTTAGCGCCCACATGGTCATGATTGTAAAAAGTGGAGCGATAGCCATTCCCACGTTTGGTACGAGGCTTGGCGACATCATGAAGAAGACTAGCTATTCGAACATGAAGCTTAGGAGAAGGACATGTGTGGAGTGCGCGAAGATTATGTTCCCAGACAGTGTAGATATGGTGCAGGTTCTGTGAGACATCAATACCCTCTCTGAGTTCAGGCATGATGTATTGTAAAAGTGAGACCTCTTCCAGAAGTTGAATACCAAAGGCTGGACTCGGGGAGAGAAAAATCTTTGAGAGTTCATCACGGATACGTTCCCAGGAAACAAAAGTAAGGTTTTTGGCGAGACTTTTGAGAGCAGTGAGAGTCTGTTCTTCTATAGTCCAGTCAGATGAAGTAAGATTGTCTTTTTCGGGCGTACGAAGCTCTGTAATAAGTCTTGGGGCACGCATCAGACGGAGTGCATCCTCAGAAAATCTCTTCTCGGGATCACCCACTGTCCGAAGAGTTTTGTTTTTGAGATCAAGAGCGCCTTGGTAGAGATCTATGAGTTCCCAGTTCCCAGCTTTTTTGCCATAGGCTAGAGCATTGATGGTGAAGTCACGACGCGAAAGATCAGCCTCGAGAGAGTTTTCGAAGATCACTTGGTTAGGGTGACGGCCATCGGTATAGCTACTTTCACTGCGATACGTAGTGACCTCTATGATATCGTGCTCACGATCAGAATGGCCATTACTCAGAAAAGGAGTGACTTTGATACTGACAGTGCCAAAAGTATTTTCATAAAAACTTTCTGGAAAAAGAGCTTGTATTTGCTCTGGTTTAGCATTGGTAGTGATGTCCCAATCTTTAGGCTCACGTCCTAAGAGGGTGTCACGAACACAGCCTCCTACTACAAAGGCTTCATAATTATTTTTTTCTAGAATATCCATGATACCCTTCACGGAAAGGGGAATTTTTTCAAACATAGAAGATAGGAAAATGCTACGCGTCTATTTTAAAGGGTGCGCTTACGAGACTCTTCTTTGTAAACGATAATAGTGTCACCCACGGCAATCTTGGTGCCACCTTCAAAGACCACTCCACATTCATTACCCTGACCAACTTCATCAGCATTTTGTTTGTTTTGTTGGAGATTGGACATTTTTCCGGACCCGATAATTTCACCATCCCGTTCCACTTCGATTAGTGAACCACGAAGCATTTTGCCTTCACTTACACGACCACCTAAGATCATGTCACGCTTGCCGTTTTTGAAGATAGCAAGAACAGTGAGGCGGCCTGAGTCAGTGCGGACAATTTCAGGAGGTAAGAGTTCGGCCATGCGTTCTTTGATGTCTTCTACGAGTTTGTAAATGATATTGTAGGTCACTATTTCAATTTTACTTTTCTCTGCCATGCGCTTGGCGACGGCGGTAGGCTCACTGTTAAATCCCACTACAAGAGCACCAGCTGTCTCGGCAATACGAATGTCAGATTCGGTAATAGTACCAACTGCACTACTAATAATCTGGAGAGTAATTTCTTCTGAGTGGATAGAGTCAAGAATTTGGAGGATTGCCTCAAGAGATCCTTGTACGTCTGCCTTGATAACGAGAGTGAGTTTCTTACTCTCTGTTTCATCGGTAGCGATAAGGCGCGGGCCGTCTTTACTGAGAGCTTCGCGTGAATATGAACGAGCCTGACCCTTGTTGCTTACCACATGAGCGATGTCATTGACCTGAGGGGTATCATGAAAGCCATAGATAGTGGCCGGGACAGAAGGCCCAGCAATTTCAAGACTTCTTCCAGCAAAGTCTTCAATACGACGGATACGGCCAAAGGTTTTTCCAGCCACTATATCCTGACCCACCTTGAGTGATCCTGTACGTATTAAAACAGTGGCGATAGGGCCTTTCTGAGGGTCAAGATGGGATTCGAGGACTACGGCTAGACCATCACGTTTCTGATCAGCACGAAAATCGTTGACCTCTGCTACGAGAAGGATGCTTTCGAGGAGTTTGTCGATATTAATATTATTCTTGGCACTTATTTCATTGGCAATAGTATCACCGCCCCAGTCTTCAAAAAGGATACCGTGCTCAGCCAATTCCTGACGTACCTTTTCGGGCTTGGCATCTGGTTTATCAATTTTGTTGATAGCGACAATAACAGGGAGCTTGCGTTCCTTGAGGTAGGTGATAACTTCTTTGGTTTGTGGACGGACACCATCATCAGCAGCCACTACCAAGATTGCAATATCAGCAATAGAAAGACCACGCTTACGCATAGCTGCAAAGGCCTCATGACCAGGGGTATCTACAAACGTAATGAGTTGTTTTTGCTTTTTGACCTGATAGGCATTGATATGCTGAGTGATACCTCCAGCTTCACCTGAGGCTACACTAGCCTTACGAATAGTATCGAGAAGAGTAGTCTTACCATGATCCACGTGTCCGAGGATAGTAACAACTGGTGGTCGAGGAGAGAGATTTTTGCCAGAATCTTTTTCTTCAGAAAGAATCTTATTCATGGATTCTAGAGTGATCACTGATTCACTGTTTTCATCTTCGGAGAGCTCTGTCTCAAAGCCAAGATCAGCGGCGATAACGCTAGCAGTCTCAAAATCAATTTCTTCATTGATAGTAGCGAGGATGCCATTTTTCATGAGCTCAGTAATAAGCGCATTGACGGGCACTGCCAAAATCTCACTCAACTTTTTGACGGTGACTGATGATGGTAGGGTGACATTTTTGACAGGAGTTTCCATGGTAACGATAGATTATAAAATAAAAAGAAATGATTTATTTGTGACTGTGGATGGCTTTGATAACTGTTTGTTTCTCTTCTTCCGTAAAAGGAAAGCCCTTGGCTTGACCCTCAAGCACTGGCTTGGCATAGACGCGAGTGCCTTCACGGGTGTGGAGCGAAGAGAAGACTACACCAGTATTCTTGCCATCAAGAAGGGCTACGCAGAAACTTTGATTACTACCCACTTCCTTGAATGGATTGAAGCGCTCTACAGCAACTCGATGGATAGTTTTGAGACTTAGGTCACGTAGACGGTTGGAGACCTCAAAAAGCTCCTGAATTTCTTGGTCTAGGACCTTTATTTCTGAGAGCTGCTCTACCAGAATGGACTCAAGATCGCGAGCTTTCTTATCTCCAAAGAAAAGAGCCAGCTCCGCGCCTTGCTTCTTCTGGCGTGAAAGGAGGAGTAGGAGAGTAATGAGAAAAAAGAGCTGGAGCAGCAAAAAGACTGCTAGTAAGGCAATTTGTAGAAGGGATAGACTTGAGAAGAAGCTGCTAAGTGCCATACATTAAAATATACTTACGTATCGAGTACTGTATCACGAAAAAGTCCTTCTGTAAAGCCCTAATCAGCAGATTCAGTAATTGGAAAAGGTGAGAGAGCTCGGGGGTGTTTTAGGGCGTCAGCGTGGGTCCAGTGAGACTTGAACCGAAAACGAGGACCACTATAGTTATATTTTGGTATATCAATGTGCTCTTCAAAGAGCATTTGTTCTCTAATCCAGAGAGTATAGTCACCATAGAGAGCCTGATAGATAACGGCAGACTCAAGGGAGTCTTCCAATAGAGCGGTACCAAGTATGAGGTAGAGTTTGCCTTTATAATGTTGATAGATGCCTGTTTGCATAGACGGATAATGATGTGCTTATAGTATAGCAAAAAATTCAAGCATAAAGGCAGTCTTTGGTATAATGAAGCCTATGCATATAGAGTACAAATCAGAAGCCTT
>CAZYOT010000007.1:13946-24459 GCA_964649305.1 uncultured Bdellovibrionales bacterium
TGGTGATTTGGGCCGGATACGTTTTGACTATTTTACAGGTGAAGTCGAGCCAAAAAAAAACCAAGAAAAAGGTTTTGGTGTACAAATTTGGCATCAAGTAGAGAAAAGACAGGCACCCAAATCATGGTGGCCGCTTCTTCCTATTCTCCGGAGAAGCGCAGTAGCCTTATTGGATCTGGAGAGTATAGGTGAAGAGTATTGGCGTGATTGGTCGGAGCATACCAGACGTCAGCGCAAGAAATGGTATGCTCAAAAAAAATACTACATATGCGAGGCCACACAAGAAGCATTTGTGGATGCGTATCAGCACTGTACACTCAAGCCAGCTTTGAAAAACTTATTTAGTCATTCACTTAGACGTCATGTCGCAAGCTATCAAAATGATGTACATTTTCTCGTGGTGAGAGACAAGAGTACACAAGAGATTATAGCTGGGTTTATGACGGTGGATGATTTTGAGACAAATCAGTCATTTTATCCAGTGGCATTTATTTTGCCAGTCGCCAAAAACACAGCTGCCTCCGTGGGACTGGTAGAGTATTGGCTCCACAGCTGTCAGAAAAAAGGTATCCGCTATATTAATCTAGGTATTGTATGGATGCCAGGTGATCCGCCGTCATGGAAGGGCTACAGTCAATTTAAAGCCCTTTTTCATCCCCAGATTTTGCTTTTCCAAAGGCCTTTTGTGCGTTTCTACTGGAATCGTTAAGGATCACCCCTTCACTCTTGAGAAGTCTTTGTTTGGTTTTAATACCACCTTTAGCTGAGTAGCCACCGAGCGTGCCATCGCTTCGAATAACTCGATGACAGGGTATGGTAGGAGCACAAGGATTTTTACCTACCGCGTTGGCAACTGCTCGTACGGCAGTAGGCTGACCAATACGTTTGGCCAATTCCTGATACGTAATTACGGTACCTTTGGGGATACGAGAGAGCTCTTTCCAGACACGTTTCTGAAAAGGTGTGCCGGGAAGTGAAGAGAACTGAGGAGTCATATGAATGTAAGATAATTATATTATAAGCGTCTCTTCTTTGAGTAAGCGCTCACTGATGGTGCGAAAAATAATAATACCAATATTCCAAGGAATGAGTGAAATCATCGTAAAAAAGATAATTTTTGGATCAGGAAAAAATTTCTGTGCTATAAAAACTGCCAAAGTAAAATTCATGTAAACAACACAAAGAGTGATAGTCAGTCGGTCACGAGTATTTTTCCAGAAGACGAGTGTGAAGCCGAGCATATGGACGAGGAAGAAAAATATAAACATTTGCAAAATACCCAAGAGTGAAGTGAATGAGAGTATGTCATGCAGATCCGGACTAAATTTTCCAACGATGGAAGTAAGCAATATGCCCAAAAAAATGAATGAAAGATTTTTGAGCGGACGATGAGCTTTTTGGAGGGTGTCCTTTTTGATCAATAATTTACAAATTTGGGCTAAGATAAAAGGGAGAAAGATGACTTGAATGAGCGTGAGAATCATGGCCCACGTATCAATACTCACTGTTCCTCCAGAGAGAAACTTGAGAATAAATGGGATAGTAAATGGAGCCAATAACGATGTGGAAATGGTAATAATAAGAGAAAGTGGCACATTACCTCGGATGAGTTCGGTAAGGAGGGGAGAAGTCATGCCGGCTGGCATGGCAGCGAGAAGGAGGAGGGGGATGGTAAGTTCGGAGAAAAAGATGTGACCCAAAATATAGGCAATAGCCGGCAGAGCACATAGCATAAAGAAATTAATCATGGCCAGACTTTTCCAGTGATGAAGCTCTTGGCGGATTGTTTGAAAGTCTATCTTGAGGCTACTCAGAAAGAAGATACTTTGGAGAAAAAAAGTAGAGTATATATTGAGAGGAGCAAAGAATGTAGGAAAAAAGAAGCCCAAAAAAAGTGAGAGGATAAGGATATTAATATAGGAATCGTGCAGGCGGTGAGTGAGATAGAGACGAGACATATTTTTGTTTAAGCGCAGAGCAAAAAGTACTCTTTGTCAGAATATAGAGCTCTAGAGGTATATGTAACTCAAGTGTAAAGCATTTTTTTGACTCAGGATAGATGTAATTTGTGTCTCGCTAGCCTTGTGATAAATGGTGGGCTTCAGTATACTGGAGACATATAAAAATACATTCTCTATGTCTACCGTAAGTGCTCCTAGCTTTGTTGACCCGAGTCAAGCCCTTGCTCATCTACCTGTTTTGAATGGACAGTCAGTAGTGGATTTTGGTTGTGGAGCTGGATATTTTTCTTTTGAATTTGCCAAGCGTGTAGGACCAGAGGGACATGTGACAGCCTTGGATATTTTACCGCATGCTCTTGAAGCAGTAGCCAGTCGAGCGAAGCATCTGGGACTCAACAATCTAGAAACCTGTAGAGTCAACCTTGAAAAAGAAGGAGGATCACGGTTGTTGGCTGAGAGTATGGACTGGGTGGTGATCAAGGATATGCTTTTCCAGAATGAAGATAAGAAGACTATATTAGTAGAAGCTTCACGAGTACTGCGTCCTGGAGGGCATGCTTTTATAATGGAATGGAAGCCTGGAGAGCAGGCGGTGGGACCGAAGATTGAACTACGCATTTCACCAAAAGAACTCCGGTCACTGATTGAAGGATCGGGACTCACGGTAGTAGAAGAGATTCCTGTCGGCGCATTTCACTATTCTTTTTTGGTGAAGAAATAATAGTCTGAGAATGTGTTGTGTATAAATATTTGAAATAGTATTACCTGGTATGCAATGGAGTAAATTTATCGGAAAAACCGTACTCGCCTTTTCTCTGATTTTTTTTCTGGGAGGATGCGGTTTTAAAAACTCTAATAGTGATTCCTACAAAGTGGATGTGGAAGTATGGGGAGTGTTTGATGATTCAGATGCATATGCTGAACTCTTTGCTGAATACAAAAAAATTAATCCTTTTATCGGAGAAATTCGTTATCGTAAACTCCAACCAGAGAATTATCAGTCAGAGCTTCTCAATGCTTTGGCTGCCAATAAGGGGCCAGATATATTTATGATTCGGAATGCATGGGTGCCAGATTTTACAGACAAGATTGAGCCTGCTCCAGAAAACTACACAGAAAAAACCTACCGTGAGGCATTTGTGGATGTGGTGGCCTCTGACTTCATAGGTACTGATAAGAAAATTTATGGCGTACCGCTTTCTGTAGACTCGCTCGGTCTGTACTATAATAAAGATCTTTTTAATGCTGCAGGTATAGCAAAGCCCCCAACCACTTGGGAGGAGCTTGCTTCAGATGCCGCGTTACTCACCAAAATCAATGGAGATGGATCTTTTGTACAGTCAGGAGTAGCTCTTGGTACAGCCAATAATATCAATCGATCCACTGATATTTTGACAGCAATGATGTTTCAGATGGGAGTGGAGTTTGGTGATAATCAGGCTTCCGTGAGTCTTTCTAATGAAAATAGTCGCAAAGCACTGGAATTTTATACCCAGTTTGCCAATATTCGTTCCCCTCAGTACTCGTGGAATACAGGTCAGCATTATTCCATAGATGCTTTCTACGAGGGCAATTTGGGTATGATGATCAACTATTCTTGGCAATATCCGACTCTCAAGCAGAAAAACGCCAAACTCAACATTGGAGTAGCGCCACTCCCTCAGTTTATCGGAGGTAAGCCGAGCAATGTCTCCAATTACTGGGGCTATGCCGTGACTAAAAATAAAGAATACGTGCCAAAAAACAATACCCCGACGAAACTGGATGCAGATACGTTAAATAAGCTGCGTAAGCATGAAGCCTGGGAGTTTCTTCGCTTTATGGCCTATCCGCATCCTGACAAAAAAATTACCTTAGAAAATGGCTTAGCCAAGACGAGTAAAGAGTTTCCTCTCACTATAGATCCAGCCTTGAAGTACCTTGAGAAAACCCATAAGCCAGCAGCCAGAAGAGACTTGATTGAATTGCAGCAAGAAGATGTTACGCTTGGACCATTTGCCAGTGGTAATCTTTTGGCTGGTCACTGGCAGCAGTCGGATGTAGATAAGACTGAAACAATCCTGGCAGATATGATAGAGGCGGTGGTACGAGGGGAGCGCTCTTTGTATGATGCTTTGAGTATAGCCACTAATCGACTCAGAGTATTGGCTCAGTAGCTAGTTTATACCCCATTGCAAACAACAAGTTTTGTGTAAGTTAGAGGGTATTTGGAATAAGAAGAAAGTTTCCTGGTCAGTGTTTGTAACAGGGTGAATTTGACTTAGTGGCAATTTTAGGTTACAATTAGTTCTAATTAGAAGGCGTCTATATAGCGCCTTTTTTGATTCTGAATTTTGTGGCATGCCCGGTAGGACAACTTGAATGAAGTCTTATGAGGGTTTTGCGCCAAAAGAATCACTATAATATATTAATGAAAATTTGATTATGTGGCTTTACGCTTAAAAGAAGCCAAATATTCAAGTTGTACTACCGGGCATGGAAATTAGAAATATCGCTATTATTGCTCACGTTGACCACGGTAAGACCACTTTGACGGATGCTTTGATGCGCCAGACAGGTATGGTGACAGGAGAGGGTGGCTCAATGGACTCCAATCAGCTTGAACAAGAGCGTGGTATTACTATCTATGCCAAAAACGCTTCACTCAACTACAAGGGTACCAAAATTAACATTGTAGATACCCCAGGTCACGCTGACTTTGGTTCTGAGGTAGAGCGTGTCTTGCGTTCTATTGATAGTGTGGTATTGGTAGTGGATGCCCAGGAGGGGCCGATGCCTCAAACTCGTTTTGTGTTGAAGAAGTCTCTTGAGCTTGGTTTGAAGCCGATCGTGGTACTTAACAAGATAGATAAGCCTGCTGCTCGTCCTGACGAAGTGTCTGAGATGGTGTACGAGCTTTTCTTGGATCTTGGTGCTAACGATGAGCAGTTGGATTTCCCAGTAGTTTATGCAATTGCCCGTGAAGGTGTGGCTAGTCTGACCCTTGATAACAAGGGTACTAGCTTGGACCCAATTTTGGATACGATTCTTTCACATGTACCCGCTGCTCCTCAGGACACAGTTGCTGGTCTTGTAGCTCAGCCATTCAATCTTGGTTATGACAACTTCGTAGGTCGCCTTGCTGTAGCTCGAGTTTACAAGGGTACTCTTTCTGTCAATGATAATGTGGTGATACGCAATATTGAAGGCAAAAACGAGACAGGCCGTGTAGTAAAACTTTTTACTTTTAGTGGTCAGGATCGTGTAGAAGCTACCAGTGTTACCGCTGGAGATATTGTGATGATTGCTGGACTTCCGACCATTGAAATTGGAGACACAATCTCTAAGACGGCTGATGAGGAATTGCTCCCAGCCATTGCTATCGATGAACCTACTATCTCTCTTAATTTTTTCGTGAATGATTCCCCATTTGCTGGACGTGAGGGTAAGTTTGTGACCAACAAGCAGATCCGTGAGCGTCTGGAAAAAGAACTAGAAGTAAACGTGGGATTGAAAATTGAATTTGGCGATGCTTCATACAAAGTGTTTGGACGTGGAGAGTTGCATGTGGCGATTCTTCTCGAAAATATGCGTCGTGAAGGCTATGAAGTCCAGGTGTCTCAGCCACAGGTTATTATCAAGGAAGTAGACGGTGTGAAGGTAGAGCCGTACGAAGAAGTAACGATTGAATGTCCGCAGGAAGTGACGGGTACGGTGATTGAAAAAATGGGTAAGCGCAAGGGTATCATGACAGATATGCGTGAAGGCAGTGGCGGCTATACTCGTATGCTTATCGAAGTGCCTACTCGGGGTCTTCTCGGATACCGTGGAGAATTCACTATCGACACTCGTGGTGAAGGTACACTCTATACCCGTGTGCTCGGTTTCCGTCCATACGCTGGAGAAATCAAGAAGCGTGATACAGGTTCTATGATTTCTATGATTAGCGGTAAGGCTTTGGCTTTTGCTCTTGATAACCTTCAGAATCGTGGAGTCTTGTATATTGCCCCTGGTGTAGAAGTATACGAGGGTATGGTGGTAGGTAATGTGACCAAGGGATCTGATATGTCAGTCAACCCTGTGAAGGGTAAGCAGCTTACCAACATGCGTTCCTCTGGTACAGATGAAGCTGTTAAGCTGGTACCAGCTTGGGAGCTTTCTATTGAACGTGGACTTGAGACTATGGCAGAAGATGAGTACCTTGAGGTCACTCCGCAGTCTGTTCGTCTCAGAAAACAATTTTTGAAAGAATCAGATCGCACTAAAGCTGGACGTAAGAAATAGATATAAGAAGGGGAATTAAACAGAGGTGTGATAGAAAAAAGAGCCATGAGGGCTCTTTTTTCTATGGTATATTTAGAGAAACAAAGTATCTCAACATGAAGTATTATTTACTAGGTATATTTTTTTTCGGAGCTGTTTTATTTAGCGTGGCCTTGCCTATTCCAGTGGATGCAGGACTTGTTCCCTGCGGACTTAATTCGGGTACTGCTAGCGAGATGGCCCCCTGCACAGCCTGCCACCTCCTCTTGATGGCCACCAATATCATCCGTTGGATTATGAAAGTCATGGTGACTATCGGTATCGCAGTCATCATGGCTATGGGAGTCCTCTATATTGTCTCAGCCGGTAATGACAAGATGATAGGTATAGCCAAAGGTGGTATCAAAGCAGCGCTTATCGGTATTGCCTGGATACTGGTAGCTTGGGTAGTAGTCAGTACGATCATCCGTATTGCTGGAGCCACAAGCTTTTTTCAAAGTGTGGGACTAGAGCAAACAGGTGTTTTTTCATTTACGTGTAATACGACCTCAACGGTTGGTACGGCTACGACTACAAAATTTGGCAATTGAGTACGGAATAAGTAGGAGGCTATTTTTAGATCTTAAATCTTCTAAAGCCATATCTAGGTGTGGTATGCTAAAAGAAACAAAAACTTTTGGGTATGAAATATTTTTTGCTGGCATTAACTCTATTTGGGATAGTTTCGTTTGGTATAAGTATGCCTGCTCCAGTAAATGCTGGTTTGGTGGTATGTGCTTTGAGTGGCAATGATCCTACCACTGAGTGGGATGATTCAGCCCCCTGCACAGCCTGCCACCTCCTCTTGATGGCCACCAATATCATCCGTTGGATTATGAAAGTCATGGTGACTATCGGTATCGCAGTCATCATGGCTATGGGAGTCCTCTATATTGTCTCAGCCGGTAATGACAAGATGATAGGTATAGCCAAAGGTGGTATCAAAGCAGCGCTTATCGGTATTGCCTGGATACTGGTAGCTTGGGTAGTAGTCAGTACGATCATCCGTATTGCTGGAGCCACAAGCTTTTTTCAAAGTGTGGGACTAGAGCAAACAGGTGTTTTTTCATTTACGTGTAATACGACTTCGCTTGCAGGTTCTGCTGTCACTACCAAGTTTGGAGCCGGAGCTGGAGGATCAGGTACGTTTAGTAGTGTAGGTGGTGGCACTATTCCTCCTGGTGGAACTGGTAAATGTGTGCCGATTACTAATCCAGGTAACCCTTGTAGTGTCGCAAACCTCGAGAAAACTTGTTGGGGTCAACTTGGACTTGCCGAGACAGCATCGGCGGTGTGTAATGTTGAGAGTCAAGGCAGCCCAACTATAGCAAGTAGTACAGATCATTGTGGTAAAGGAGGACCAAGTGTTTCTCATGGACTATTTCAAATTAATATTACTACAGATGCTCATGCGGGTTGTGTTGGTATGGCAAATCCGCCACTTGCGCATGTACAAAATCATGCAGACGGATGGTACGATGCTACCTGTAAAGTAGTGATTCCAATGTCTCAAGTCCAGGCCTGTATTAATAAAACACATGATCCAGCATGGAATATACAAGAAGCTTGCTATCTCTATCAAAATGGAGGATGGCAACATTGGCCACTCACAAGAAAAACATGCGGCATTTAATATAAAATTTTATGAGGAAAATTGTATACATAGGTATTATTCTAATATGCATTGCTGCAGGAGTCTTTGCTTATTTGCGAATATCACAGAAACCACAAGGAACTACACCAACTACTCAAAAATCAGATCTCACACAAGCCACTATTCAGACCTCTTTTAAGAATACAGGAGAACCACCTACCTCCACGCCCAATGTTTTTCGTCAAGATGGATCACCGGATGCTCCTCAGTCGGTAATAACAGACAGTGTGACAAATTCTACGACTGCTACTTTGGTAGAAAATGAAACCTATAGTCTGTATGCTTTTTCGGGAACGGACGGGAATAGTTTTATGATAAGTCTGCATAGTCAAAATTTAAGACAGGCACGTATTGATGCAGAGAAGGAGCTTTTGAGACGACTGAATGTTACTCAAGAACAAGC
Source organism: uncultured Bdellovibrionales bacterium (assembly GCA_964649305.1). GTDB lineage: Bacteria > Patescibacteriota > Minisyncoccia > Moranbacterales > UBA1568 > UBA1568. The sequence continues at coordinate 22,246 of CAZYOT010000007.1, forward strand.
CTGTAAAATGTATATTTCTGTTACAGTGATGACACCTTATAATGATACTTTAGAAAGAAATGAAGTCGGTCTTTCATTTTGTCCTGATAGATTAGATCTTCCAGTAGAGCTACCAGTATCAGACGAGAAAGAAAGAGAAGTAAATACTGCCCTGTAGTTATGTATATACAAAAAATAGAATCATTGTTTTTGATCCCCATAGCTCATGCTGGTGTCATCAGTGATGCTCCGAGTGTCGCCAGTATTTTGCAAAATGTGCTTAACTTCTTGTTGTCAATCATAGGAGTGCTTGCTATAATTGCAGTAGTTATTTCTGGACTTTTATATTTGACCGCCGCTGGCAATCCGAAGCAGATAGAGAGTGCTAAGAAACTTCTCTTCTACGCTATTATTGGTATAGTGGTAGCCTTGGGTGCGCTCGTGATAGTTAGTCAAATAGGAGAGTTTTTTGTCTAAGAGAAAACAAATATAAAAAACAGAGCAAGTTCTGCTCATAAAGGAAAGGAGGTGAGAGAAAATATGAAATTTCTTAAAAATTCAGTCTACAGTGCTCTTGCTTTTGGTCTAGCTTTGGCTCCTACACTGGCACATGCTCAGTGGAATGCTGGTATGTCAAATGCTCAAAGTTCAGGAGTTCCAGGTGGTAAAATCATCGATATTATCAAGACAGGTATGAACTACCTCCTTGCCATCCTGGGTTTCATCGGTATTATCGCTTTCGTCATCTCAGGTATTCTTTATCTCACCGCAGCGGGAGATGAGAAGCGTGCCGAGAAGGCTAAGAGCGCTATGACAGCAGCCATCACCGGTGTCATCGTTGCTTTGATTGGTTTTGTGATCATCCAGGCAGTAGACGTCTTCCTTCAGGGAAACAGCACCAACTTCTAATTCAAAACACAGAAGTCACAAAAACACCCTTCGACAAGCTCGGGGTGTTTTTTTGTGGTATAATGTAGATGAAATAGTAAAACTTTTCAAAGAAATAAATATAAAAATATGCGCACGTTTTTTTGTCGGAAAAATATCTACACGCTTTTTCTTTTGAGTTCTTTCTTGATAGGAGGACAGGTCCATGCTCAAACCACCGCTCCTAGTGGAGTTGCTTGCGATGGCACCGTCACGGCAGGTGTTTGTATCCCCGGCAGCACAGGTCTATCGAGTGCACCAATAGTAGTAATTCTCAGTATCTTCATGTATTGGTTGCTCTCTATCGTAGGGATTATTGCGGTCATTGCTTTTGTAATTTCTGGTATTCAGTATCTCACTTCAGCAGGTGATCCCAAAAGAGCAGACACAGCCAAGAGTAATATGGTCAATGCCATCATTGGTGTGGTGGTGGCTTTGAGTGGTCTAGTCATCTTGCAGGCCATAAGTACATTTTTTACGGCCTCAACCACAGTGTTTTAGTATGAAAAAAATATTCTTTTTATCGATATTTTTTTTCGGAGCTCCTTTTTTTGCTGGTAATGCTTCTGCTATGACACAAGCGGAGTGTACTGCACAAAAAGGAGTTTGTATTTATAACCTTCTTTCTGCTAACTGCACAGCTGCAACAAGGGGTAATCCTGGACAAAAAGATATTGGTCCTTGTACAGGTGGAGGAAGAGGTGGTGGTGGAAATCTTGGAAGTTGTTGCGTGAGTAATGCAGTAACACCTCCAACGACACCCCCAGCACCAGCGGTTAACGGAACTTGTGCGAGTCCAAATGCATGCCGTTCCACTAAATGTAACACTGGGGAAACGACTGCAAGCGGGAGTTGCCCAAATAGTGGTGTATGCTGTGCTCCTGCTGGAGGCACTACTCCTCCTGCCGGAGGAGCTGCTGCGGGTGGTGCAGCAGCTGGGGGTACTATTACAGTGCAGATTAAAAATCCTCTCCAGTACGATACAGTAGAAGGTATCTTGGGGCAGGTGATGAGCACACTTCGTAATATTGTAGTCATCCTCGCTCTCGTCTTTCTGGTTATTGGTGGGCTCATGTATATTACTTCTGCTGGTAATGATAAGCGTATCAGTGCTGCCAAGGCGTGCATTACTGCTGCTCTGGTAGGTATTGCCATTGTTATGGTTGCGCCGTCTTTCCTCAAGGAAATTGGTAGTGTCCTTGGTTGGAGTGAAGCCAGTAGTATGGCTGCCCCAACACTCTCAGAAATTGCAAGGAAGGTGCTTAATTTCCTTCTAGGTATTGTAGGAGTGATAGCTATTATTATGTT
>CAZYOT010000008.1:0-300 GCA_964649305.1 uncultured Bdellovibrionales bacterium
AATTTTTTTGGTGATTCGGTTGCTGTAGGTGACCTTAATGCTGATGGTAAAATAGATTTGTTGGCAGGTGCGGATGGATATTCTACTAAGACTGGCCGTGCCTACGTTTTCTACAATGATGGTAGTATCCCAACCACGGCAGCTACTGCTGATGTGATGGTTACGGGACCGGCGACCAACTACACTTTTGGATGTTCTGTAGTGACGGGTGATTTTAATGCCGATGGCAAGACAGACCTCTCTGTTGGAGCAGATGGTTATTATGATTATGGTGTCATCAAAGGCCAAGTGTATATGTAC
>CAZYOT010000008.1:310-11820 GCA_964649305.1 uncultured Bdellovibrionales bacterium
GTGACTGCTGGTGGAGCCACGGGTGATCAGTTTGGTTTTTCTGTGGCATCAGGTGATCTCAATGCTGATGGCAAGGTAGATCTTGCTGTAGGGGCCGACCTCTACTCGAGTAGCACTGGCCGAGTATATGTTTTCTATGGGGGGTCCGCCGCAGATGTTTCTCCGAGTACTGCTGATGCTATTATCACTGGTGCTGCTGCAGGGTATCGTTTGGGAAGCGCACTGGCTGTAGGAGACCTCAATGCCGATGGCAAGGTAGATCTTGCCGTAGGGTCTGAAGGACATACTTCAGGTGGTCGTGCCTATATTTTCTACAATGGTTCTATCACGACAGAGAATGCTACTGGTGCTGATGTTAATATTGCGGCTGAAGGCTCGGGAGATCACCTTGGCTTCAATATGGCAATGGGCGATCTCAATGCTGATGGTAAGAATGATGTGGTGATAGGAGCTAATCAGTATTCTTCCTCAACTGGCCGCGCTTATATTTTCTATGGTGATGGTACTATCCCTACCACCGCAGGCACTGCCGATGTCATTATTACCGGTGAATCAAGTAGTTCGTTTGGCACCGCTCTCGCTACGGGTGACCTCAATGCTGATGGCAAAGTAGACTTGGCAGTAGGCGCTTATAGTTATTCTACCGATACTGGTCGTGCTTATATCTTCTACAATGACGGCAGTATCCCAACCACGGCTGCTACCGCTGATGTGAAGTTTACTGGCCAGGCAACCAATGAGAGTTTTGGATATTCTCTTGCTACGGGTGATCTCAACGCTGATGGTAGAGTTGATTTAGCGGCAGGATCTTTACTGGATACAGCCACTGGTCGCGTGTACATTTTCTATAACGACGGTTCGTATCCAGCCCCTTCTGCAGCTGATGTCACTATAGAACAAACGGATCCTGTTGTAATGGCTACCTTCCTAAAAACAGGCGATCTCAACGCTGATGGCAAGACAGATCTTGTCGTCAGTGCCCCGTACGATTATCCAGGAGGAAGTGTGTATGTTTTCTACAATGATGGCAGCTACCCGAGCTTAATAGATGATGATGGTGCAGATAAAAAATATAATGCTGGAGACTCTAGTGGCATTCAGTTGGGAGTATCCTTTGATATCAATGACTTTAATGGTGATGGTATCAACGATCTGGTAGCTGGAGCAATAGAGTATTCATCATTTACTGGTCGTACGTATACTTTTATCACTGAGATAGCCCCACCACAAGCTACTGCCAAAACTCCAGATGGCAATGATATCAGCGCCTCTCTCAAAGCAGGCACTATCAAAATGAAAGCCGGCACCATCAAAGTCAAATAGTCAAAACATCCCTCAAAAATGGACACCCGGTGTCCATAGTAGAATCTTATGAGTATTAGAAAAATACCTTTTGTTACAGGAGAGTATTATCATATCTTCAACCGAGGCACTGATAAGAGGATTGTTTTTGCTGATCGAAAAGATATGGAACGCTTTTTACAGAGTATGCAGGAATTCAATCAACTTGAACCTGTAGGTAGCCTCTATGAAAACCATCTCCGTAAGAAGAATGGACACCCGGTGTCCATTGAGTTGAAAGAGAGCGTGCGTTTAGTGGAGATTGTGTGCTATTGCCTTAACCCGAATCATTTTCACTTTATCTTGAAACAGGCAACAGAGAAGGGTGTTGAGAAATTTATGCAGCGTCTAGGGAATGGATATGCTAAGTACTTCAATCACAAAAATGAACGATCGGGAGTGCTTTTTCAGGGGAGATTTAAGTCGGTGCATATTGATTCTAATGACCTACTCCTGTACCTTTCTGTCTATGTGAATTGCAATAGTAAAGTACATGGGATAGCCGAGGCCTCAGAGTATCCTTGGTGTAGCTATTCTGAGTATCTTGGTCATGGTAATGAAGAGGAAATTTGTCAGAAAGCTACTATTTTGGAGCAGTTTAAAAATCCTAAAGAATATGAGACTTTTTGTAGAGAAAAGTTAAAAGGGATGAAAGATCGAAAAGAATATGATGAGTACAACTTAGAGAATCCGTATTAGACTAGAGGAAGAAGATTTTTTGTTAAAATTGAAATGGACACCCGGTGTCCATGATTATCCATAGAGAGGTGGGGATTATCCTCGGGTAATCATCTCCAAACTCTCTAAAAAAGTGATATACTTCACCCCGTTAGAGACTCATAGGTCTAGGTATTACACCAAAGCATCTCATCAAACTTCATGATATACTAGAGGTACCAATATCTTGCAAAAACGTTTCGAAAAAACGTTTTCTTAAGGCTCTAACGGGGTAAAGATGAAGTCACTTACACAAAAAACCAAAAACATCCTCAAACTCTCCCTCATAGGAGTCTTTTTCCTGTTGATTGCTTTCTCTTTCTTCTTCCTTTGGAACTATCTTTCCACTCCAGATACCATCAATCAAGAACTCAAAAACTTTCAAAAAGGAGGAGAACAAGCTCTGAATGATCTAAACGCTCTCCCAAGTGTTAATCTCACAGAAGAGGGAGATAACTACATCGTGACTGATACTCTCTCAGAAGGCATAGAAATTACCTATCCAAATCAAAAAGAAGAAGAAAAAGAAAAAAAACCTCAAACAAAGGTTTCTCTCCCCAAAGACTACACTCAACCCATAGAAATCAAACTGGATGACCAAAGAGTCATTACTATCAAAGATGAGAACAATACAGGGTATTCTTCAGATACCCTCACTCAAGAACAAGTTCAAAAAGAAACAAAAAATAATTTCTTTTCTCAATTTCTCAAAAAACAAGAACACACCAATACCTACCTGAGATACCAAAATGATAGAAAAACCCTTCTCTACTCTTACCAAAGAGAAAGAAGTTCTGGAGAAAGAAAACTCAAACATTGGACTTTCTATACTCATGGTACCGGAGAAGAAAAAGAATCATATACCATAGACAACGCCAGACTCAACAAAAACGAGAATGGAGACATAGAACTCTTCTTTCAAACTGAACAAGACCTCAAGAATCAGGCCGCTGCCAAAGAAGTAGACCCATCCCTCATGGATAGGGCTATGAGAACACTCGAAAAGGAGAATGCAATCAATCCGCCAGCTGGCGGACAGAACCCAGACCTCCTCATCCCAAGACCTTACTACTATGACAAAGATGGGAACTACCAAGAAGCAGAGTGGAGTGTAAAAGAAAACAAACTGACACTCAGCATCAAGACCACACCTGACAAGTACCCTCTGTCTGTGGATCCGACTCTTGCTTTCACTGCTCCAGGGGTGAGTAATGGGGGATCATCTATAAGCGCTACAGCAGCGAACTACCAATTTGGTGAAGCTATGGCTACCGGTGATCTCAATGCAGACGGTAGAACAGATTTGGTAGTGGGAGCTTGGGGTGGATTTTCTTCAACTTCAAGTAGATTTGTATATATTTTTTATAACGACGGGAGTTATACTTCCGTCTCCGATACAGCGGATGTCATTATACAAACTACTGATGTTACGGATCATTTTGGACGCGTGCTTACCACAGGAGATCTCAATGCTGATGGAAAGACTGATTTGATAGTGGGAGCAGGTAATGGTACTCGAACATATGTTTTCTATAATGATGGAAGCTATCCGGCTACTTCAGCAGGAGCTGATGTGACTATTACGACAGGAGCTTCGGTAGTAGACTTGACGACAGGTGATCTCAATGCAGACGGTAGAACAGATCTTGTGATTGGTGATAGTTCTGACGCTACATTTACAGGCAAAGTATATATTCTCTACAATGACGGTTCCATTCCTACCAATGTGTCTAGTTCCGATGTGACTATCACAGGTGAAACAACAAATAACTATTTTGGTTATTCCCTTGCTACAGGTGATCTCAATGCGGACGGTAAAGTGGATTTAGCGGTAGGTGCTTTTGGTTATTCTAGCAGTGCTGGTCGTACCTATATTTTCTACAACGACGGCTCTATCCCAACCACGGCAGCTACTGCCGACGTGGCTATAACTGGTACAGGGACGGAAGGATTCGGAAATAAAATTGCTACCGGTGACCTCAACGCTGATGGTAAAACTGATCTTTTTGGCGGAGGTGATATAAACAGTTATGGTCTGGTTTATATTTTCTACAATGATGGGTCGTATCCAACCAGCGTCTCATCTGCTGATGTAAATATATCAAATGCAACAAATATTACTTCGCGTTTCGGGTATGCATTCAGTGCAGCTGACTTCAATGGTGATGGAAGAGCTGATTTGGCGGTGGGAGCACAGGGATACTCCGGCACAACTGGTCGTACGTATATTTTCTACAATGATGGAGCGTATCCAAGTAATGGTAGCGGTGCCGATGTGATGATTACTGGAGAGGGAAGTAGTACGTCTTTTGGTAGAGCACTTGCTTCTGGAGACATGAATGCGGATGGTAAAATTGACCTAGTGGTATCGGCAGAGGATTATGGAGCTACAGATGGTAAGGCCTATATCTTCTACTCCCAGAATGGAATACTAAACACTAACCGTGATATTACTGGTGAGGCTACCAGTAATAGTTTTGGTGTAGCTTTGACGTCCGGTGATTTCAATGCTGATGGACGGGTAGATTTGGCAGTAGGGGCGTCTGGGTACTCTACCTCTACTGGACGTGCCTACATTTTCTACAACGATGGCTCTATCCCAACTACCGCAGCAACCGCTGATGTGATTATTACCGGTGAAGCCAGTAGTGCTTTTGGAGCTTCTCTAGTAGCAGGTGATTTCAATGCCAATGGTACTGTAGATTTGGCAGTAGGAGCCAATACATACTCTACCTCTACCGGTCGTGCCTACATTTTCTACAACGATGGCTCTATCCCAACTACCGCAGCAACCGCTGATGTGATTATTACCGGTGAAGCCAGTAGTCAATTTGGGGATGCGCTAGCGGTAGGTGATTTGAATACTGATAGCACAGTAGATTTAGCAGTGGCGGCATCAACCTACTCTTCATCTGCCGGTCGGGCTTACATCTTCTACAATGATGGCTCCATTCCGACCACTGCTGTCACTGCTGATGTGATTATTAATGGGCAATCACTAAGTGTTTTAAAAAATTTAGCAATAGGAGACTTCAATGCTGATGGCCGGGTAGATTTAGCAGCGGGAGGTAGTGGATATTCTTCTACCGGTCGTGCTTACATCTTCTACAATGATGGGTCATATCCCACAACAGCTGCGAGTGCTGATGTATTCATTGATGGAGAATCAAGTAGCTCTTTTGGTTCTGCGGTAGTAGCAGGTGATTTTAATGGAAATGGCACGGTGGATTTGGCCGTTGGTGGTAGCGGATATTCTTCTGCTGGTCGCGCCTATATCTTCTATAATGATGGCTCTATCCCGACTACCGCTGCCACTGCCGATGTGATTATTACTGGTGAAGCCACGGGTAATTTTGGATTTTCATTTGCTGCGGGTGATTTTAATATGGATGGGAGAGTTGATTTGGCAGTAGGAGCTTATACTAAGTCTTCCAGTACTGGCCGCGCTTACATCTTCTATAATGATGACTCTATCCCGACTACCGCTGCCACAGCTGACGATATTATTATTGGTGGAGCGTCGAGTGATAATTTTAGTATTGGACTGACCGCAGGTGATTTGAATGCAGATGGAAAAACAGATCTCATTGTGGGAGCTTCTGGATATACTACTTCTACTGGTCGGGTGTATTTCTACGAAGGTAGAGATAATTATGCTTGGATACTGCAGCAGCAGCCCCTTGGGACTACCAGAGTTAGTCCTCAGGTGACGGGAGAAGAGCTTCGGATCACTGGTGAGGAGAGTTCTTATTTTGGCTGGACATTAGCCTCAGGAGACCTCAATGCTGATGGCAAAGCTGACCTAGCTGTAGGGGCTACTGCGGCAGGTGGGAATGGTCGAACCTATGTATTTTACAATGATGGAGATTATGTGAGTTATGTACTGTCAGCAGATTTGATTATCACGGGTCAGTCAAGTGGAAATGGTTTTGGGAGTTCTCTGACCACTGGGGATTTTAATTCAGATGGAAAGATAGACTTGGCAGCGGGAGCACCAAGCTATTCTTCTACCGCTGGTCGAGTGTATGTGTTTTACAATGATGGCTCGTATCCATCAACAGCTGCCAGTGCAGATGTCATTATCACTGGGGAAGCGAGTAGTGCCTTGGGTACTTCTCTCGCATCGGGCGATCTAAATGCTGATGGTAAGGTAGACTTAATAGGAGGAGCATTCAACTATTCCTCTATTACTGGCCGCGCTTATATCTTTTATAACGGCTCCATCATTACGGAAGCAGCTACTGGGGCGGATGTGATTATTACAGGAGATGCTACGAGTTATTTTGGAAATGCTCTTGCGACAGGGGATCTCAATGCTGATGGTAAAGGTGACTTGGCGGTGGGTGCTAATGGCTACTCTTCTTCCACTGGCCGTGCCTATATATTTTATGGTGATGGTTCTATCCCTACTACGGCTGCCACTGCAGATATAAGTATTGATGGCCAGGGTTTGTCAGCAAGTTTTGGAGAGTTTCTGACTACTGGTGACCTAAACGCCGATAGTAAAACTGATTTGATAGTAGGAGCAAAAAACTACTCTTCTTCTACCGGTCGTGCCTATGTTTTTCACAATGATGGTAGTATCCCCACTACCGCTGCCACAGCTGATGTGATTATTACTGGTGAAGCAAGTAGCAATTTCTTTGGCAGTGCTTTTGCTACAGGTGACCTCAATGCTGATGGTAAAACTGATCTGGTAGTAGGTGGTCGGGGTTATTCTTCTTCAATTGGCCGTGCTTACATCTTCTACAATGGGTCTATCACTACCGAGAATGCGAGCGGAGCTGATGTCACCATTAGTGGTGAATCTGGTAGCGCTCTTGGAGGTTCTTTGATGGCGAGTGACTTTAATAATGATGGTAAAGGTGACCTTGCAGTAGGTGCATATAACTATTCAAGCAATAGGGGCCGGGTATATATGTATACATTTAATGATAGTATGACCGCGGGTGCTGCTACAGGAGACTATTTTGGAGGTTTCGTGACTGCTGGCGATCTTAATGCTGACGGTAAGGTGGATCTGGCAGTGGGTGCTCGGAGTTATTCAACCTCTACTGGCCGTACCTATATATTCTATGGTGGTTCAGCCATAGATACTACACCAAGTACAGCAGATGTTACTATCACTGGTGAAGCTAGCTCATCGTTTGGGGCTTACTTGGTAGCCAATACGGACTTCAATGCTGATGGAAAAATAGACTTAGTGGTTGGTGCTTGGGGTTATACTACCAATACCGGTCGTGCCTATATCTTCTACAATGATGGCACTATCCCGACTACCGCTGCCACTGCCGATGTGACCATTACTGGAGCGGCTACCAGTGATTACTTCGGCATTGCCTTGGCTGCGGGTGACATGAATGCTGATGGTAAGGCTGATCTAGTAGTTGGTGCCAATGGTGCAAGTAAGACCTATATCTACTATAATGACGGCTCTATCCCGACCACAGCTGCTACTGCTGATGTGACTATTACTGGCGGTGGAAGTGATGCCTTTGGGACTGCTCTAGCTACCGGGGATGTGAATGCTGACGGCAAAGGAGATCTGATAGCCAGCGCACTCAACTATAGTACCAATGGTGGAGCTTTCATATTCTATGGAGATGGCTCTATCCCAACTACCACTGGTACCGCCGATGTTACTATCACGGGTGAAACAGGCGGGGGATTTGGATACTACAAGTCACTGGCTACTGGAGACTTCAATGCAGATGGTGAAATAGACTTAGCAGTTGGTGGTTATGGCTATTCTTCTAGTACTGGTCGCGCCTATATCTTCTATAATGATGGCTCTATCCCGACGACGGGAGCCACTGCTGATGTGATTATTGCAGCCAGCACCACAGGACAGTCCTTTGGAGATACGCTGACAGCGGGCGACCTCAACGCTGATGGTAAGACTGACCTGGTAGTAGGATCATGGGACTCAAGCTCACTCACAGATAATGTCTATGTTTTCTACAATGACGGTACCTATCCGAGTCTTGCTTCGTCGGCAGAGAAGATATTCTCTGGTAGTACTACTGCGGAAGACTTTGGTCTTGCTGTTGCAGTTTCTGATGTCAATATCGATGGCATACCAGACTTGGTAGTCGGTGCGCCGGTGTATAGCTCCTCTATAGGGCGTGTGTATACATTTATATCGGAAATAGCTGTTACTCAACCAGAAACCAAAGCCGCAGAATTCAAGGGGAGCTCTGGTATAATCAAAGGTTCTTTTGAACTGAAATAATCAGGTACAACACTCATTTTTCAAGGACGGTCTTCAAAAATCTCCTTTTATTTGGAAATATTACATAAGTTTATCGCGTTAGTGACTAAATACTCAAAATATGCTAAAGAATTTATACCAAAGATACGTAACAACTGAAAACACCCTTCTTTTCCTTGTAGTTTCTACAGGAGCGCTCCTTGGGTTTGCGTTTGTACTTGAGTATTTTGTTGATTTAGTGCCGTGTCCACTTTGTATCGTGCAGAGATTTTTCTACCTATTTATTGGCATCTCAGCTCTCGTAGGATTGTTCACTAAGTTGTCTTCACGAGTAGTGGGAGGCTTAGTAATGCTTTGGTCTATCCTTGGTGGTGGCGTGGCAATGCGTCAGGTGTGGCTTCAGCGTTTTGGGACTGTGAGTGATAGTACGGGTTGCGCAGTGTCATTTGGGTCATTCACGGATTCATTTCTTTTTGCTCTTGGTGGGAGAGGGAATTGTGGGATCGTGGATTGGACGTTTCTGACTTTCTCTATCGCTGAATGGTCATTACTATGGTTTGGGATATTTTTGGTGATTGGAGGATGGCTCATAATAGAGAGAAAAAAGGTATAATTATTACGAAATAATTTCAAATTACAAATGTCAAATTTCAAATCAATGTCAAAGCTTAAATATTTTAATTTCAGTCATTTGTCATTAAGATTTGATTGGTCATTTTATATTTAGCCATTGACATAAAGTTTGATTGATTGTTTCTAATACTGAACGGTAAGAGTAAGTATGTCCAAATCAGCAAGATTTAAAAGAGTATTCATGCGTCGATTTCTACGCCTCTATATGCGGGTGGCTTTGGTAGTGGTAGGGGTGTTTGGGATAGTGGGATTGTTTCATCCAGGCTTTATGATTTATGGGATGCGGCACCTGAGTCAAGTGCTGGCGATAGATTCTATGGCAGTGAGTGCTCTAGTATTGCCACCACCAGCCACACCGGTAGTGACGAGTGATCTCACTTGTAACCCACTCAACCTCTCAATGGCCCTCAAGCTGGATTGGCAGCACGACAATGGAGGTGGGACGTTTAGCTATGATATTACCCGGAATGGCTTACCCCTAGTGTCGGGCTTATCTAGTAGCACTATTACTTATACCGATACTGCCTTGACCATCGCTACACCGTATACGTATATTATCAAGGCCAATGGTCCCATGGGACCAGGAGTAGTGGATTCGGCACCAGTGACACTGACTACGCCATATAACTGTGACGGTCTGACTCAGCCTACCGTGAGTATCACCAAGTTTCGTGGACGTTTGCTAGAATCTTTTGAGGGTATTGCTTTTAGTTATAGTCGAAGACCAAAAGTGATAGGGACCAGTAATATTCCTTATGCGCGTATAGAGATTGATATACACACAGAGACAAAAATGCACTCTGAGACCACAGCCAATCTTAATGGCTATTGGGAGTGGATACCACCAAGGAGACTGGAGTTTGAGCGGAGTAATATGTATATCACCGCTATAGATCCACTCAATGAAAATCGTTATGCTACCACAAGTCTCAGATATCAGATTATTCGTACTGGTGAAGCAGATAAGCAAAAAGATGATGACAAAAAAATAACTGGTTCACCGTTGTCAGTCCCTGACCAATCCGAATTTACTCCAGGTCCAAGTAGCGGTACGGGAGGAGGTTTCGACTTTGATTTTGGAGCAAGTCAATCCGATGTGAGACAAGGTGAGAAAACAGAACTTTCGTTGGTGCCTCACGGTATCGATAAGGGTGCAGAGGAGCAAAATATCCCCGTAGAGTTTCAATTGATAGATAAAGATGGAGTGGCGTTGAGTACGCTCACCAAAAATGTTTTTTTTCGAGAAGGAGAACGTTTCACTACTCCTATGGAAATGCCTCTGTATATTCACCCGGGTGACTATATGTTTCAGGCTACTTTTTACTATAACGGAGTGCAGTATAGCAAAAGTATCATGCTCCATGTGCGTCCTTTCCCGGTCTTTACTCTTTCCAGTGGTCAAGAAATTTCGTATGATGAGTTTATGTGGAACTTTGGCTGGATAGCCTTTGTGGTTCTGGTGACGCTTCTCGTATGGCTTTTCTTTGTGTTTTATGAGTACTGGCTCTACCTCAAGGGTAATCGTCATACAGATGAGTTTAGGATTGGGCGTTTGGGTTATTTCTCACGATTATAAAATATGACATCTTTTTTGCTTCTTGGTATTGAGTATACGACTATTGTCACTTTGCTATTTGCCTTAGTGTTTACTTTGGGCGTGATATGGCGCACCGAAAAAAAACTCGACACAACGTATAAGCTTCTCTTTGTGGCTATCCTGAGTTTTCTTGGGGCTAAGGTTTTGAGTCTTGGATATGTTTTTGACCAGGCTTATCGAGGGCTCGTAGTAGGCGGACTGGAGTTCTTTGCGGTGTTTTTCCTGCTCTTGAGTATTCTAGAAATGCGTGATATAGTACGTATTCTCGACCATGAAGTCAAAAACAAAAAACCCCATTAAAAAATCAAACAAAATTTCCTAGAGAGTAATATTTCCTCAAAGAAGCTCCTACGGCTTACGGTTTTATTTTAGCTAAGCGTTTACTTCTTTTCTAACGGGGTAAATAGAGGTCTGAGAGGTCTTAATATTTGATATTAATGGCATGGCGTATCGTAATACTCCACAGGTGCAATTTCCGATTGAACACTATCAGGTGAATGGACTACCTTTTGGTAAGCGTTCAGTACTCGAAGGGGTGCTTTGGGGTATTCATCTTGGCGAAGATATTATGGTTCCTGCCGGTACTGATGTCCGGTCTATGGGTCGTGGTACAGTAGTGTATGCAGCACTGCATGCTGGAGACAAAGAAAAAGGCAACTGGGGACATATAATTATTATCCGACATCGTCACCCGAAGCGTCGCCAGACTTTTTACTCACTCTATGGCCATCTGGGCACAAGCTACAAGCGGATAGGAGATAAAGTAGATCTAGGGGAGCCTCTAGGATTTGTAGGCGAGGGTTTTACGGCTGATAATGGTCATTGGGAGGCTCACTTGCATTTCGCTATCTATATTGGGCCATGGCAGAAACAAGTACTTCCAGGATATTGGAAAGATGGAGATAAACGGACTCGTCCTGAGTGGTGGGCGGTACCCAGCGAGTTTATCGCCAACTACAATACTGAAAATTAAAAACTCTCCCTTATGGGAGAGTTTTTGGTTTGTGCCCC
>CAZYOT010000008.1:11830-20006 GCA_964649305.1 uncultured Bdellovibrionales bacterium
AGAATCGAACTCCCATTGCCGGTTCCGAAGACCGGAGCTTTATCCATTAAGCTATCGAGGCATCTTTTCTTAATGCTCCCTGTCTGCTGCAGGTGAGAAGGCTGCTACTAGAGTACAGTAGCTTATATAAAGCCTCTGGTCAATGGTATTTTGGGAAAAAAGGGACTATAATAAAAGCATAAGTCTTAAATAAGGCAAATAACTATGATACATGAATTACATCTGAAACAGATCAAAACCATTTCATTTTTGCTTCTCGCGATAGCAGCCGTAGGGTATGTATATCAGTATGGTCGCTCAATAGACCAGTCTTTTCCACAGCGTACATTTACAGTACAAGGGGAAGCTAATATAGAGACGCCACACGATATAGCCTTTTTTACGGCTACTGTAATTACAGAGGGAGAAAGCGATGTCACCAAGCTTCAATCTGCCAATGCGGAAAAGATGAATGCTATCAACGCTTTCCTACAAGAAAAGGGTATTGAAAAGAAGGATCTTAAGACTACCAATTATGCCATGAATCCTCGCTATAATTACCCAAACTGTACGCCGGGCACAGGCATTTGTCCGCCTCCTTCTATCAATGGCTACAGTATTACTCAATCACTTGAAGTAAAGGTCCGTGATACTGGTATGGTAGGGGATCTACTGACAGGTATTGTGTCAGCAGGAGCGAATAGTGTCTCAGGGGTCAGCTTTATTACCGATGACGATAGTGAAGCTCGTAATCTGGCGAGAGAAGAGGCTTTTCAGGATGGTCGCAAGAAGGCTCTCGCAATGGCAAAGGCGGGTAACTTCCGTCTGGGCAAGCTCGTGTCATTTTATGAAGACAATAGCAGTCCGATACAGCCATATGCTATGAACGCGATGGCAGCCAGTGATGCTATGGGAGGAGCAGAAGCTAAGGCAGTACCATCTCCTACTATTGAACCTGGTACAGAGACGGGCAAGCTTCAAGTCAATCTCACTTTTGAGATTCGTTAGGGGAGAAAGATATAGACCATATAAAAAACCTCTATACTCTGGAGGTTTTTTATAATAGGGAGGACAGTGATATTTAAGCTTCTTCTCGAGAGAGTTTGCACTTCTTGCAGAAGCAGCCAGCATAGAGCATGAGGCCACCGATAAGACCAAGGTTCTTGAGGAAGTTGGTCATTTGCATTTGACCCTGTTCTCCGCCCCACTGCATGTGGAACATAAGGGTAGCGAGGAGAGTGAAGACAATCAGCATCCAAGCTGCCGTACTGGTACGATAGTTGAGAAGGAGCATGATGCCGCCTCCGAGCTTAAGGATGATGGCCACAATAGTAGCGATCATAGCGATGCTAGCAAGTCCCCAAGGACTAAGACCCATAGCGATAAACTTTTGGGTACCGGCAAAATTCATGAGAAAGCCGGCGCCACCAACGATGTATACGAGTGATAAGAGTATGCGAGGAACGTGACGCGATACTCCACAACCTGACTGGTTCATCATAGTGATGTAATAAAAAATTAGTTAGGTCCTCCGTACTTCCAGTATACTCTCTATTATGAATTTGTAATTATTGACAGAAAGGTCAAAAATGGCATAGTAAAAACCCCTCAATAGGGGTCTTTACAGTAAAGAAATACACACTGGGGTGGCTACAGGGAATTGAACCCTGATTCACGGTACCACAAACCGTTGTCCTACCATTGAACGATAGCCACCCCACTACATACTTCTTTTTTTAGCAGACTCTTTTTGTGCCCTCGGCAGAGAATCCCTGCCTGCCGGCAGGCAGGGAACCTAGGTTCGCTTCCTACACACCAGCAACAAGGCTGCTCTAGATCTTTTTAGCAGACTCTTTTTGTGCCCTCGGCAGGAATCGAACCTACATCAAGGGCTTAGAAGACCCCTGCTCTATCCATTGAGCTACAAGGGCAATAGATACTACTATCACGCGATTGTCTCTAAGGACGAATTTTTACGTGGTGGGTGTAGTAGGGCTCGAACCTACGACCGTTAGCTTAAGAGGCTACTGCTCTACCAACTGAGCTATACACCCAAACACAAACGCTTTACCACAGTCAAAGCGTACTCACACAATACCAAAAAGAGAGAAATCAGTCAACAAGGAAGCGGGTGGCGAAAGTCTGTATAAATAATTTGGGGCCCCGACAAGATTTCTCTCGAAGGGGCCCCAGGGGGGATTTGTGTCGAGCCGTGTTGGGCAGACAGTTAGTAGAAAGGAGGGTGGGTCGATTGGCGCATGGAATTTTCCTTGCGTTCAAGTCGCACGGCGATCAGATGGTCAGGTTGACCAGGCCGGCGGTTGGGTTGATGGTATCGACCAGCGCGTCGGCGATGAAGCCGCGGCCGCCCGATGGCGTGATCGCGAATGTGCCGAAATTGGCGGTTCTACCCTGGTGCGTCAGCAGCAGGGGGTTCACGGAGATTTCACCATCTTAGTTGTGCCTCCTTGGCGGTTGAAAATACCATGCATTGGGATAGTCGCAAGCGATTTTGAATCTCGCTCGAGCATTCTCTCCAAAACTTCCCTCAGTCATGGCGAAGTATGTACCAATCGAGTGGTAGACATTTCGCCATGACAGATTTACTCCTTAAAGAACATTAGGATACAGTATACACCCTAAAGTGTATTTTGTCAACCCCGTTAGAGCTTTATTGGACACAGAATAGCTTTGAAAAGCCATATTTAATGTCAAAATCTAAATGTCAAATTTCAAATCAAGCTCAAAATCATAAGGTCTTAATTTAATTCATTTGGCATTAGGATTTCATTTGTAATTTGGGCATTTGCTATTAGACATTAGCCTTTTAGGGGTTTAAGCGTTTGTATTCACGCCACTGAGCATTGGACCAATCTCCTGGCTTAGCGGTCAGTTTGCGCTCTTCACCTGGGTGTGGGAAGAGACTTGGGGACTTGTAGTTACTTGCAAAGCTGTCTTTTTGCATTACATTACCGTCTTTGTCTTTGACTTCCTGAGTGAAGACAGTGCGCATACTGCCATCACCACCGCGCTCAAGGATATGTGGACCATCTACAGTGGTAGTACGGCCATCCTTGGTACCAAAGAAGCGGAAAGTGAGAGTATCACCATCGATAGCGGACTGCATCATGATGTAGTTGGCGGTGGTATTCTTGAACTTAAAGTCTGGCCGAGGGACGTAGACTGTGGCATCCATACCGTATGGGAGATAATAACGGACTGGGTAGGAGTGGTTGCGACGCTCGGTAATTTTGAGACCGCTGTAGATAGCAGCACGGAATACAGTGCTCGAGACCTGACAAATACCCCCACCAAATTCTGGTTCTGTTTTGTTGTTTCTGATGACAAGCTCTGGGAGGTAGCCGTGCTCGCCATCCACTTCACCAAGATAGTGGACAAAAGAAAACTCTTCACCAGGTGCCACCATAACACTCTGAAACTGCTCTAGGGCACGCTTGATATTGTAGATACGGTTCTTGGGTGAACCTTTGAAATTAGTGGTACCGACACCGAGGAGCTCTTTGATGCCGAGATTAGCCATGTCGCTGGCTTTAATCTTTGGTTCGACTACTTTGCCTGGGATATTGATGACGAGTGGGGAGTGATTGCTTAGGCGGATTTCATCAGCGATGAGCTTTTTGGCTTTTTCTTGATCAATCACAAAGCCATAGATTTCTTTGGTGGCCAGAGTAATATTGCCATTTTCGTCTCCAGTAAAGACTGCATCCCGGGGAGTAATTTCGGTACGGAGAGCGAGGTCTTCGAGAGAAGCGCTAACCTTGGCTTCATCTATAGTGGTACTGAGTTTGGTCTTGATATGGTAACGATACTCACGAGGTAACACGAAGTCACAAAAAGCATAGCCGGCAGGACAGTAGCTCGGATTTTCTATCTCGGCATTGCGCTTCTGGGTAAAGGTGCCGTGGGTATCAATAGATATCCAGCTCTCTACGGTAGAGCTTGGTATCACTTCCGTCTTGTCTTTGAGGGTGAGATTGACCGTAGGTACTGTGGCTGCAGATGCACCAAAACTCCCTGAAGCAAAAAGGGCTAGAAGACTAAAGATAAAGAGGGAACGCTTCATGAAGTAAGGATAAGATGGAAAAAAGAAAACCGATTGACCAGAGAGGACAATCGGCGGGTGCACAAAACCTCATCTGGTACAACTCAACTAGAAACCGCGTACTTGAATTTTTTTGGTTTTGGTAGTGTCTGCTTTTGGAAGACGGATGGTAAGGATGCCGTTTTTGAGTGAAGCGTCAGCTTTCTCTGGAATAACATCAACTGGGAGGAGAACTGAGCGAGAGAATCCACCCCAGTAACACTCTTGGTAGTAGTAGTTGCCATGACTGACTTCTTCTTCGTTCTTGCGTTCGCCTTTGACAGTCACCATGTCGTTGTTGATAGAGACATCGAGGTCTTCCGGCTTGACTCCAGCGATAGTGGACTTGATGACGATTTCGTTCTCGGTTTGGTAGACGTCGATAGTGAGCTGGCCTTCATTGCTCTCCGGCTCAGACTGAGAATAACTCGGGGTCCAAGCGTTTTCCTCGCGGACAGGGTATGAGCGTGACTCTGGTTCTTGCATCATCATAACGTGTTGTGTTTCTTCTACTTCTTCATTATAGACTGGGACAGTGTCTTGATAATTAGCCTCAAGACTTTCAGCGCCTGTCAGTCGCTCAAAGAAGCTCTTTTTTTGTTTTGTCATAAATTTGCGAAAAAAACAAGGTATTTAATATATACGAACTGTATGCATATAGTATAGGATATTTTGTGTCGATAAGCAACTACAAATTGACCTATTCTTCTCCTAGTAAAGAAAGGCGTTGTAGCCAAAGTGAATAAGGGTAATAATGGCTAAAACAAAGAGAACACGCTTTTTGTCAAGGCGGTCTTTGAGGCCATAAATAAGAAGGAGAGCAGTAAGGATGTGGACAGCAAGAATGCCAATAATCGGGCCGCTCACTGGGAGGGACAAGAAGCTGACAGCAAAATACTCAAGGCTTGCAAAACCAGCACCAAAGCCAATAGCAAAGAGTGGAGTATTGTATGGAGTGGTATTAAAATGAGCGCTTCGGAGGAAGAAGACTATCTTACTCACTTCTTCGATAAGGGCCAAGATGAGAAGGTCTGAGAGACTAGGAGTGATAGGCGTAGTGCCGATTGCCAGTGATGTAGAGCTAACGGTAAACGAAGTATAGAGAAGCTCTACCAGGAGTGCTCCAAAGGAAGCGAGGAGTCCAAAGATGAAGGCGATGATGTAGGGCATACCCAGTGGTACTACTTCAAGTGATTTATTTTAAAAATAGTTCGCTTAAAGAGTGTTGGTTAGATAGTTTATATTAAATGTCGTTAGCTTTGAGATTTATGAGATCATTTTCTTGAAGTTGTCCCACTGGGCATGTTTTAGGCGAGAGCAATTTTGACTTCTTCGACGGCGGACTCAAGAGCGGTAATTTTTTCTTGCATTTCCATTCGAGTGTTTTCTTGGGCTTCGATAACTTGAGCTGGAGCATTGTTTCGGAACTGAGGATTATCCAGGCGAGCACTCAAACCAGTAAGGAAACGATTGGTCTCGGCCAGTTCTTTGATAAGGCGATCTTGCTCAGCGCTGAAGTCTACGAGTGAAGTGAGATTGAGTAAGAGCGTGAAGCTGCCTTCGATGAGACGGATACTGCCTGGAGTTTGAGTAGGCTCATCTTTAGTAGTGGCAAAAGCTAGGCTAGCCATCTTTTCGATGGTAAGACGATTTTCCTCAAAGAGGTTTGGTTCAGAGGTATAAATAATTGCTTCTAGGGGTGCCTTAGGAGTAATGCGGTAGGTGGCGCGGATGTTTCGGATACGGGTGATAAGAGTTTGGATATTTTCAAAACTTTGAATTGTAGAAGGGTCAATCTCTTGATTTTTCTGGGGCCATTTTGTTATTAGGAGAAGATCTGTGGAGTCAATTTGACTCCAGATGGCTTCAGTGACAAAAGGGATAAAGGGATGCCAGAGTTTTAGGAGTTCTCTTAAAACATATTGTAAAACAGCATCATTTTTTTCGATTTTGTGTACCTCAATATACCAGTCTGCCAGGCTGTTGAGTGTAAAGTCTCGAAGGAGTTCAATAGCTGAAGAAGTTTGGTAGCTTTCAAGTTGGGTAGTGACATTTTCTATAACTGTACTGAGATGCATGAGAATATAGTTGTCTGCCAGGGATTTTGCTTTACTTGACTCTAGATTGGTTTCTTGTAAAAGAAAAACATAGCGACTAATATTCCAGAGTTTGTTGACGAAGTTTCGTTGGGTAACAATTTTTTCATCAGAGAGACGGAGGTCATTACCGGGAGTATTGCTACTCATAAGAGCTAAGCGTAGAGCATCAGCGCCATACTCGTGTATGATGTCGAGAGGATTAACGATATTACCTAGACTCTTGCTCATCTTACGTCCTTCGCCATCACGTACGAGGCCATGAAGGTACACTGTTTTAAAAGGCACTTCATCTAGAAGATAGGAGGACATGAGAATCATGCGAGCAATCCAGAAAAAGAGAATATCATACCCAGTTTCCATGAGAGTGTTGGGATGATAGATTTTTTCTAGTGCCCACTTTGTTTCATCAGAGCCCCATCCAAGTGTAGAGAAAGTCCAGAGACCAGACGAAAACCAAGTATCAAGTGTATCAGGATCTTGTACCCAGCCATCACCCTGTGGGGCCTCTGTACCACAATACACTTCTTCACCTCGATACCATACAGGGATACGATGACCATACCAAATCTGTCGTGAGATACACCAGTCACGGAGATTATCTATCCAGTTGAAATAAATTTTTTCAAAGCGTTCAGGTAAAATAGTGACCTCGCCACCACGTACCGCTTGTTGCATGAGTGATTTGAGAGTGACCTCTTTGTCATTACGAGTGAAAGGTTTATCTACTTGGACAAACCACTGACGCATAATTTGAGGCTCGATAATTTCGCCCGTGCGTTCAGCAGTGGCTACTTGGTGGACATAGTTTTCTTCGATTTTGGTTACGAGACCCTTGCTTTGTAACTTAGCGATAATAGCCCCGCGAGCCTCTTTGATAGAGGTGCCCGCAAATTCTCCGGCAATAGGGAGAAGGATGCCATAGGTATCAATAATTTGTTCTTTGTCGAGACCATGACGTTCGGCAATCTCGAAATCCACCATGCTGTGCCAAGGGGTAATGGTCATGACACCAGTACCAAATTCCATGTCGATGGACTTGTCTTTGATAATGGTAGCGGTGATGGGCCCATTGATCCATTCAAGTTCGATAGTCTGACCATGAGTGTAGGTAGCGTAGCGAGTATCATCTGGATGCATAACCACATACTTATCACCAAACTTAGTCTCGGGACGAGCAGTAGCAATTTCAAAAGGTCCATACTGAAGAAAGTAGAACTGACTGACTTCTTCCTTGTAGACAACTTCGTCATCAGAGATAGTGGTTTGACCCTTAGGGTCCCAGTTGACGATACGGTCACCACGAACGATAAGACCTTCATCGTACATAGTCTTAAATGCCTTGTTAACAGCAAGGTTGCGAGCACTATCAAGAGTAAAGGCTTCACGTGACCAATCTAAAGAAGAACCCAACTTCATGGTTTGGTGTACGATGGTGTCATGACTTTCTTTGGCAAATGCTTCAACACGAGTGAGAAATTTTTCTCTGCCTAAATCATAACGCGTAAGATGTTCTTCTTGGAGAAGCTTCTCTACTTTGCTTTGTGTGGCGATTGCAGCATGATCGGTACCAGGAACCCAAAGGGTGCGTTTGCCCTGCATACGAGCAAAGCGGACAAGAGTATCTTGAATAGCAAGCATGGTGGCATGGCCTGTGTGAAGGGTACCAGTAACGTTTGGCGGTGGTAGGACTATACTAAATGGCTCTGCAGAGATATTTGCTACACCTTTTTCGAGACAAATATCAGGATTGAAATAACCACTCTCAAGCCAGGTTTGGTAGAGGGAGTCTTCCCAGTCAGTGGCGGTGTAGGTTTTGGGGAGTTCTTGTGGATTCATACCCGGTAGGAAAACTTCGACAAAGTTTTTTAAAAAATCTTAGTCTGAAAGAAAAAATATTAAATACAGCAGTTGTTCAAAAATATTGAAAGTATTTTACTTGCCCAGTCGAAGTATTACTACCGGGCATATGAGACAGAATAACAGAGAAAAGGCTTTG
>CAZYOT010000008.1:20016-23156 GCA_964649305.1 uncultured Bdellovibrionales bacterium
TCAAGAAAAAGTGTATATAAAAACTCAAAAGCCCGGGCAAGCTTTGTTGCGACGGGCTACTCTAAATGAGAATGGTGATACTCTGCGTTGAGAGTGAGGGTTGTGGGCGCCGTGCCCGAAATGCTACGCATAACGTTGCTGGCGGGGGGAGGGAGATTAAAGAAAATATAAAGGCAAGTGCCAGACGGAGTTTGTTGATACGAGAATTGGTGTATCACTCCGCTATTTAATTTAATGTCCATCCCGCCACGATTTTATACTAGCATAATTACCAGAATAAAAAAAGAGGGGACTCCCAGACAGGAAGTAAGCAAGGAGTCCCCCTAAAGGACACTCTCCAGAGATGTTGGTTCGGCGTGATAGGGCCATGCGACCATAGCACTTATCAGACCGACACTCGCATACTGTAGGGGGTTCCAGTCCCATATGCGTCCAACTACCAAGGAAAGCACTTAGAGCTTAGCACAGAAACGTTCCCAGTCAAGATAAAAACAGACTAGGATTTCTTGCCTTTGGCGAGTTTGGTCATATCAAAAAGAGGTGAGAAAATATCATCTTCGAGATCTACAAAAAATTCTTTTCTTTCTTCTTCTGAAGGGGCAGTAGCGGAAAAGACAATATTGTTTGGGAGTTCATTCATAAGAACAAGCGGTGTTTGTTCGTTGCCTTCACCCATCATAAGAACAGCAGTGGTGGCGAGAGCATCTGCAATGTTGGCCTGCTCCATCACCAGGTTGCGACCAAAAAGATCAGGGGTGCCACGGTAGTCCTTGAGACCATGAAAGCCTGAGTAGGCAAGGACTATGCCGCTGGCACCACGGCGCATAGGAGTAGAGTGACTGTCGGTAATAATGACACCAACATTTTGGAGACTAAAGCGTTTCTTGAGATAGGTGTAGATAGCCCAGGCGCTAGCTTGGGCATCTTTTGGTAGAAGGACGTAGTGACCATCAGCATTGGACTCATCGATACCAGCACCACCAATAAAAGCATGATGCGTGATAGTGCATGAGCCTAGCTTGCGGTATTCCTTGGGAAGATAGTAATCAGCGTGTTCTTGGAGAAGAGTTTCTTTGTCGAGGGTAAGCGGAAGAACATTGTTTTCACAAAGAGAAACTACCTTAGATGTAATAGCCAAGAGAGAATCTTCTTCTACGTGTTTGAGGTTTAGATCAAGAAACGAAAAAATATCTTGGTCGCCTGCTTTGACGGTAGTAGTTTTGATGGCGGTGACTTGCATGAGAGTGACTTAGGAATGAAGGGGGAGATTAGGATTGGGATCAAGTGTGAGTGTATTGGTCTTGAGGTTTGCTTTTTCGTCTTCTGTCATGCGGTCGAAACGCATGAGCGCGGCCGACCCAATCATGGCTGCATTGTCGAGCGAGTATTTGAACTCAGGAGTGAGAAAAGTAGTCTCGGGAAACTGGGTCTCGATCAGAGTGGTGAGTTGTTCTCTTAGGCGAGTATTGGCAGAGACTCCACCCGCAATCACAAAGGTAGCTGGGCTGTACATGGCAAGCGCACGCTGGGTCTTGCCTACAAGGACATCGGTAGCAGCTTCTTGGAAAGCATGGCAAATACTTGGGATAAAGTCAGGTTGCTCTTTGATAGAGAGGTCTTCTTTTTGGACTGCGTAGAGGACAGCGGTTTTGAGTCCAGAAAAAGAAAAATCATAGTTGTCGGCAGTAAGCATGGGACGAGGAAATTTATCGGTCACACTTTGGATGAGAGTAGCGTCATGAGTAGTACGATAAGTATCAGCACGACTGGCTACCTCTGGTCCACCCGGATAGGGGAGGTGCAGAAGCTTGGCGACTTTATCGAAAGCTTCACCAGCGGCATCATCTTGAGTCTCACCGAGGATTTCGTACTGAAAATGATTTTCCATTAGTACTAGTTCGGTATGGCCACCAGAGACAATGAGAGCGATGAGGGGAAACTGGAGAGTGGTTTCGGGTTTGAGCAGGTTGGCATAGATGTGGCCTTCGAGATGTTGGACTCCCATGAGGGGTTTGTCCCAGATAAGCGAAAGGGTCTTGGCAGCGTTGACTCCTATAAGTAGGGCTGGCATGAGACCAGGCCCCTCAGTGACCGCAATGAAGTCGATGGCGTCTTTGGAGAGTTTGGCTTCGGTAAGGGCTTCGGCTACTACTGGCACTATGTTGTTGATATGTTCACGAGCAGCGAGTTGGGGCACTACACCACCGTAAGCAGCATGAAGACTAGCCTGAGAGGAGACTATATTAGACAGCACCTTGATACCAGCTGGAGTAGACTCCAAGATAGCACAGGCGGTTTCGTCGCAAGATGTTTCGATAGCGAGGACTTTGGTCATGTCAGCAAATGATAAAAAAGGATGATCACAAGAATAAGAATAATTACCTGAAGAGTAAGCTCTCGCCAGTGCTCCTGGTGATAGCGAATGTCATCTTGGAGCCAGTCATCGTTACCGTGTTTTTGGTGCAGTGCTTCCACCTCGGCTCTTGTCCAGCGTACCATAAAATGTTTCCAGCTGTAGATAATGTTACCTTCTTTGTCTGAAAAGAACTTATAAAACAAAGGAGAAAATGGATAGAAGAGGCGATATCCATAGCCCATGCCAGTAGCATCGTGTATGAGATGTCCATACACACCTAGGACAAATAGGGTGCCTAGAGCCGTGCTTCCATAGATGAACAAAAGGATAACAGGAATGACAAAGAGGAGGGGAATATGAGTAAGGACTCGATGAGCGCCTAGGGTTTTGCCACCCACAGTGCCTCGTTTGGCAAACTCTATCCAGAAATCAATATCAGGAAGCATGGCAAAAAAGACACCCAAGATAAGCCACCATGGAGTAAGAGGCACATGAAAGATAGAGCTGGTGACAGTGGCCCAGAGAAGGCCAAGGAGAATATCGAGAAACATAGAGTTAGTATAGCAAGAAGAACCAGAGAATAGAGTATAATAGTGGAGAACAGAGATCTATGCAACTAAGTGATATCAAGAATTTCACTAAGAGAGAACGAGTCCTTCTGGTGGGTGTGCTCGTGCTTTTGGTACTCGTAGGTTACCTCCTTGTCCAGAATCAAAAATTGAGAACGCAAAATGTGGAGCTGCAGGTGACAGTAGAGAAGCAAAACAAAAAAATAGAAAATCTT
>CAZYOT010000009.1:0-4068 GCA_964649305.1 uncultured Bdellovibrionales bacterium
TCTTGGAGATGCCATTTGAGTGTATCTTTACAGGACTTTCAAAACTGCAGGCAGAAAAAGTGATTATTGCTTATGAGCCACGTTGGGCTATAGGGTCTGACCGAACACCGACGACAGAAGAAATCCAAGAAGTCAAAACATTGATTCACAATTTTCTTGAGAAGTTACTTGATGAAGGTACGGCTGAGCGGATACGGGGATTGTACGGAGGATCAGTGAAAAGTGCTTACTTGGGAGCGGGTTCTTGGGAGGCTGGTATGGATGGAGTGCTCGTCGGGAGAGAAAGTTTATTCCCATATGAGATAGTCAAAATGCTTGGTTTGTATGAGCAACATCAAGGAGAAAATTCATAAAAAATGACAGTAACACTATGGCAAAAAAAGTACGCGTAGCAATCAATGGATTTGGAAGAATTGGAAGAGCAGCTTTCAAAATAGCTTTGCAAAAAAATGAAATAGAGGTAGTGGCTATCAATGATTTGACCGAGCCAAGTGTTTTGGCGCATTTATTGAAGTATGATACAGCCTATGGACATTTCCGAGAGGAGGTAGCGGTGACTGAAAAAGGTATTCGAGTGGCAGGAGTAGAGTACCCTATGTTTGCTGAACCTGTACCAGAAAAACTGCCTTGGAAAGATTTGAATGTAGACGTGGTACTTGAGTGTACAGGGCGTTTTACTGATAAAGAAGGCTCCTCTAAGCATATTACCGCTGGTGCCAAGAAAGTAATTCTCTCAGCTCCTTCTAAGGGTGATGATGGCTCAGTGCCAACCTTCCTGATCGGGGTCAATCATGATACATACCAAGAGGAAACAGTCGTCTCTAATGCTTCTTGTACCACTAACTCCCTCGCACCTATCGCTCAAGTATTGCATGAGAAGTTTGGGATTGAGAAGGCCTTGATGACTACCATACATTCTTATACTGCTGATCAGAATTTGCAGGATGGACCTCACCGAGATCTACGTCGTGCCAGAGCAGCAGCAGAAAATATTGTGCCTACTACTACCGGTGCTGCGATTGCCGTGACACAGGTGCTGCCAGAGCTACACGAGAAATTTGATGGTATTTCTGTGCGCGTTCCTACGATTGTAGTCTCACTGACAGATTTTACTTTTCTTCTTAAGCAAAAAACAACTGTTGAAAAAATTAATGACGTCTTAAAGGAGGCTGCAGCTTCTCCACGCTATCGAAATGTGTTGGCAGTAACTGATGAGCCACTTGTATCATCAGACTTTATCGGCAGCCCATATTCAAGTACAGTAGATCTTTCTATGACAGCCGTGGTGGACGGTGACTTGGTAAAAGTAGTCGCTTGGTATGATAATGAATGGGGCTACTCAAATCGCTTAGTAGAAATGGCTATCCATACAAGTTTAAAGAGTGAGTAAACGTCTTATGCAGGAGGAGCGAAAGACATTAGAAATGCGTTTAAAAGAGATTCAAGGGACCTCTCTTGAGGGTCTTTCTGATGAGGCAGTCTTGGAATTATTGGCTGAGCGTAAGCATGTAGAGAATGCTCTTTTAGAGTATATTCGAGCCGACAAAGAACATGAGTCTTTGCTAGAGGAAGAACATCAGGTAGAAGAAAGAATAGCCAGTCTTAATCAGGAAATTAGTCCTGATAAAAAAGACGAAGAACTCCTGGCCCTGGTCCAGGAGCGACATCAATTGGAAGAGGAACTTTTGAAGATTCACCAAGAACTTGAAGAACCGTTGCCGCAAGCGGAGGAGAAAGTGCCAGAGCCTAAGAAGGTCAAGGTACCTAAAAAAGAAATCGTAGCAGAACCTGAAAAAGTGGTTATAGAGACGCCTGAAGAGGTAGCTCCAGAAGAGGAAATAGCAATTGCTCCAGTCAATGAAACAAAGAGTTTGTTTAAGGAAGATACTTTTGGTAGAGAGGAGATTCATTTTGACAAACTTCAGGAGTCAGGAGATTTCGAGAAATATGTCCATCAGTTGGAATCCAGTCGAGAGTCACTGGGTAGTTTTATGCAAACCCTTCCAAGAGAAGCTCGTAGTAACAAACCATTTATGCTTCGGGTAGCTACTGTGGATCCAGCGTATGCTATGCACTATGCAGTAGATGATTTGCGTAAAGATGAATCTTTTCATGTGCAGATCGCGAGTATGCCGAATACTCGTAATTCCGGTAATGCTGTAGCAGAAATGGATAGAGATATGCATACCGGCAAAGTGATACTCGCCGCTACAAGAAGGGATTTTAGTAATGTCCATTATGTTCGTGAAGATATGCCAGAGTATGACGAAATTATAGCAGTAGCCAAAAAAGGTGCTCTAGAAAGAATAGGTCAGCTCAAGGAAGCGGTGAGTGTCGAGGCTATTATTCCTAAGAGTTTGCGCAGTGATGAAGCTTTTATGAAGGATGTGGAGAAGGTACTTGCTAAGAAATCAGCTTAATACCATGTATGATCTTCTTATAAAAAATGGCATTTTGATAGATGGGACCGGACGTCCTATGTTTCGAGCTGACATCGGAGTACGTGAAGGTGAGATACTGGCTATCGGTGATCTCGTACATGAGCGTGGTGAAAAAGAAATAGATGCGATGGGTAAATATGTAGCTCCTGGTTTTATTGATGTCAATAATCATGCAGATACATACTGGCAGATTTTCAAGAATCCCTATCAAGAGAGTCTTCTCTATCAGGGTGTAACTACTGTGATTGGTGGAAATTCAGGTTCATCACTAGCTCCATTGGTAAATCCGCAAACGATTCGGTCTATTCAGAAGTGGACCGATGTGCAGAAGATCAACTTCAACTGGCTGACAATGGCAGAGTATTTGGCCGAAGTCAGTCGGAAAGGATTGGGAGTAAACTTTGCCACTTTGGTAGGTCATGGGACCCTTCGTCGTGGTGTTATGCAAGATGTGGCTCGTACAATTACTCCAGAGGATATTGAGATTATGGATGACTTGCTCAAGAAGGCCTTGAAGGAAGGGGCTATTGGAATGTCTACCGGTCTTCACTATACACATGCAAGAGACGCTGGTATACGAGAAATTAGTCACCTTGCTAAAACAGTCGCGCTGAAAAAGGGAGTCTATGCTACCTATGTCCGTGATGAAGAAGCTGATCTTGTGAAGGCTGTAGAGGAAGCACTGACTGTGGCGACTGAAACAGGAGTATCCCTACATATCTCTCACTTGAAAGCAGTCGGTGAGTCTCACTGGAATCTTCAGGCAGAGGCTATTAATTTGATCGAGGCTAAGGCACTCGATGGTGTAGATGTGACTTTTGATGTGTATCCTTATACCCAGACTGGTTCAGTACTTTACACACTGCTCCCAGAGTGGATTACCAAAGATGGTCGTCAGATGATGCTTTCTAAGCTGAAAGATCCTCAGACCAAGCAAGCAGTGCTCCGTGATTTACGTATGAAGAACCTCAACTACGATCAAATTTTGATTTCTTCTTCAGCCCTCTCTCGTATGCTTTCACGTCGAAAAATCTCAGAGATTGCCAAGCTTCAAGGCAAGAGTCCAGAAGATACACTGATTGATTTTTTGTTAGCCAGTGATGGCCAAGCCATTGTTTCTCTTGAAGTACTTTCTGGTAAGAATGTGAAAGATGCTATACAACATCCATTTTCTATTATATCGAGTAATGGTGCTGGCTATAGTGAAGAGCATAAGAAGACAGGAGAGTTGGTGCATCCACGTAGTTTTGGGACTTTTCCCAAGGTGTTGGCGCGTTATGTACGTGAAGAAAAGATTTTATCATGGGAAGAGGCTATCCATAAAATGACCGGCAAGCCAGCTGATAAATTTCATCTAGAAAAAAGAGGTAAACTTATGAAAGGGTATGTAGCAGATATTATCGTCTTTAATCCAGAGACAGTGCAGGACAACGCCACATTGGAAAACCCATATCAGTACGCTACCGGAGTAGACGAGGTAATTATCGGAGGAGAGAGCGCTCTCTCTATGGGAGTGGTCAACTTACTTAAACGAGGAAGGGTGCTGACTCCCAAAAAGGGCTGGTTTCAATAGCAACTTAATTAACAAAATGGCTTTTCAGAGCCATTTTTTTGTATATAATTCTTT
>CAZYOT010000009.1:4078-10102 GCA_964649305.1 uncultured Bdellovibrionales bacterium
GCAAATCATTCCAAGTTTTAGCTTTCGAAATATCAGATTTCAAGCATTTATGAAAGAAAACATCACAAAAGAGTATTTTCGGGATAAGAAGGTGGTAGTATTTGGCTTTGGTACAAACGGTGGAGGCCTGGGCACTGTCCAGTTTTTGCTTGATACTGATGTGGCCAAAATACTTATCACGGACCAAAAAAGTGGAGAGTATCTTAAGGAGAGTATGATGCTTGTACCAAAAGATGTACGCATAGAATGGCGTTTAGGGGAACATAGAATGGAGGATTTTGAAGAGATAGATGTAGTAATCAAAAACCCTGGCATTAAGTGGGATAATCCATATATTCTTCACGCTCGTGAATCAGGTGCCCGCATTCTTATGGATTCAGGCATTTTCTTTTCATTGTGCCAGGCACCTATTATTGGAATAACTGGAAGTAAGGGCAAGACGACAACAACAAGCGCCTTGATACATATCTTAGAAAAAGCGGGTAAGAAAGTAGTGCCAGTAGGAGTCAGTCAAACAGGGGTGCTTTCTGAATTGTCCAAAGTGACTGAAGATAGTACTGTAGTTTTTGAGCTTTCCTCATGGCGTTTATCAGGGCTACGTGATGTAGAAAAGAGCCCAAGTATTGCTGTGATTACTAACTTATATCCAGACCATTTGAATTACTATCCAGATATGGAGACGTATGCTGAGGATAAAGCAGAGATTTTTTTGTGGCAAAATCCAGAAGGTGTACTGATACTTTCTCATCATAATGAGTGGACAGAATGGTTTGGGAGTCAGGCACCTGGAAGAGTGCTTTCATTCGGTTTTAATCCTGACAGGGATGCGTGGCAAGACAGAGAGAATCTTTGGATGAAAGACGGTGAGGAATCTCTGAAACTTATCAGTAAGCATGACTCTTTGCTTCAGGGTGAATACAATTTTGAGAACTTACTTGCAGCTGCGCTGGCAGCGCTTGAAGCAGGATTGACTCCACAAGAAATTTCTCAAGGATTGAAGACTTTTGCGGGTGTACCACATCGTTTTGAATTGGTAAGAGAATATCAGGGAGTGAAATATATCAATGACACTGCAGCCACCATTCCTGACGCCGTGAAGGCCTCGGTTGCTTCGGTAGAGGGTGGATTGGTGCTTATAGCAGGGGGCAGTGACAAAGGTTTGCCCCTAGAGGCTTTGGTGGAAACAATAGTCCGTCGAGCTAAGTATGTTATTCTTTTTTCTGGTAGTGCTACGGATAAAATTGTAGAGGCCTTACGAAGAGCTTTTTACGAGGATTATGAAGTAGTTGAGAGTATGGAAGAGGCTGTTTCTAGGGCTGTGCAGGTATCTTCAGTCGGTGACGCAGTGCTGTTGTCGCCTGGAGCAGCCAGTTTTGGGATGTTTCAGAATGAATTTGATCGCGGAGAGCAGTTTAAAGCGCAGGTTTTGGCTCTCTAAGGCAGTCTCATGTATAATGAGAGAGCTTATTCGTGAGAGGTTATTAGAATTACTTTTTACGACATATCCTTTTTCCCAGCGAGAAAAAGGATTCTAGATTTTTTCGCTCTCATAATCTGTTTGTAAACAGATTATGAACCGTGCTCGCATCAAAAATCGCGGTCTTAAAAAAGCAATTCTAATACTTTCTAAAGGCTGGATAGTTTTTTCTTTCTGTTCACTATTAACTACACATTAAATACTATGTACGACGTTATTATTATCGGTGGAGGTCCAGGAGGAGTAGCTGCAGGAATCTATGCGGCACGTAAGCAGATGAAAGCTCTTTTTATTACAGAGAGTTTTGAGAGTCAGTCAGCTGTATCAGCTGGGATTGAGAACTGGATTGGGACAGAAACAATCACGGGTTGGGATTTTGCCCAATCACTCGAAAAACACCTACGGGCTCAAGAAGGCTTGGAAATTGAAGTGGGTCATCGCGTCAATCATCTGAAGAAAAATGAAGATGGTACCTATACAGTCTCTACGGAGAAAGTGAGTTATGATACGAAGACAGTAATTGTGGCTTCAGGCGGTCGTCACCGTCATCTTGATGTGCCCGGTGAAGAAAAGTTTAAAGGTAAAGGTGTAGTGTACTGTTCTACTTGTGATGCTCCATTTTTCCGTAACAAAAAAGTAGCAGTGGTAGGAGGAGGTAATGCTGGACTTGAGGCAGTGGAGGATTTACTACCATATGCCAGTGAGATTATTCTGCTGGTACGTTCTGGAGAACTTAAGGGTGATCAAGTCACTCAAGATCATATTCTGGCTTCTGAAAAAGTCAGTGTAATCTATCATGCAGTCACGCAGGAAATTCTTGGAGAGAATGCGGTCACAGGCTTGGTGTATTCAGACTTAGAAGAGGGAACAGAAAAAACTCTTACACTAGATGGTGTTTTTGTAGAAATTGGTATGGTGCCAAATACAGAGTTTGTGGAAGATCTCCTGACTCTTAATGAAAGAAAAGAAATAGTAGTGGATGGAAAGACAGCTGCCACGTCGCTTCCGGGTATCTTTGCAACAGGTGACGCCACAGATGTACCGTACAAACAAAACAATATTTCTGCTGGTTATGGGGTCATAGCGGCTCTTTCGGCTTATGATTATGTCCGCAAACAAGCCTAAAAAATTAAAAGGCGAGGCTTGAAAAATATCTGTTTCTGGGCTATACTAAGCCCACCTTGCCCCGTGAGACAAACGGTATAAAAGGGCCTGGTTTTTAATTTTTTGAGATGTAAAGACTGATTTATCTTACAGATAAGGCACGTCTCTCTGGGGTATGCAAGTTTTTGAAATTACTGGTGGTAAGGAATTAAAGGGTAGTATAAGCGTTTCTGGTTCCAAAAATGCAGCTACTCCTATCCTTGCTGCCACCCTCCTCACGTCACATACGACCACACTTCATAATATCCCACGTATTGAGGATGTTTTTCGTATGCTTGAAATCCTTGAGAGTATGGGGGTTTCCGTGGAATGGGTAGGTGAGCACTCGGTGGCTATTACTCCAGGTCAGTACGATGTTACTAAACTTGATCAGCATCTGGTGAAAAAATTACGTTCATCAATTTTGCTCTTAGGTTCTCTCTCGGCTACTCAAGATAGGTTTGTTGTCAGTCATCCAGGAGGATGTGTGATTGGAGCTCGTCCAGTCGATACCCATATGGATGCCCTCCGTAAGTTAGGGGTGATTGTAGAAACAACAGAAAAAGGCTATCAAATAGATGCTCGTAAACGTCAGGCTGGCAAAGTAGTACTTCGTGAATCATCAGTCACTGCTACGGAAAATATTTTGATGGTAGCAGCAACACTTCCAGAGGTAACGACAGTCAAGCTTGCTGCCTGTGAGCCACACGTAGAAGACTTAGCACGTTTCTTGGTTTCACTTGGAGCAACTATCGAAGGGATTAGTACTACAACACTTATCGTAACAGGTAAGAAGGATTTACAAGGCAGTGAATATACGATTATTCCCGATGCCAACGAAGCCGCTACATTCTTAATTCTTGGGGCTGCGACAGGAAGTGCTATTACCGTAGAGAATGCGAGAGAAGAACACCTAGATGCTGTCCTCGAGAAGCTGAAAGAATTTGGAGTGGGATTTCAGGTAACAGACAATAGTATCACTGTGGTACCTACCGATAAACTGACAGCAGTTAGTAAAGTTGATACGCGTGTCTATCCAGGTATCCCTACAGATGTCCAAGCACCCTTTGGTATTCTGGCTACTCAGGCAGAAGGGGAGACACTTATACATGATCCTCTTTTTGAAGGCCGTTTCAATTATGTCCAAGAACTAGAAAAGATGGGAGGACATGCTAAGGTACTCAATCCTCATCAGGTGATAATTCACGGGAAAACCTCACTCAAGGGAACCCGCATAAAGAGTTTTGATTTACGAGCGGGAGCAGCTTTGATTATTGCTGCTCTTACAGCCGAAGGGACCACTACGATTGAAGAAATTTATCAAGTCGATAGAGGGTACGAGAGGATTGAGGAGCGTCTACAGTTAATCGGTGCAGATATAAAGCGTACAGAAATATAATATGAAATCATTTTTTTTACGAAAAATTGGCATTGACCTTGGTACAGCGAACACGCTGGTATTTGTGCCGGGCCAGGGAGTAGTAGTCAATGAGCCCTCAGTGGTCGCTATTTCACTTTTGGAAAATAAAGTACTGGCAGTCGGTAATGAAGCCAAAGAGATGCTTGGCCGTACCCCAGACACTATTGTCGCTAAACAGCCACTTCGTGATGGTGCCATTGCTGACTACCGTGTAACTGAGGCTATGATTCGCTATTTCTTGAATAAAGTCAGTGGCCGCGTACGTTTTTTTCGTCCAGAAGTAGTGATTTCTATTCCAGCAGGTATCACTTCTACAGCGCGTCGTGCCGTGATTGACGCCGCCATGAAGGCAGGAGCTAAAGCTGCGTATGTGGTGAAGGAGCCAATTCTTGCGGCTATTG
The DNA here is from genome assembly GCA_964649305.1 of uncultured Bdellovibrionales bacterium. Taxonomy (GTDB): domain Bacteria; phylum Patescibacteriota; class Minisyncoccia; order Moranbacterales; family UBA1568; genus UBA1568. The sequence goes on from CAZYOT010000009.1 coordinate 8,520, forward strand.
GAGCGGGTATCCCAATTCATACAGCCCAGGGTAATATGATTATCAATATCGGAGGAGGAACCTCAGAAATTGCCATTATTTCACTTGGTGGAGTAGTAGCAGCTCATAGTGCACGTGTCGGAGGTAATCGTATCGATCAGGCTATCTCAGACTACATTAAGCGTAAGTATAGTCTCGCTATTGGTGATCGTACCGCTGAAGAAATTAAGATTCAAATAGGATCAGCCATGGCTCAGGTCAAAGAAGATTATATGGAAGTACGTGGTCGTGATTTGATGGGAGGGCTTCCTAAGACAGTTAATCTTTCTTCTAATGAAGTGACCGAAGCTATCCAAGATGAGCTTCGTGAAATTATCAATGTTATCAAACAAGTGCTTCAGGAAACGCCGCCAGAACTAGCTTCGGATATTATGGATAAGGGGATGGTACTTTCAGGTGGCACAGCACAGCTTCGTCATTTGGATCAGTTGATTTCTAAGACTATCAACGTACCTTGTTATGTAGCTGATGATGCCGCCTTTTGTGTGGTTAAGGGTACGGGTATTGTACTTGAAAATCTGGATGTCTATAAGCGTACTATCATGCTTGCTAAATAAGAAGGTAATAGGTGTTAGTTGTTAGGGAATAGAAAATACAAAAGAAGCTATGAATGAAAAAAAGATACTTTTACATAAAGACCTTATTGTCTGGCAAAAAAGTGTAGATCTTTCTGTGGCTATTTATAAACTCACAGAGGCTTTTCCTAAAAGTGAAGTGTATGGCATCGTATCTCAGATGAGAAGAGCATGTGTTTCTATTCCATCAAATATAGCTGAAGGTAAAAAAAGAAATTCCCCAAAAGATTTTAGACATTTTTTATCGATGGCATTAGGATCTGGAGCAGAGTTAGAAACTCAAATTGAGATAGCTAAACGTCTAGGTTTTGGAGAAAAGGAAGACTACTTAAAAGTAGAAGAAACTTTGGATGAGGTAATGCGAATGTTAAATACACTCAGTAAGAAAATCTCTCTTTTACAGTAGTTTTTATGCAAGAAAACCTATCACCTAAAACCTACCACCTAAAACCTAAATCAATAGGACTCGACGGCTCTCGAGCCTTTCTCAAATATCGGACAGGCATAGAGGAGTATAGCTATCAGGTCATCAAAAACCTTCGCCAAGCTATCCCTGAAGAAACACGAGTATTTCTGTATGTACGCAAAAAACTACGTATTCGTAAGGGAAGACTAACTTTTGTTTATCCAGAAATAGATTTTACTTTACCGAGTAACTGGCAGCTTGTAGGGCTTTGGGCACCACGTTTCTGGACACAGATAGGACTTTCTCTTGAGATGGTTTTTTCACCGGTAGACACCCTTTTTGTGCCAGCCCATACTCTTCCTATAGTTGGAGGCAGACGGAATATAGTGACGGTACATGGCCTGGAGTATGAAGTCAGTCCGGAGAGTTACAGTTTTCTGGAACGTCTGTACATGAAGCTTTCTATACGCTATTCATGCTGGGAGGCAGATACGGTGATTGCGGTATCGGAGAATACGAAGCAGGATCTAATGAGGCTGTATCAAACGCCAGAAGAGAAAATT
>CAZYOT010000009.1:10202-16053 GCA_964649305.1 uncultured Bdellovibrionales bacterium
GGAGAATACGAAGCAGGATCTAATGAGGCTGTATCAAACGCCAGAAGAGAAAATTCGAGTCGTAGGGGAAGGCTATATCGCTAACCTACAACCTACAACCTACAACCTACAACCTATCCCGTATATTCTCTTTATTGGACGCATAGAAGAGCGTAAGAACGTAGCGAGAATTATAGAGGCTTTTGAAATGCTCAAAGAAAAATATCAGAGAAACGAGCAGTTGATTCTTGTCGGTAAGCCAGGTTATGGATACGAGGCTATAAAAATAAAAATGCAAAATTCAAAATGGAAAAATGAAATTCAAGAGAAGGGCTATGTGACCGAAGAGGAGAAGCAGATACTTCTTCAGAATGCCTCAGTTTTTGTGTTTCCGTCACTCTATGAAGGTTTTGGCTTACCAGTCCTTGAAGCTCAGGCTCTAGGGGTACCTGTGGTCACGAGTAGTACCTCATCGCTTCCAGAGGTAGGAGGGGAAGGGGCTTTGTATGTGGACCCCTTATCGGCTCTGAGTATTGCCGAAGGTCTACAAAAAGCACTTACTCTAGATGAAGAAGAAAAGGCAGTGCTTCATGAAAAGATGCAAGAAAATCTCAAACGATTTAGTTGGGAGAAGTGTACACAAGAGATAGCGAATATTTTGTAAGGTATTTTAAAAACTAAGCCTTTTCTTTTTCTTCAACATGAGATTTTCCCAGCGAGAAAATCTCTCTTTATTTCTTACGCTCTCATGAGCTTTGCTCATGAACCATGCCCGCTTCAGAAATAGCGGTTTCAGAAAAAGAAAAGGCTTAGTTTTATACAAGGTTTAGTTAGTAAGACTTTTCTCATAATCTTATGAGGAGCGAATTTTTGCTTAAAAGCTTGGTTCATGAGTATAGTGAATGATTTTAAGTAAAAATAAGAATGAACTTGCCGCAGGAGCAAGTGAATGTCTCAGAATAAGGTTGATGATAAAAGTCCTTTAGGAAGGGATTTCTAGCATGCTATAATAGCAAAAGCGACCCATGGAGTTATCCATAAGGCCGCTTCTGGAGATTTTTCGATTGCATCCCCTGATTTAAGGGGAATAGTAGGCAATGGCAGCGGATATGATGACGAAGGCTGTAATCAGAAAGAAAGACCTTTTTCGAAGACCATTCTTCCTGATTTCGATAGCGGAGCCAGCGCCAAAGAGGGCGGCAAGCATCAAAAGCAAGAACAGATAGTTTTGCATGGCATTCTCCTGTTGAATAATATCAACTTTCCATCGTACTCGTATTTTGCTTTAAAGTCAAGGTTAAGTAACTGATATGCCTGAAGATAAGCCAAAAAAAATTGCTCTCGTACACGATTTTCTGACCAGTTATGGTGGGGCTGAGAGAGTGCTTCAGAGTATGAGGAAGCTTTGCCCAGAAGCTCCCATATATACTCTTTTGGCCGATGAAAAGGTACTAAGAGCCCATTTTGCTGATGCAAAGATACATACTTCTTGGCTTGCTAAGTTACCGAGTTTTTTCCGTAATCACCCAAAGCTTCTCCTGCTACTCTATCCAGCGGCTATAGAATCTTTTGATCTCCGCGAGTATGACTTGGTGATTTCGTCTTCAGGGGCCTGGAGCAAGGGGCTGGTCACCCGTCTTCATACTCGTCATGTAGCCTATCTCCACTCACCAATGCGTTTTGCATGGGATAAGCACCGAGAGTATCTTCGAGACTTAGATCTTTCTTTTTTCTATCGTATCCTAGGTCGTTTTGCTCTCTCATATCTTCGAGTGTGGGATTTTCAGGCAGCTGACCGACCAGATGTTTTGCTAGCCAATTCATGCTTTACCCAAAGAAGAATTGCTAAGTATTATCGTAAAGACAGTCAGGTGATATATCCAGGGGCTTTTGTGGGAGAATTACCTATGCTTGATCAAGAGAAGAAGCGTGAGTATTTCCTCGTGGTTTCTCGTTTGACCAAGGCTAAGAAAATTGATCTAGCCATAGAAGCAGCCAATAAGCTTGGACTAGTGCTTAAAATTGTCGGAACTGGTAAAGAGGAAAAAAACCTACGCAAGATAGCCAGTAAAAAAATACATTTTCTAGGGAATGTTTCTGATGTAGAGCTAGCGGTACTGTATCAAGGTGCCAAGGCTCTGATTATTCCTTCAGAAGAGGATTTTGGCATGGTGGCGGTGGAAGCACTTATGTACGGTACGCCAGTCATTGCATATGGTGTTGGAGGAGTGAGGGAGATTGTGACCGATGGAGTACATGGACTTTTCTTTCGTGAGCCAATGGCAGAAATTTTGGCTGAGGCTTTGATGCGCTTTGGCCAGCAAGAGAACGATTTTTCGGTAGAGGTTTTGCAGGTACGAGCAGCGGATTTTAGTGAACGGCAATTTCTGGAAAATCTGGAACGGGTACTTTAAGAGAGAGTAAATTTTTTGACCGTCTATGAAAATCATCGGACACCATGAAGAGCAAAAGAATCTAGAGGCTATCCTTCAGAGAAAAAATATTTCTCAGAGTTATCTTTTTCTTGGTCCAGAAAGCGTTGGTAAGCAATCAGTTGCCCTTGGCTTTGCCTGTGCACTTGTATGGGAGCCTCATTTTGAGCCGTCAGAGGATAAGCCTACTCCCTTAGATGTCCGTGTTCTTGAGCCAGAGACGGTAGTGAGAAGGGGTGTGATCCGTAAGAAAACCATAGGTGTAGCACCTGTCAGAGAAGAATTGCATATTCTCAAGACTTCACCTGGGGAGTCTCGCTACAGAGTACTGATAGTAAGAGACGCTCATTTACTGACAACCGCAGCTCAGAATATACTGCTTAAATTTACCGAAGAACCAGATCCGACAGCCATTCTTATTTTTGTCACACATGAACGAGGCGGTCTCCTGGAGACGCTTTGCTCACGTTTAGAGGAAATACGGTTCCGTTTTGTGTCAGAAGAGGTACTTAAGAGTGAAGGCAAGGCACTTGGTTTGGAAGTGAATACTGAGATACCGGAGTTCTTTTTTCAGTTGGGGCGCCCAGGTATTCTTTTTCAGGCTATGGAAAATCCAAAACGTTTTTTAAAGAAAAAAGAGCAGCTGACCAAGCTCTTTCGTTTATCGACTCTTTCACTTCGTGAACGGTTGGGCTTGGCTGAAGAGCTAGCTCTTGATGTACCAAGTAGTATTCAGTTATTGGAATGGTTTTTACCAGGATTGTATGCACGAGCAAAGAATGCCTCAGAAGAAGTGCAGGCCAAGCATCTACTCCTGTTGGCTGCTATCCAGGAAACCCTGTTTGAGTTGAAACGTGCCGATGTGCAGCCACGAATGACTTTGGAAAACCTTTTTCTTACTTTGAGTTAACAGTATGCTAGGGAAGAAAAGACAAGTATTTCGTGAGGACCTCTATCTTCCGAAACGTCAGGTCAAGCGAGTGAAGAGAGGTGATGTAGTAGGGGAAAATGACAGACATTTCCCGTGGCTCGCTTTACTACTTTGGATTTTTTTTGTGGGTACTTTTGGCTACATGCTCTTTTTTTCACCAGTGATGAATATAGAGGTACTGCATGTAGAAGGTAATACATTGGTGCCACAGTCAGAAATAGAGAAATATTTCGCAGAGGAACGCGAACAGATTTCCTGGAAAATTCTCAAGCGACAAAACTTCTTTCTTTTTCGTGGGAGTATTTTTGAAAAGCGTTTGCGCGAGGAGTTACCAGCCATTGAAGATGTGCGGATAGAAAAAACGTTTCCGAATAAGCTCAGTGTTTTTGTCATAGAACGTCAGACAGCTATTTTGTGGTGCAGTCGAGGTCCGTGTGCACTGATACGAAAAGACGGAAGAGCAGCAGAAGGGGCTAATATTCCTGAAAAGAGAGGTACTTTGCCTTTGTATACGATTGTTGATATTGGAGGATTGCCAATTGTTTTGGGAGATAAGATTTTTAACTATCCTTTTGTCCAAAATTTTGAGGAAAATACAAAACTACTGAAGGAAGAATTTGGGATTGTAGTCAAAAGTGACGCTACCTCTGCCTCTCGTTTTTCTGATGAAGTACGCTTCACCACAGAAGCTGGGTATGAGCTACTTCTTAATTTGAGATTGGATCCTCATCAGAATAGTAAATTCCTTCATCTTTTTTTTGATCAAGAAATTCCTTTGGATAGTCAAGGTGAGCTTAAAAGCATAGACTTACGAACAGAAAATCGTATATACTATGCTCTCAAAAATAGCAAACCAGAAGAACAAGAAGAAGTGAAAACCGATGGATCAGAGAAAAAAGATGAATCAACGAGTGAAGTTAAGCCAGTGACGGATAAGAAAAAAGAAAAGAAAACAAAGGATAATTAAGGAAAATAAAAAAGTGCCCTCAAGGGCACTTTTTTATAGAATACTTTACTTGGTTTCAGTGAAGTCTGGTACGTAGTAGACAAAGATGGTGTCTCCAGCGCGAGTGACTGGTGTATATTTAGCAAGCCAGTCGTAGCTATCCTCCTTGTAGCCCTCGTGGTTACTGAGGTTTTCTTGCATGAAACCGATAGAGATAGCATACCAGCCTGACTCCTTGGGGGTAGGGGCATGCCAAGAAATCATCTTATCACCAAAGTAATACTCAGGAGTAGCACCACCAAAATAGTCGATGCGGAGCTTATCTATTGGGGGTAGTCCAAGAGTTAGGCTACAGTCATCACCCTGCATAGCTTGACCATTGGCGCAGCGATTATGGGTATCAACAAAACTTTTGAGTCTCTTTAGGTCTTGACCCCAGTCGTAGTTGGAATCAGTGACATATTTGTAACCATTTTCGTGTCCTCCAAAGGCTCCATTGAAATAGGAAACATAGTGAGGATAGGAAAGAAAAGGGGTCAAGATGATAAGGAAGGTAAAGATAGCCAGCACAGCGTAGCTAATACTCTGGGTAACGGTATCTTTTTGACGCTTGATGATATCAAAGACTGTCTTGGCGATAAACATATAAAGGAAAGGCAGGATCGGAAAGAGATGACGGAAGCCAATATTGAGGTTACCGGTGATACTGACAAAAGCGTAGAAGAGGACAAAGAAGACACCTACATACTGGACCACCTTTCTTTTCATAGAATCACCTAGGTATTTGCCGAGCTCATCAAGAGTGCGTACCTTGGCTTCATGGAAGTGTCGTGCAATACGATACAGACTGTAGAGGGTAGTACTAACCAAAAGGAAGAGAAAGAGAAGGGTTTCTTTGAGAATAAAGACGATCGGGAAGTACCATGGAGAGGCATGGTTGGAGACTTGTCCGAGAAAATAGTACGTGTTGCCACCTGCTACACGACCAAAGACCATAAAGACACCAAGGAGGTATGCAGAGAATGGTTTGGTGAATGAGTTTTCATAGGTAGCTCGGATAACGTTTTTGGCGAGTGGTCCAAGTTGTTTGTCCGGGAACATTTGATCGGCTACTTCCATGAGTTTGATGCCAGGCATGTGCATGGTGTGTGGGTAGTAGAAGATCCAGATGAGTACAAAACACAGAGCCACACTCAAGGCATATTTGTAACCATAGAGCCAAATTTGTTTGAGTTTGAAAAGAAAGGTAGAAAGTGTTTCTTCTGATGGTTTGGTGATGCTGAGGGCATAGAGGATGACAAAGAGTCCAAAGATCGGGAAAAGAAGAACGGCAGAGAACTTAGCCAGGTTGGCCAGCGTGAGCCAAATACCAGAGATAACAAGGTTTTTTCGACTTGGATCTTTGAGGAAGCGAGTGAAATAGTAAAAGGAGAAAAAAAGAAAAGCGGCAATTCCAATATCAGCGGTCACAAAATGGCTATGAGCGATAATATTAGGATCAAAGGCATAGAGAGTAAGAGCAAATAGAGCAGCTACACTTCCAGCTAGCTCACGTGTCCAGAC
>CAZYOT010000009.1:16063-22665 GCA_964649305.1 uncultured Bdellovibrionales bacterium
CCAAGGAGCACTGCCACGAGGACGATAGGTACGCGAGACCAAAAAGTGACAACATCAGCATCATTACAAGCCTCTTCTGGTACTAGACAGCTGATAAACTTTTGACCCATGACCCATTGAGCATTGACGCCATGCTGCCATTCTTCGGACTGTAAAGGAAAATCAAGATTGAGAAAAAGGAGAGGAATACCAGAGAGATCTTTGAGAAGAGGGGGATGCTCTGGATTGAGGCGCATGTCACCATAACGGACGTAGCTATAACCAGAAGGAATATGAGCGCGCTCATCCATGGTAGTAGCCTCTTGATTGGATACAATAAGATTGAGTCCAAAGAAGAAAAGGAGGATGGTGATTGCAATTTTGGCACTGTGGGTTTTGAGAAATTCCATATGTGTGAGTTATTTAGATAAGATATTTTTTAGTTTTTTAGGGGATAGTGATGACATTAAAGGATATAGGTGAGCCTGGATTGGCATAGATTGTCTTGAGCTCAGCTTTTGGATGGCGCTCAAGAATACGGCCTGCCAAAGCTTCGTCATAGCGCATAAGGATAATAACACTTGGGTAAGAAATGACCGTCTCTGGTTTGAGGAATATAAGATTCTGGATTTTACCATACGTGAGGAAATAGAGAGATTCGGCAGTAACAGGGAGACCATTATCGATATCAGTCCCTCCAGCATTGGCATAGACATATTTTTTGGTTTCTGAAGGGAGGCTGAGAAGATAACTTGCCATATTGGTATAGTCTTCGTTAAAAGCCTCGCGCTGTAGAGGATTGTTGGCAAAAAAGACAAAATATTTAACCAGGTTGAAGCTCGCGCTCATCCCAAGAGCAAGGAAAAAAAGAGAAAGGAGTATCACTTTGCTTTGAGAGCGAGCATGCTCAACTTTACGATAGAGCCAGAAACCGCCAAGACCAGCCATGAGGAAGACTGGTATCTGAGTCCCAATAGAGCGGAGAGCATGTGGTAGGCCTTCAGCGGTCAGGAATTCAGGGATAAGCATGACAAAAAAGGCACTCAAGAGAAAGGCGTTACGTACTAAGCGTATATCTCTGTCTTGGTGACGCAAGCGTCTTCCGAGAAGCGCGACGGTTTGTGAAATAAGAAATAAGAAGCAGCCAAGGAAGAGAAAGCCACTAATAGGGTCGAGTACGGGGTAGGGAGGGTAGTTGTGACGCCAGTTCTGATCACCCCAGAAATTGTACTTAAGGAGGCTGAGACCAAAGGTTTTGGCAATAGTACCAGCAAAGTCACCTTTATTGACTTCAGGAGAAAAAACGGACACGGCCGTAGAGCGAGAGGCGAAATCTTCTGGATGAGCAATAAAAAAGTGATAGAGCATAGGAAGAGCCGCTACCAAGGCTCCAAAGGCAAAGACTAAAGCATGGCGCCAGTATTGCTTGAGAAAATTTTCGTAAGAAAGAATAAGGAAAGGGAGTATGAGGACAAAAATAAGTGGCACCAGACGAAAGGCAATGTAGGTATGGAGTCCTAAGCCGAGAAAAATACCAGAAAGAGCAAAGTAGAGAGGTTTTTTGGTACGGATACCCTTAAAAAAGAAATAAAAAGTGAAGCTTAAGAGAAAAGAAACCATGATAGCCCGAAAGCCGATACGGGAAAAATTGATAGCCCAATAAGAAGTAGCCATAAAAAAGGCGCTTATGAGAGCTGCGCCACGACGATGGAGTACTTCTTTACCAAGGAGGTAGACACCAAGCACAGCCAGGGTACCAAAAACAATAGACCAAAACTTAAGAGCGGCTACGGTATAGCCGAAAAACTTGAGAGCAAGTGCCTGCAGGTTAATAAAGAGACCTTCGCGACCGTAGTTGTTGGGATAGAAGAGTTTGTAGTGACCACTCTCAATAGCTCCAAGAGCATCAATAGCGTTAACCGCTTCATCGGGGTAAAGCCCACTTGGGATACTGGAGATGTGATAGCTACGGACAAAAAGTGCAAGAAGTAAGATAAGGATCAGTCCAGCCCACACTAGTTTGCGATGAGATTGCATAGACAGTTTTTCTCAGATTACTGAGAATGTTATTTTAGTTTTTCTTTTGGGTTATTAAGAAGAGAATTGAGAAGAATTTTTTTCTCTTTTATGGTATTATTACCAAGCGGAGTGAGTGACAAAGAAAAGACTTTTCTTTGTCCGAACGAAGCTCTGGTAAAAATGAGCGAATACTCTTTGTAGAGTAATTGATAGCAATTTAAATTGCTATCAACACTCGTTATTATACTTGAAATCAAAACAAACGGAAAGCCACAATGAAGCTCCCAAGATTTTTTGGAGGAGAAAATCCTTCAATGAAAAAACCAGTAACAGGAGAAGTACCTGTCATTCCTCATGAGTCAGATCCGAGGATTACTTTTTTTGAATCAGCGCAAGCCTCTCAGGTAAAAGAGGGTGGCGTTGAAATTGGCAATATACGTGATACATCTCCATCAGAGAACGTACCCGAAGCAAAACCAGAACTCGTCTCTGGAGGTGAGCGGGTCAATATGAGTGGAGTAGGCTCAGATACAGTGCATAGAAGCGCTTTTCATATTCAGCCAACGACGCTTAAGGGCAAGATGAAAGCGGAGACCTCTCAACCAGCCATGCCACCAGCCAGTATAAAGGTAGGTATAGATGGGAGTACTCCAGTAGAAGCGCCTACCCTCAAGGCTATCAACCTGACGCAAAGAGAGGCTCTGACAGCCCTTATCCAAAAAGCAGAAGATCCTCATACACCTCCTCACATGAGGGCTCACCTGCAAGATCGTATTATAGAGGAGCATGCTGCTGCTGAGCCAGAAGTAACAGGGGGAGAGTCAGCGATGACAAAGCCTACTTCTGATGAAAAGCCTGAAGAAGCTACTCCAGCAGTTGAGACGCCTGGTACCGAGAAAGCTCCAGTTACGCCTGCTACAGAGAATCCTTTTAAAGAAGGAGAGGATTTAGCAATACAAGGAGAGCCGCTTTCAGATGCACAACAAATAGCTAAGCTCCTACAAGATGTCAAAACAGTACCTCCCAAGGAGAGACCAGCTATGATGCGAGAAATTGGCCGTTTGAAAAAGTCTTTAGATAAAAAGGCCAACGATAAAGAGGATATAGGCAATAAGATTATTCGTAGTCGAGATGTGGCCGCAAGAGCTCAGGCCAAGAAACAAGCACTAGAAGCCAAAATTGCTGAAGCTAAGCAAAAACGCATAGATGCTGGCCAGCCCGAAGAGGGTGCTCATATTAGCGGTTTAGAAAAACGTCTCAACGAAGCTACTAATAACTTAGTAACAGCAGAACAGAGCTACCAAGATTTGACAGCCAATTTTCTCGCTCTTGGGGGGACTCAGGATGAAATAGAAGCGTTAATTGCCGCTAATAGTGATGAGTTGCCAGTGGAAAAGCCACTCGTGGGAGAAGATGAGGCACGTAAAGAAGAATTGGCAGCAGTGGCCGAGGAAGTGGCTGATCCGGTATTGGATGCCATGGTGGCAGGAGTAGCAGTGGAAGCGCTCGTAGAGATACCTAAGGCTGAAGGGGAATCTTCTACTGAAACACAGCCACAACCAGCTCCTATGGAGATGATAGTCGCTACTGAACAGATAGAGAATCTTGAGGAAGCTTTGAATGCTGCGCGCGAAGCATATGTGAAGGCTGATGTTGTAAACAGAGATAAAATAGAGCGTCTCTCTTTGCATTTCCCGTGGCTGAAGAATGAAAAAGATGTCCAAAAAAATCCAGACCTGATTCAGTTACGAGAAAAATACTTAGCAGTGAGAAGGGCATATCAAGATCAGGAACTCAAGAAATTATCGAGTACACCAAATGAAGAAGTGCTTAAGCAGTTTTTGTTTGAGAATAGTTTTGGTGAGGCTCTCAAATTAGACAATGAGTATCAGAGGGTACTTGAGGAAACCCGAGGATTGGGAGGTAAAATCCTGGCTGCCTATGAAGGTATGGGGAATTGGTACAACGGTCTTGGAATGAAGAAAAAAGCGATTATTGGAGCGACACTGTTTGCGGGTTCTCTAGCACTTGGGGCTACGGGTATGGGTATTGGAGTGCCAGCTATTGTGTGGCTGAGGCGATTTATGGCAGGCTCTGGTTCTGCTATGAAACTTGATGTAATTACAGAAAAATGGCAGGAAGGCGCGAGTGCCAAAAAGATTGATAAGCAGCTCGATCAAGCAGTTGAACAAGCAATGAATCTTTCTCCAGAGGATTTGGCGGTTCGTATGGAAGCTTTTGTTGCAATAAACGAAAAAGGTATTGACCAAGAACTGCTCAAAAGGCGTAAGTCTCGAGCTAAGCGTAAATGGGCATCTCGTCTCGCGGGAGCTTTTGGAGGATTGGCTATTTCAGGTTTAGTGGCTCATGAGCTTCAACCAGATGTCGTAGCTAAAGCAGCTGGTGCTGGTGCAGGGGCTTTGGTAAGTGATCAAACCACTGAAAGCCTCCCAAATGCTGATATGTCGGGCAGTGTACCTGTGGAAAATAGTGTTTCTGGGGCTTTACCACATGAAGATGTGGTTAACCATGGGGAAGAAAGTAGCACCGTGAGAGCATCAGAGGGAGTGGCAACTGGTGCTAGTGAAGCAGCTTCACAAGTACCGGGAGTAAGTGAATTGCCAGCCCCATATGTGGTAACGGAGATAGATAGCAGTAAAGGTCTTTGGGGTGCGCTTGAGAAATCTCTCCCAGCCAATATGTCAGAGACAGACAAGAATGCTCGTATTGCAGCTCTAGAAAAAATCATCGCCTCTAAGGTGGCTCATATGACGCCAGAAATGCAAGCAGCATACGGCTTTCAGGGTGGCAATATCAATGTTATTCGTCCCGGAGATACAATCCAGTTTGATAAATTACTGACTCCTGAAGAATGGCAAAACCCACTAGCGGTCAAAATTGAAGATGTCCCAGTAAATAGTGCTGGAGTAAGTGAGGTCTTGAAGGCTTCTGCAGGGGAAAGTGTGCCTTCACGCATTGATGAGCACTTCCTGGATGGTATCAAGGCACCCGAAGTTTCTGATGAAGTCGCAGCTGTGGCAACAGAGAAATCCGTGGGTGCCCCAGTAGATCTTTTGGAAGGCGTAGATATAGGAGGAAGTAATCTTTTGGTAGAATCCATACCAGATGATCCAACGCGAGCTGTACTGGACTCTGGTGTAAGCGTAGAGACCTTTAAAGAAAGTCTTGGGAATTTTAGACTCGGAGTGCTCACAACCCCAGAAACGGCAAATTGGTTGAAGTATAATCCTCTTAAGCATGCTGCTGAGATGAGATCAATACCAATGGGAGAGGTTATCGAGGCACATGAAAGCATTGTTTTGAATGGCTCATATGATACTACACTACCATTCCATCAGAGTCAGATAGAGAAATTGCATGAGATGACCACAGCGGCAGTGAAACAATACGGTAATGGCGCCCGTCCAGGTAAGTTGGAAACCTTCGAGCACTACACAAGACGTTTGGTGGCCCTAGGTTTTCAAGTGGCTCCTAAAAATTAAAAACATATAATATATGAATCATGTACTCGAACAACACCGCCAAGAGCTTATAGAAACTTTTGGTTTAGAAGATGTTGCCAAAGAAAAACAAGATGATCTGATTGGAAGAATCGGAGAAGTCTTCCTGAAGCGTCTCTTTCTCGCTACTATTGATAAGCTTGGAGATAAAGGGGCAAGAGAATATGAAGAACTACTTGATAAAGAAGCCAGTGTAGAGGAAATGGAAGCTTTTTTTGAGGAGAAGATTCCTAATTACCCAGTCTTTGTACGTGGGGTAGTGACAGAATTTCGTAAAGATATGGATAAACACATGGGTTTACTGAATACCTAAGTAATTAATACACGAGAGTATGGATGAACGCATAGAAGAATTTGGTGGAGCTGAGTTACCACTAGAAACCAAGTCTGCCAGTGAGATTTTATCTGGGAGTACACCAGAAACAGAAAAGATATTTGAAGCGACTGTTGAAAAGAGGGGTGAAAAAATGGAAGAGCTATTATCTCGGATCGATAAGCATACAGCCACACTTCAGACTACGAGCGCTGCTCAGGTCAAAGATGATGCGCATGCGCTTTCGCAAGTTGATGAGGAAGAGCGGATCAATAAGCTTTTGAGTTTAGCAGATGCCAAGGGCGTGATTCATGCAGTTAATGTTGCTCGTACACTGGAGGACTTCTATGCGTTGGATATTTTTCGCGATACATTGATAGAGCGTTTTCATGAGAAGCTCGATCAAGCGACTAAGTAATAAGCAATACGGAGGGGTATGGTAGATGTTACAGTCAATATGGTTTTGGTACCGCTGGCCTGGGTGTTGGGTTTTTTTTGTCTTATCTCGGGAGGGTTGTTGGTAGTAAAAAGTTTTTTTGGATTTAAACGACAAATTAATCGTTCGTTAGAGCTGGATTTGGAGATAGTAAAAGTAGCTCGTCCCAAAGAACAGCAAAATGAAAAAGGGGATGCTTGGAAGGATGAACTTTTAGCCATGGAGCAGCTTTTGGTAGCGTTGACAGGACTCAAGCATCCCGGTAATTTTTTTGAAAGATTTCTCTATCATGCTCCCACAGTCATTCTCGAAATGGCCAACCCAGCAGAGAGCG
>CAZYOT010000010.1:0-1589 GCA_964649305.1 uncultured Bdellovibrionales bacterium
CCAAATGAAAGAGATGATGGCCAGTCAGGGTCCAGCCAAAAAAATTGACTGGTCTGCCAAAGAGCCAGACATGGGTGCTATAATGAGTAAGCAAATGCTGTATGTCGGCCCTGGAATCACCCTTTTTGTAGGATTTACCTTTCCAGCCGCTCTTTCGCTGTACTGGTTTGTTTCAACAGTTTTCGCTTTTGTGCAGCAGAAAATTGTTTTTTTAAAGGCTGAAAAAGAAAAAAATGTATGATGAATGAAGCAACTATTCAAAAACGCGTAGAAGACTTATTGGGCAAGATATCTTTTGCTGGTGAAGTTTCTGTCCAAAAAGATGAAAACCGCTATCAGGTAAGTATTGTTTCCAATGAAGGTGGACTACTTATTGGTCAAGGAGGAGCGAATATTGTTGCTTTACAGCACTTACTCCGTCTTTGTTTACGTAAAGAACTAGAAGGTACCGAGACAACGATCTATCTTGATGTTAATAATTATTGGAAAGAAAAAGAAAAGGTCTTAGAAGAGGAGGCTGTAGAAGCAGCTAAAAGGGCTCGCACAGAGGGTCATAATGTGGTGCTGCGTTCTATGAATGCCCATGAAAGAAAGATAGTGCATGATAGATTGGCCACTGAGGAAGGTGTATCTACAGAGAGTACTGGAATAGGTCCAGACAGAAGAGTAGTAGTCAAAAAGATCATTTGATCTTTATTTTCGCAGTATAAGCTAGCAAAATTCTATGCCCGTAGCACGTAAAATTGCCTACAATGTGGTTTTTAATTCTCTTTTTAAGGTTTTTTCAACCGTTGTTCTTTCGCTCTATTCCATCCGTCTGATTACTGAGTATCTTGGTCCAGACGGTTTTGGAAAGTACGCTACTATTCTGGCCTTCTTTGCGTTTTTTTCCGCCTTGGTAGATTTGGGGTTGGCGCAAGTAACAGCACGGGAAATTTCTCGTGAAGGTGCTGATGAAAAGAGTATTTTTGGTAAAATTTTTACCCTCCGTCTACTCACTTCCTCAGCTATTATCATTTTGGCACCAGCTCTAGTGTATTTTTTTGGGTATGAGCGCGACCTCAAGATAGGTATTCTTTTCGGTGCAGCAGCAGTCTTCTTTTCCTCCGCCTCACTTCTTTTGAATGGTATTTTTCAGAAAAATCTAGCAATGGACCGCGTGGCTATGGTGGAGTTTTTTGGAAAGTTTCTTCAGGTGGTGATGGTGACTATTATTGTCAAAAATAACTTAGGTTTTTTGGCTATAGCTAGTACCCTACTCGTCTCTCTTTCATTTAATGCTGTTGTCGTTTTCTTTTTGAGCCGCTCTTTTGTCCGCTTTTCTCTAGAATGGGATACGGCTTACTGGAAACACTTTCTCTATGAATCATCACCTTTAGCCGCTACAGCTATCATCACCTTTGCCTATTTTAAGTTAGATACTATTATCCTCTCTGTCCTGAAGACTAGTTCTGATGTGGGTATCTATAATGTGGCGTATAAGATTATGGAAAATCTTATCTTCTTCCCTGCTATGCTAGCCGGTCTTATCCTTCCCCTACTTTCTCGAACCCTTTTTAGTGATAGAGCTCTTTTTGAGGAGATTGTGG
>CAZYOT010000010.1:1599-7412 GCA_964649305.1 uncultured Bdellovibrionales bacterium
ACAAGACCTTTAAGGTTTTTCTTCTGATTGTTTTTCCGCTTATTGTAGGCACCTGGGTGTTGGCCCCAGAGATCATCACTATTATTAGTGGTAGTGGTTTCGGAGAATCAGCTAAGGTGCTCCGTATTCTGGTTTTTGCACTAGGCTGTATCTTTTTTGGGCATTATTTTACCATGCTCCTTATTGTCAGTAATGGACAAAAAAAGCTCATGAAAGCCCTGATAGTGGCCGCCGTTTTCAATATTGTTATCAATTTTATCTTTATTCCAAAATATTCATATGTGGGAGCCGCTCTCGTCTCCCTGGCTACTGAATTTTTGGTTGTTGTACTCTTGAGTACACTGGCTTTTCGTGAAATTAAGTTCCGACCATCATTCCGACCAATTATACCTATTTCAGCAGCTACCCTACTTATGGGAGGTGCGATGTATATTTCAGATCACTTTTCGTTTATTGTCGCTGGTATGTCGGGAGTGATAGCTTACATCATAGGTCTTTGGCTCACAAGGGTTGTGACATATCGTGAGATAAAAATGATTTTTTCTAATAAGGATACCGAACCAATCTTTACCGACAAGCCAATATCATAAAGTATGGATAGAAAACCCAAAGTAGTCATTATTGTGTTGAACTATAATGGTGAAAAGTGTCTTCATCAAACACTCCTGTCGCTGATAGAGCTAGAATATACCGAGAAAGAGATTGTAGTTGTAGATAATCACTCAATAGATACTTCTTTTGCCAAAGCCAAGGAGAAATTTCCAACACTCCAATTTGTAGAATTGCCATACAACGGAGGCTTTGCTTACGGTATGAATAAAGGTATTGAGTGGGCACTTAAGAATGAAGCAGACTTTGTCTGGCTTTTTAATTATGACGCGTTAGCTAAACCAGATAGTCTGACTATCTTAGTAGACGAGTATCTTGATTTGCAAGAGAAGGCTGTTCTGAGCCCACGTATAGTCAATGAAAAAAATGAAGTATGGTTTGAAGGAGGACGGATAAACTTTTGGAAAATGCGCGTAGAGCATCTGAAGCAAAAATGGGGAGTTCAAACTATGCAAAAAACCTCTTTTTTGACTGGCTGCGCCCTTTTTATACCTAAGATTGCCATTAAGGAAGTAGGTTTGCTAGATGAAACCTTCTTTCTCTACTATGAAGATGCAGATTATAGTATGCGAGCGAGAAAGCAAGGCTTTAGTTTGTATGTGGCCTCACAGGCCTGTGTTGTACATAGTGAAGAGAGTGTTCATAACCCCAAAAAAACCTACTATTTGGTTTTTTCAGGACTTCTTTTTTTCAAAAAATACGCTAAGGGATTTTTTTCTTTTTATCAAGCCATTTATGTTATACTACGAAGGCTTAAGAATTGGTTTGATATCAAGACTGGTACGGCTGTGGCTAAGGAGGTTTGTCTTGCCTACCGCGAATTTTATGCAAAAAACCCACCCTCTTTTCTCCATCGTCTACGTAAATTACAATAGTGCCGCGTATCTAGAGAAGTCACTAGAAAGCCTTTTTGCTTTTGAGACGCCAGCTTTATTTGAGATTATCATTGTCAATAATGATATACGCGAAAATGAGAGGGTTGCGCAAATAGCCACACGGTTTTCGTGTAAATGTATACAAAATGCTGAGAACAAGGGTTTTGGTACAGCAGTTAACCAAGGTGTAGAAGAAGCTTCCTCACCATGGGTAGGATTACTCAATCCAGATACCTTGTGGCCAAAGGCTCAACTCACTCAGCTAGGTGAGCGTATTTGGAGTCAAGATATTGTTTTTGGACTGACTCTCCTGGATGAAAATGCCAAGAGAGAATGTTTTGGGAGCGGTCGCACCATTACCTTACTACAGCTTCTTTTAAACCATCTAAGTTGGCTTCCGAAAAAAGAGGAGATTGGTTGGATTAGCGGAGGAGCCCTCTTTTTTCCTCGGAAAACCTGGGAAGAGTTGGGTGGATTTGATGAAACGTATTTTTTATACTACGAAGATGTAGATTTTTGTGAAAGAGCTCGACGGATAGGTAAAAAATTGGCAGTGTATTCTGATTTTTCCGTTACCCATTTCAGAGGAAAAAGTCATACTTCGCCCAAAAAACAAAAAAAATACTATAGAGCATCCCAGGCATACTATTTTACAAAGTTTCGCCCTTGGTATGAGCAAAAATTGCTACAGCTTCTCTTTATATTTTCCTCACGTTCATGATAGGCCTTTTGTACTATCTCTATCTTCTCCTGCCATTGAGCTTTGCTCTGAATCCTTCGACTACTATTGATTTGCCAGTCGTGAGGATTTTTATTGTAGGTATCTTTTTCGCTTTTCTAACAAAAGGATTTTTGGAGAAAAGATTGAGAGTGACACTTTCCCCTGGAGTCTTTTTCTTATGGGCTTGGTTTATTTGGAGCTGCCTTTCCTTTGTATGGGCTCTCGATCCTTCTTGGTCGTATCGAAAAGTGGCGTTTCTCTTAAATTTTTTTCTGCTCGCTCTCGTTTTGTCGATGCAGCAACGGGAGGCTTTGGAGAAAATAGCCAAAGGCTATGTGGTCGGAGCCATAGGTATTGCTTCAATCGGGCTTATCCAAAGTCTCGCCCAGGTATTTTTTGGTCCTGGACCAATGCTGCATTTTTGGACACAAAATCTTCTCCCTCTTTTTCTTGGACAGAACTTTTCTTCTCTGGTCACGGAATATCCAAGCCTACTCGTGAATATTATGGGAAAAACCTACCTGCGCGCGACAGGATTTTTTCCAGATCCGCATATTTTTAGTTATTATGTGGCAATAGCTGTACCATTAGCGTTTTTTTATGCTAAAAAGAGCAGTTTTTATAAAGGAGGGGCGCTTATTCTTTTGGCAGGAGTACTCCTTTCATTCTCACGTGGTGGCTATGTGGGTCTCTTTACATGCTGGTTGTGGTTTTTGGGGATGATTTTCTGGACACAAAAAGATAAAAAAATAGCCCTTTGGATTGTTAGTACACTCTTTTTTCTTATACTTATTCTTATTTCTCCAGTGGGCTCACGTTTTTGGTCAAGCTTTGCTACTGAAGATGGCTCAAGAATAGAAAGAGTGCGCTTACTGACAGAATCTTTTCATTTTATACAAGAAAAACCATTATTAGGTGCCGGTATAGGTAACTATCCATTTTTGGTAAAGCCAGAAGCTGAACGGAGGGAGCCTATTTATGTACATAACCTCTATCTTGATATAGCGGTAGAGACCGGACTGATAGGGCTGACACTCTTTTTACTAGCAGTGCTCAGTGCTCTTGTTATGAGCTATCGATTCTGGCAAATCTCAGGCTCTGCGTTATATTTGTCTACCCACCTAGCTTTGGTGTATTTTTTGGCGCATAGTCTCTTTGAATCACCACTTTTTTCTGTGCACGTTTTGCCCGTATTCTTCCTTCTCATGAGTCTTTGTTTGGTATATCCGAGAAAGACGTTAGGATAAAAGTATGCATATGAAATATTCGGCTCAAATTTATGCCTCTGTACTAGTGTTTCAAGCATGGGCGCTTCATAAGATTACTTTGGGAGGGCTGCCTTTATACGGCTTAGAAATAGCTTTTTTGATAGGTGTATTTTACTTACTACTAGATAAGCAAACCTGGGCTCAGGTAAGAGCTATTGATAAGATGCTGGCCTTGAGCGTTACTTTGTACTTAGGAGGAGCGCTACTCTCGACTCTCTCTGTACCGTACAGCAATACCCAGTTAGGATTACTGAAATCATGGTTCTTTGTACCTATCACATTTTTTGTGTTAGGCAGTCTGCTTTTCCCTTTTAGTAAAAGAAAGTGGTTACTTGAGATGTGGTTTTTGGGAAGCTCTTTGATCTGTACGGTAGCCTTATATGGTTTTTTTTCTCATTACCTGACATTTGATAATCGTTTGGCCTTTCCCTACACATCCCCCAATTTTTTGGCTCATCTGGTGCTCTCGAGTATTTTGATAGGAGTGTTCTTCTGGTATCAGGTTTCGGGTTGGAAGAAGGCTTTCCTTATAGGCATGCTTAGCTGTGATATGCTTATTCTTTATGAGACACATTCTTACAGTAATTGGCTGGCTCTTTTGGTAGCAGGCTGTCTCTGGGTAGGCTTGCTTTGGTATCAAAACAGAAATGCCATACATATCAAATACTTAGCCATGATTGTGCTCGGCTGTATTCTTTTGGGAGGATTATTTGTTGGTGTAGAGACAAGGCAAGCTAAATGGAAGAGTATCTTTGAGGGTCAACGGTCATCAGTAGACTCTCGTATCATGATTTGGAAGGCTGCCTGGAGTGTAGGGACTGAATATCCGCTAAATGGTATTGGAGTAGGTAATTTTCAGGCAGCATATCTTGCTAAACAGAGTGAATTCCCACCGTATTTAGAGTGGGCGGTACCCATGCCCCATAATTTTTGGATGGCAGTGTGGCTTCAGACAGGCATCTTAGGCTTAGTAGGAATGGTACTTCTTTTGGTGAGATTAGGTGTGCTGGTATTGAGAAAACTCAAAGCGCAGTCTATTCTAGTAAATACAGAAGGGCTACTGATAGTAGCCCTTTGGGGAGTATTTATTGTCTACGGGATGTTTGATACGCCCTATTTTAGAAACGACCTAGCTTTTCTGTTTTGGGCACAAGTACTAATAACATATTTGTACAGTCTTGAGAGACCAGAACGGGACTAAAGATCAATCCTATAGAGCCTCTTGGTCTGACGGTCAGTGAAGAAAAGGATGTCTTCTTTTGGAGAGAGGACTAAATCTGTGCTATCAAAAGACTGATTGATATCTGAAAGCTCTAGGATGCGGGTGCTTTTGCCGGTACCAAGATCAAATTGCCAAAAAGTGTCTTGGGAGGCGAGGTTTTTGCCGTAGTAGTCATTTGGGAGAGTGGCTCCATCGAGACCTCCTGGGAGGGCATAGAAGAGGCGATTATTGTCTCGTGACCAGACTACCTTGGATATAAAGGTAGGAATGTTGAGGGAATGAAATTCTCCACCTGTTTTGTTGATAAGACCCAAGGCCAGAGGACCACCTTTTTGATTACTTGAGCTTACAAGAACCTTTTCTCCATTAGGAGACCAGAGATAGTCACCTCCAAAGCGTCCACTAAACAAAGGTGAAGTCTTCTTGGTATCGCTTTCTGTGGCTGAAAAGCGCGTTTCTTCGAGAGCATTTGGTCGTGACCAGAAAGAAATACTATTCGACTGGGGTACTGCCCCAAGAAAATAATCTTTTTTGTCCAAAAGTGAGATATCCTTCCAATCACTACCATCCGGATTAGCTTTATTGAGAGAAAATTCACCAGAAGGGTTCTTGAAGAGGTAGTATATTTTGTCGCCTAGGTTGTTCCAAACAGCTCGAGTGATTTCTGATTTGAGTGGAGTGAGCGTTTTGGTAGCAAAGACAGCGCTGTACCAACGTGGGTAAGGATTATTTTCTATCAGGATGAGCGCAGCATCTTTTTTGGGAGACCAGACTACGCGGATGACCTTGGCAGGGAGATTGCTCAGTAAGATGGTTTTATTTTTGCCTTCTAGGGTAGCCTTTTTGAAAGCCTGATCATCTATAGAGTAGTAGTAGATACTGTTGTCATCACCCACGGTAGCACCAAGAATGTTTTCATTAATAGGATTTTCTACAGCACTAGCAGTATTGATGGGAGCGGCTTTGCCAAAACCTTCTTTGTCTGTAGCTACTTCTTCTTTTTTGATATCTGGTGAAGTAGCATCATTGATATTGGTCTTGAATGCAAAGTTATAGGCCAAAAGAAAGATAATGACCAAAACAAAGAGAGATAAAGATGAGTAGAAGAGCTTTCGCAT
>CAZYOT010000010.1:7512-19627 GCA_964649305.1 uncultured Bdellovibrionales bacterium
ATAGTGTGCTTGGCAGAGCTGAGGGCTGAGGTGTTGCCGGCGCTCGTGAGGTACTGAAAGCCACCAATAACTAGCATAAATACCGCTGCTAGTACAACAAGGACCATACCTAGGATATAGACTCCAAGGATGTAGTCTTGAAATGTGGTGCCATTTAGAAAAGGGATATATTCCAGAGGGGTATAATTAGTGCCCACATTGACAGCTCCGGGACCAGTGAGGCCAGCGCTTGAAATAGTACCTGTTTCTGATGCAGTACTAGTGTCACCAGAAACACAACATGGCGTATCTGATTCACCGCAAGCACCAGCGTACTTTTCTCCACTGGCACAACTTGCTTTACAGGAACCACCATAGGCACCTCCACTCGCTGTTGGTAATGTACAAGCGCTATCTCGATAAAAAGCTTCACCGATAAGGGGACCCTTAGTGGTTGATCCATTTGGAATGCAGCAAGAATAATCAAGATCACTCCAATCACCGCCTG
Organism: uncultured Bdellovibrionales bacterium; assembly: GCA_964649305.1. GTDB lineage: Bacteria > Patescibacteriota > Minisyncoccia > Moranbacterales > UBA1568 > UBA1568. The sequence continues at coordinate 8,000 of CAZYOT010000010.1, forward strand.
TTTCTCCGCAGTAACCTGCCCACTCTCTTCCGCTGGTACAGCCATTGCTCTCACCTAAGCCAAGAGAACTTAAATCAACTAGAATAAATTGACATGTACCACCCCAACCTCCGCTAGCAGCGTCTTTTGCACATGCAGCTGAATCAATAATTGGATAAGTAGGATCTGCAGCTAGCGCAGCGAGAGGCGTTAGTTGAAAAAAAACAAAAGCTAGAAAAAGTATTTTTTTGAAAGACATAATTTTTTGTATCAGTGCTTACAGTATATCACAAAAAGCCCTCTACTTTGAAAAAGAAAAGGGCATTTATGGGATATATTTTCCTAATGAAATTGTCTAGAACTCCCAGCTTCCATTGAGGCTGGTGGACTGAGTGTAGTTGACGACAGTCGTCTCAAAAAAATTGCCTTTGTCACTATTTACATCTTGCAGTCTATCTAAGTGTTTGTAGGGATTTTCGATAGCTTCTGGAAAGAGCGGATCGAGACCGAGCATGGCCAAACGCTTATTGGCCAGCCACTTGGTGTAGCCTTCGGTGGTCTCACCATTGATACCAGGAATACGGTTACCGAGAATATGCGTACTCCATTCGATTTCTTGACGCACTGCTTCAGTGGTCATTTCACGAATGAGAGCCTCATCGAATATTTCAGGAAATTCGTTTTTGATTTCACGAATAATATTGGCGAATATTGTGATATGAGTCACCTCATCACGACGAATATAGGCAATCATGCGTCCAGTAGCAAGCATTTTCATGCGATCTACGAGGGTGTCAAAAAAGGCAAAACCATTGTAGAAGTAGATAGACTCTAGGAGAAAGTTAGCGACAATGCCGCGAAAAAAGGTCTTATCATTAGGATTATCAATAAAATCCTGATAAATTTGACCAATGTATTTGTTTCTTTCAAGAAGCGTCTTGTCATTTTGCCAGAAATAGTAAATTTCTTCGCGCTCTTTACTCTCTACGACTGACTCAAGAATAGTGGCGTAGGACTGAGAGTGGATAGCTTCTTGATAGGCCTGGATAGAGAGGATGAGATTGACTTCGGGAGAAGTGATATAGTCGGCAAAGTGCGGAAGATTAACGGTCTGGATGGAATCGAGAAAGATGAGGAATGAGAGACTCCCCTTGTAGGCGTGCTGTTCTTCTGGTGAGAGATCGCTATGAAAGGCACGGGCATCATCTTTGAGGCCAGAAACTTTTTCTGGTACCCAGAAATTACCTACCATGACCTGATAGAGACTCTTAGCCCAACTGTATTTGGTAGCATTGAGGTTGAAGAGTCCGGTAGTAGAACCCTTGATAATAGTACGTGCTTCTACCGCATCATTCCCCTCTGGATTAAAAAGCGGATTTTTTTGAATGTTTGACATAAGTATTGTATTTTTTTAACCACTACAGCTGACACAGTCTTCTTTGATCTCTCCAGAGAGGCTTCTCACATAGTAGACTGTCTTGATGCCATCCCCCCAAGCTTTGACATAGTACTGGTAGAGTTGAGCCGGACTTACCTTAGATGGATCAATCATCCATTCGAAGCTAATAGATTGGTCTACCCATTTGTAGACGACTCCAATCAGACTGATGACATCATTCATATCCATGTGAATGTACTCTTTGTAGAACCAGAAGTTTTCCTTAGAAAGTTTTGGAGCCACGCGGAGCGTTGGAGCAGAAAGATTAGTTTCTACAAAATAGCGCTTGTAGATAGGGAGAAGAGCTGCGGTAGTACCTACTACACCTGCAGTCGAGGTATTTGGAGCAGGAGCTGTGTGATAGCCAAAGCGTGTTCCGTGAGTTTTCATGTCAGCGAAAAGCTTGCTCCAGTCGCTCCCAAAAGGAGTATTGGTAGTGTACCAGTTTTCGGTACGGCCCAAGATAATACCTTGAGAGTACTCACTGCCTGGGAAGAGTTCGTAGTGACCACGTTCTTTGGCAAGATCAACTGAAGAACGATACGTATGGTAAGCATAGCGTTCGAAGAGACGATCTACTTCGGTGCGAGCTACTTCTGTATCGTAAGCAATTTTGTTGACAGCTAGGTATTCAGCCAGACCGAGGTAGCCAATACCGATACTGCGGTAGCGCATAGCTGTACGCTCTGCTTCTTTGATTGGATAGTAGTTGAGGGTAATGACGTTATCGAGGACACGAAGAAGGACAGGAAAGACTTCCTTGATAGTGGGTTCGTCATGGACAGTAGCAATATTGATAGAGGCTAGGTTGCAGACTACCAGGTCCCCTGGCTCATACTTGATAAGGATCTTACCGTCTTCAATGGTTTCTTCCACAAACTTAGAAGAAGAGGTATTCTGACAGATTTCTGTACATAGCTGGGTAGAGTAGATGTTACCAGCGTGTTTATTTGGATTGAGACGATTGACGGTATCACGATAAAACACATACGGCATACCTGTTTCCACAGTGGTCTTGAGAAATTTTTTGAAGAGCTCTTTAGCCTTGATAGTTTTCTTCATGGTCATGCGCTCATCCTTCTCGAGCTCAAGATAGAGAGTGTTGAAGTCTTCGTTGAAGCGATCTTGAAGTTTTTTGCCGTAGACGTGATTGATCTCATACGGATCAAATAGAGTCCAGTCACCATCTTCCTCAAGGCGCTTCATGAAAAGATCTGGAATAGAAACAGCCGGGAAAACATCAAAAGCTTTAGCGCGAATGTCTCCAGTTTCGGTCTGAAGATCGAGAAAATCATAGATATCTAAGTGCCAGAAATCCAGTGTAATAGAAATAGCACCAAGACGAGCGCCTAGCTGATTAACTGCTACAGCAGTGTCATTGATGACCTTCACCCAAGGGTTTACTCCTCCAGACATACCTTTAACACCACGAATCATACTACCGCGAGCACGAATGTTACCAAGGTAAACGCCTACTCCACCGCCAAACTTAGAGATCTGAGCCATGTTTTCGACAGCATGGTAGATGCCTCGCAGATCATCATCTACGTTGATTTTGAAACAGCTAGAAAGTTGGTGATAGTTGGTACGAGAGTTGAGAAGGGTTGGTGTCGGAAGAGAAATACGCTGTTCTGAACAGTGCTTGTAGATTTTGATAGCTGTAGCCAGTCGAGTCTCTTTTTCTTCTGGAATAGCCAAGAAAAGCGCAATAGACATGTACATTTCCTGAGGAAGCTCTTTGGTAATCTTATTGGGATTCAGGAGGTAGCGCTTGATGAGAGAAACAATGGTGGTGTACTCATACTTCTCATCGGTAGTCTTGGACAGATGCTTACCGGCCTCAAGAATATCTTCTGGAGTGTAGTAGTCATAGAAGTTCTTATAGTAGAGGCCTTGAGCGATATAGTCATCAAAAAGAGCCTTGTAAGAAGTTGGTGAGTAGACATCCTCCTGTTTGAGGTTACGATTCTTGATAGCCTGTTTGTAAAGTCCTCCGAGGAGGATGCGAGCAGCAATATTTTGCCAAGCAATATTTTCTACAGTCACCAGGTCAATACAGGTTTTGACTAAGAGCTTCTCAATATCAGAAGTCTTAATTTCTTCAATGAGATTTTTCTTGAAAGCCTCCATCAGGTCCTCAAAGCGACACTCTTCTTCGTATTCTTTGGAAGCGCGATTGAAAACAGTGCGGAGCTTCTTAATATCAAAACGCTCCTTGGAGCCATCAGCCTTGGTAACCTGGAGGGTGTTTTTCTCAAATTCGTCTACCAACTTCTCGATTTTTTCTTCACGCTCTTTTTTGCGCTCCTGACGGTAGATGATGTAAGACTTAGCAAGTTCAAAACGGTTAGTCTTGACCAGGTTTTGCTCTACAATATCCTGTACATCTTCTACGCTTGGTGTGCGGTTCACAAAGATTTCACCATATACGTGCTCGAGATCAGCAATAATTTGATCAGTCAGTTCAGGGATAAATGCTTTGTCGGTTTCTCCGATAGCATCACATGCCAGAGTAATAGCGTGTTCGATACGAGTCCTATTAAAAGGCATGATTTCACCATCACGACGAAGTATTTTTTCAATAGCCATAGTTTTGAAGCCGGTTGGGCAGAGAATTAGTGATTTAAGAGTTTCTGTTTTGACTGTCTAGATAACGCTGCTCTACAGCTGTCCAGTCAATAGCATTCATAAAGACGGAGAGATAATCAGCACGCTTGATACCATAGTCGAGCATATAGGCGTGTTCAAAAACATCCATGATAAGGAGCACAGTTGACCCTGCTAAAATTCCCAGATCATGCTCGTTAATCCAAATGTTAAAGAGTTCCCCACTCTGAGTATCGTGTACTAAGGCTACCCAACCAATACCTCTCATGGTCCCCAAATTTTCAAAATTCTTCTTCCAGTTTTCTACACTGCCGTAAACCTGCTCAATTTTTTCCTTAATGGTCCCTGTTGGCTCAAGAACAGTTTCTTTTTGTAAGTTACCGAAGTAGAGTTCGTGCAGTCTCATCCCATTCCATTCCCATCCAAACCTTCTTTGTAGTTCTGCGTACTCTGGAGTGCTAAATTCCATGGTATCAAGGAGTCCTATAAGTTTGTTGACATTGGTGACATAGCCCTGATACAGAGTGATGTGATTGGTAAGGAGGGCGTCACTCATACCTGGCAGGCCAAGAAGATGGTCAAAATTTTGGGCTTGGTACTCAAACATATTTTTGTATGATTTTATGGTTAATTTTTGGTGTCTATTTTCCTCCCAAAAAAGAGACCGTTTTTCCATAATACGAGTCAAAAAACAGTGTGTCAACTAAAGCCTATTTAAAAGATAATTTGGCACCATTTTTTGGTATTTTTTTATAAAAACAACAATATATAGTGTATTTATATAAATGTAATACACAAGAGAAAAATATTTGAACAGCTAAAAACTTGCAGAAATCTCCAAAACGTGACACAAGTGAAGAATACTTACAGGGCACTTAAAGCGGATAAAAATCATGATGCAAAAAAATACCTACCGCGTCCCCAAAATGCTCTCTGGAGAGCGCGCGGATAAGATAGTCAGAAAGGCTCTCGCTCACAAAGGCAAAAAAGAGGGTACTCAGGTCTATCCAAGCCGCCAAAAACTACTTAAGCTTTTTACTCAAGGCTTAGTACATTTTGAGGGTGCTCCGGTAGAGGCTTCGCGGAGACTTAATGCGGGCAATATCCTTACGTTTTTACCAGAGCCAGCTCGAGAAAAAAAACAAGCCAAGGTATGCAAGACTGCTCTACCAGAGCTTCTTTTTGAGAATGAGTATTTCTTTGTGTTTAATAAGCCAGCGGGCCTGTCCATGCATGGCGGAGGTGGGGTACGAGAAACAGAGTATACCTTTGCAGACTATTTGCTCAGTAAATACCCCTATCTTCGGGATGTTGGTGAGGATGAGACTCGCCCAGGGATTGTGCATAGATTGGATAAGGACACCTCGGGCGTTGTCTTGGTGGCACGGGCCAATGATGCCTATGATGAGCTCAAATACCTGTTTACGGAAAGAATGATTCAAAAGCAGTATCTTGCGCTGGTAGAAGGTCATCTGAGAGAGAATGCCGGAGTCATTAACTTTTCTCTCAAGCGTTCCAAAAACAGCCTCAAAAGAGTACCTGTAAAGAAAAAAGAAGATGAGACCGAAGAAAACCCTTTGGTGAAGGATGCGGTAACGGAATATCAAGAAGTAGTGCGGTTTAAAGAGACTTCATTGGTGAGTCTTCATCCAAAAACTGGCCGTATGCATCAAATACGTGTTCATCTCAAAGCTCTTGGGCATCCGATCCTTGGTGACCAGCTGTATGGAACCAAAAAAATTCACCTGGATTATCCGCATATCCAAAGGCAAATGCTGCATGCTTCACGCCTAGATTTGGACCTATTTGGTACAAAGTACCTTTTTCAGGCTCACCTACCAGAGGATTTTGTGGAAGCCCTCAAAAGCCTTGACGGATTCGCAGAAAGTGGCTATGATTATGAGGCTTTAGAAGGCCTATTACCAAACGAAGTCGCGAAGTAAAGCTCATCTCTTTATCAGCCGCTTTGGTGTAGTAATATCAGGCTCCCTGCCTGGTATTTTCTGTTTAAAAGACTTTAATAGAGCCATTTTCCTGTAAAATTTCAGTTATACAATACTATGAACCAGAAACTTGTTGAATTTAATAAGAAACAGCGTCGTACTTTTGCTGAGCTTCCTGAGCTCCAGGCTGGAGACGTGGTGAAGATCTATCGAAAGATCAAAGAAGGAACTAAGGAGCGTATCCAGATGTTTCAGGGTATGATTATTGCTCTCCGTGGCGGCCAGAGTGCTTCTCGTACCATTACTGTTCGTAAGGTTTCTTTTGGTGTGGGTGTAGAACTTGTTCTTCCCCTCAATTCTCCTCAGATTGAGAAAATAGAGTTTGTGAAGCGCACCACAGCTCGTCGTGCCAAGTTGTACTTCGTACGTGACAAGTCGGTCAAGGTATTGAGCCGTAAGTTAAAGGAAGTAGCTTTGAAAGACTCTCGTAAGGCTAAGCCAGTAGCGAAAGAGGTAGCAGCCCCAGAAGCTCCAATAGTTGCCAACGAACAGGAAAAAATAGTAGAATAGGTTTTGCACGAGAAGAGATATTCTCTTCTCACTATGCCCAGGTGGCGGAATTCCTGCCTGCCGGCAGGCAGGGGTATACGCGCGTATACACTATATGCAATTTACAGCATATGCATTGATGAGCCTTGTGGACGGAACTTTATATATAGGACATACTTCTGATATAGAGAGAAGAATCAAGGAGCAAAGCTGGAAAAACAAGTTCAAATAGGTTTAAGAAGCCGTTTAAAGTTTTGTATACAAGGTCTTTTCAAATATGAAAAGACGCTGTAAACTTTGAAAAGTATCTTAAGTCTGGTTCAGGGAGAGAGTTCTTGAAGGCTTTAAAATAATATGCCCAGGTGGCGGAATTGGTATACGCGCATGCTTGAGGTGCATGTTCTCGCAAGGGAGTGGAGGTTCAAGTCCTCTCTTGGGCACACAATTGAATAGCATAGGCACGCTTAGCTCAGTTGGTTAGAGCACCTCGTTTACACCGAGGGGGTCCAAGGTTCGAGTCCTTGAGCGTGCACAGAAAGCGTGATAGTTCAGCCGAGGTAGCTCAGTGGTAGAGCAGAGGACTGAAAATCCTTGTGTCGGCAGTTCGATCCTGCCCCTCGGCACAGAAAAGGTAAAAGATGTGTGGAGAACTACTGTATAAGTACCTTTTCAGACAGTTATACAGAAGTTATTAAGGTGTTTAATGGGACTGTAGCTCAGTTGGTTAGAGCAGGCGGCTCAAGAAGTTCATTGCAAATTATGTTGAGGGTTGTGAATTTCTGCATGACAATTGCAGCAGATAAGAATACATTTTTCAATTTCTCGATCTATTCGTTCTTGTGTTCGATTAGATAAGGATCGTAAATCAAGCTGAAACTCCTTCTCTTCCGGATGAGTGTGATGGAAGCTTAAAGCGGCTGAATTTTTATTGTAGCCACATAGAGAGCATTTCCCACCACTTTTTTTGATAAGAAAGACTTACCTCTCTAAACCACGATTCTGTTGAGCCTCATATGATTGATGTGCCTTATTTTTGCAAGAAGTAGAGCAAAAAAGAGTCTGTTTACCAGTTAACTCTTTGCTACAAATACTACAAGTTATGTTTTTTTTCATAACTTTACTATAACATAAGATGATCTAAGCAGGGCTGCTCGAGAAGTAATTCTCAAGTGATATTCTGTCAAATTCGGGGAACTCTAAATCTATCAGTAGGTAGACAAGACAATCCCGAGCCAAGCCTTACGGTGTGTAAGGAAGGTGTAGAGACTAGACGGCAGACACCCTACTGGGGTGAAGGGATAGTCCAGCTCACAAATTTGAAAAAAGTTGCGAAAGCAATAGTGAGAAGCATAACCGCTTGGTCGCTGGTTCAAGTCCAGCCAGTCCCACAATAAGGCAGAATTGACAGATAAAACAGAAATAATTATTCTAGGATAGTTGTTATTTGAGAATCATAGATAAGCGGATATCGTATAATGGTTATTACACGTCCTTGCCAAGGATGAGATAGGGGTTCGATTCCCCTTATCCGCTCACTTAAACAAAAGACCCGGATTTTTTCTGGGTCTTTTGGTTTTTATTGTCGTTGTAAGGAAGAATCGAACAGGAAATGGGCCGGAAAAACACTTGTTTTTCCGTTGGAGGAGAGCAGTCACGAGCTTGCTGAGTGACGCTGAGAACCGTGGGTTCTTAGAGCGCAGATCGAGTTTCGAGAGCGAGTAGTGAGATCTTCCCCTTATCCGCTCACATAAACTAAAAAACAGCCGTATATTAGCTGTTTTTTAGTTAGCCCATTGAAATTTTTTACTGAAAATGGCTTAAAATAGCCGGGAATGGGCTAAGTATCCATTATTTTCTATTGACAGAAATTCTAAAATATGCTAGTATACTCGGTTGAGATAAGTAAGAACTTACTCAGCCCGTCAGTCCTAAGGGATGTGCGGCTTACCAGTAAGAGCAATTTATGTCTTATCGAAAAGAATTTCTTTTCGTAGCAGTACTCGGACTTGGGCTATTTCTTACCAATACAGGTACAGTAGCCGCAGAAACCGTAGAATTACCACTTATACAGAGTTATAACTACTCTCAGGACCCATATCTTCTTGAATGGAGTCTCAATAAGAAGGTAGATAACATACAAATTGAACAGAAAGAGCTTTCTTTTGAGGACAAAATCCTCGAAAAATGGAAAACCAAGCAGGCCAGTCTTTGGGCAACCCTACCTACCGAGACTTTCACTATCAATGCTTCTGCTTATACAGCAGCAGCTGATGAGTGTGGTAAGACTGATGGAATGACTGCTTCAGGTCTTCTAGTGACTGAAAAGCGTACTCTCGCTTGTCCTCGTGAATTTCCTTTTGGTACTAAGATTAGTATTGAAGGAATGGGAGAATATCGTTGTGAGGATCGTGGAGGTGCTATCAAGGGTAATCACTTTGATATCTACGTAAAAACAAAAAATCATGCTTTTGCTTTTGGACGTCAGAATCTAAATGCACGAGTAATACAATAAAAAAAGATCACTCCACCACTCACCTGGTGGAGTTTTCATTTATTGACGCTCCCCTTCCTATTTGGTACCCTTTTTAAGTGATAGCGAAGTCTGGTCCGATGGCCGAGTGGTTAGGCAGAGGTCTGCAAAACCTTGCACAGCAGTTCGATTCTGCTTCGGACCTCAGCTATTACATAAAGCGTTCATATGCCGGGGTGATGGAATGGTAGACATAGGGGACTTAAAATCCCCAGGCGCAAGCCGTGTGGGTTCGAGTCCCACCCTCGGTACTTAAAAAACTCTCCATATGATGAGAGTTTTTTTGTTTTTTTGGATGTAAATTTGTTATTCTTGGAGAAATTTTGGTATTTTTTGGAAATCTTTGAGTAATGTTTCTCGCATTCCGCCATTATAGAGGGCAGCCGCAGGATGATAAAGAGCAAAGAATGTTTGAGGACCAAGGCCCGGAATCTCTACAGTAAATGCTTGACCATGAGCCTCCCCTATTTTGACATTAGGTACAAAGTGGTTGAGCGCGTAGCGGCCAAGAGTAACGATAAGTTTGGGTTGAATAAGCTCTATCTCCGCATGGAGCCAATCCTCGCAAGCCTTAATCTCTTCTTTGCTAGGGTCTCTATTTTCTGGTGGGCGATACTTTACGATATTGGTGATATAAATATCCTCTCGCGAGAGCTTGATACTAGTGAGCATTTCATCGAGAAATTTTCCAGAGGCCCCCACAAAAGGTTTACCAGCAATGTCTTCACTTTTGCCAGGGGCTTCACCAATAAAAATGACTTCTGCCTCGACATTGCCGAGCCCAAAGACAGCTTGAGTAGATGATTTTTTAAGACTACAGCTATTAGTTGCGGCGTATTTTTTATGGAGTGATTGTAGTTTGGCGTATGTATCCATATTTTTGGTATTACATGACCAAAAATCCCTCACCAGTATCTACTATTTTACCAGGCACTTCAAAACCGCTAGCAAGGACGTGACCTCCCCCACCAAACGCGTGAGCAATAGCAGAGACATCTACGCCATGGTGGTCCATAGAACGGAGACTGCCTCTTACTGTCGTTTCGTCTCTTTCGGACAGTACAAGGGCAAATTTAGCGTCAGGAACAGTACTTAAGATAGAAGTAACTTGGTAGATATCTTCCGGGGACGCGCCACATTCATGGATTTCTTCTCGGGTCACGGCAGTAACCAGCATACCATTTTCTGGATACAGTCGAGCTTTTTCTATGGCTTTTCCCCACAGACGTAAGGCAGCAATGTTTCGATGAGCAAAAATTGTCTGTGAAACCTTTTCTAAAGGTGCTCCTTTTTGCATCAAGGTTGATGCCATTTCCATCACTTGGGGCGTTACTTTGGAGTGTTTAAAACCACCAGTATCAAAAACGAGACCAGCGAGGAGATAAGTGGCCATTCTTTTGGTAATGCGTGCGCCTACTTGTTTAAAAAAGAGATACAACAGTTCACTCGTAGATGAAGATTCAGGGTCCATAATACCTACGTCCCCTGCTAGCCCAATGTCTGGATGATGATCCATAAGGACAACCACCTGGTTTTCCAGAAGTTTGTCTCGAAAAAGGTGAAATCCCCTATCAACACTATCCAATGCAAAAATAGCATCAAATGAATGGAGATTAAGTGTGTCTGGATGAACGAATTTTTTCTCACCAAGAGCTAGGAGAGCTTGAGGAAAATCATCATAGCAAGCTATAGTCACAGACTTACCGAGAGCTACAAGGTGCTCATGTAAGGCACTATTAGACCCAACAGTGTCTGGATCAGGCCGCGTATGAGCAACAAGGAGAATATTCTGTGCTTGCGCAACTATGTATTCAAGAGTTTTAAACTGAGAACTAAATTTTTGCATACCCGGTGGTACTATTTCAAGTAAGTTAGTAACTATTTTATTAAAATGTGGACACTTTCTTCAAGAAATCAATATCTTAATGTAACTGCTAAATAAGAAATGATTCTTGAAATTGTCCCACTGGGCATACTTAATCAAGAGAAAGAAGAATTTTCTCGACTTCATCAGCATTAATGGCAGTAGTATCAAATTCAAAATGGAGACGTGGTAATGGTTTCATATAGAGATGGGCATGTACATATTTCTCAATTTTATGAAGCTCATTCTTGAGAGTGACTTGTACATAACGAGTTTCTGACTCAGGAAAAACGCTCACACTAAAAAAGGCCTGTCTAAGATCTTTGGCAGCCCTTAATTTAGTGACGGTAGCAAGGACTCCTGGTTTAAAAGTAACCTCAGCGGTAATGGCCTGTGCAATAAGGTCACGTAAAAGATCATTAATTTTGGTAATTCGAAGAGACATGGTTGTCAATATTTATAAAGGGTAACGAAGCAGTCTAGCACTTATTTGTAAAAATGCCAAGGGTAGAAGTGCTCCAGCCCGTAGAAGCTACGCTTCAGGCGTTGCTGGCGGGCCCACCAGGCCAGCCAAAGGTTGGAAAAAACCCTGCCTGCCGGCTGGCAGGAAACCAGATTGTGCTCTTTGCGGGCCCTCCGAAGGCGGGTAAAAGTCTTATTTACTGTGCCCCCACCAGGAATCGAACCCAGATTTTCTCCTTAGGACGGAGCAGCTCTA
>CAZYOT010000011.1:0-19182 GCA_964649305.1 uncultured Bdellovibrionales bacterium
AGTGCTGTAGCAGAAGCTTTTAGTGAGTATCTAGAGACGCACCCAGCGGATGCTAAGGCCATTTTGGATAAATGTTTGCTCACGGTACGTGCTCGTATTGCTGCTCGTGCAGCTAAGGATGCGGTGCTCCGTAAGGGTGCTTTGGATGGTATGACGCTCCCTGGAAAATTAGCTGACTGTACTTCAAAGGATGCTTCTAAATCAGAGCTTTATATTGTAGAGGGAGATTCTGCTGGTGGAAGTGCTAAGCAGGGGAGAAATCGTTTTTTTCAGGCTATTTTGCCACTACGTGGAAAATTGGTAAACGTAGAGAAGACCACTTTGGATAAAGTGGTGAAGTCAGATACCTTGAAGCCAATGATCATTGCTCTGGGCGCGGGTATTGGTGAGTCTTTGGATATCGCCAAGCTTCGCTATCATAAGATTATTATTATGGCCGATGCCGACGTCGATGGTTCTCATATCCGTACGTTACTTCTAACTTTCTTTTATCGTTACTACGAAGAGTTGGTAAAAGATGGCTATATCTATATAGCTCAACCACCTCTCTATCGTTTGCAGCGCGGCAAAGATATACGCTATGTGTTTACCGATGATGAGAAAGAGCGAGTGATCAAGGAAATGCTTGAAAAGGCACCAGTGAAGAGTAAGAAAAAAGAAGCTGCCAAGAAGGAAGTAGAAGAAAATGATGAAAACATAGAAGAGGTAGCCAGTGACAATGTAGCAGGTATCAATGTCCAGCGTTATAAGGGTCTTGGAGAAATGAACCCAGAGCAACTCTGGGAAACGACCATGAATCCTGAGAACCGTGTTATGTTGCAGGTCACTATCGAGGATGCCGAAGAGGCCGATGAGCTCTTTGATATCCTGATGGGCAATGAGGTAGAGCCTCGTCGTAAGTTTATACAGACGCATGCCAAGACAGTGAAGAATCTGGATGTCTAGAGCTTTGTTTGGGCCTTTTTCTTGACGTTTAAGAGGAAAGCTGGTACAATCGAAAAACCTTTAGGTCTCATTTGAGACTTAAAAAGACGTTTTACAATAAAGAAATATGAAGTTGCCTCTTGAGAATCTACAAGCCCTCGTGCGTTGTCTCGCTTGCAATAAAAGCAAGTCGTCGAGAAAGGTTGTTGTGCTGGATGAACAAGAAAAAAAGACGACTCTCCATGTTGTTTGTGATCAGTGCGGAAGTGCCTCTCTGGTACATCTGACTTTGGGACAGATGGGGATAGTCAGTCTGGGGGTTATGACCGATCTCGAGCAGAGTGAGGCCAAGAGACTCTATCAAGGCGCTCCTATTTCATCAGAAGATGTCTTTATGGCTCATCAGTATCTCAAAGAATATCATGGTGATATAGAGGATCTGATAGCCTCGTAAGTTAAATTAATGATAATAATGTATGAGTAAGGCTCTTAATCTCGCTGTTAGTTTACGTGAGAAGCAATCAACAAAGGAAATCGAAGCTCAAAGAAAAGCGGGTAAAATTCCAGCTGTGCTCTATAGTCATGGTCAGGCAGCTGAGATGATTTGGATTGATTATGTAGCTTTTTCTAAGGTCTACAAAACAGCTGGTCATAGTAGTGTGGTGGCTCTTGATGGTGCCAAGAAGAATATTAGTGTGATTATTCAGGAGACCCAGCTGCATCCCAGCTCGGGTCGTTTCTCACACGTGGACTTGTACCAGGTGCATATGAATGAAGCCTTGGAAGCGCAGATTCCTCTTGTCTTTAGTGGTACCTCTGCAGCGGTCCGTGAGCTTGGTGGAATGCTTGTGAAGACTTTGGAAGAAGTAACCGTGAGCTGTTTGCCAAAGGATCTCCCTCATGAAATTACAGTAGATATCGAAGCTTTGGCTACTTTTGATGATCAGATTAAGATCAAAGATATTGTATTGCCAGCCGGTGTCACAGTACTAGGAGATGCAGACACAATGGTAGTGCTTGTAGAAGCTCCACGTAGTGAAGAAGAAATGGCTGCTCTTGATGAAAAGGTAACTGCTGATGTTACTAAGGTAGAAGGAGTGACCAAAGAGACAGACAAAGCCTAATATTGACAAGGAAATACTATTCCGCTAGAGTAGTATTTCCTGTTCTTTATAAACATTTTTCAGCTCAATTCTACCTATAGGGCAAAAGAAGACATCCCTCCTAGTCTTTTTTTGCTGAAATGAAATAAGACTTCGGTTTTTTTCGCCTGTAGGTAGAATTGAGCTGAAAAACAAAACCTCTGCTTTCGGGCAGAGGTTTTTTGTTTTGGTGAAAATTTTTAGGTCAGAAAGCTTTCGGTACCAAAGATTTCCCGGAAGAGCACTGTAAGATTTTTTGCTTCATCTGGGGTGAAATTATCCAGGACGTAGTTATGATGTGGCTCACAGAAGCCTAAGACTTCGGTAGGTTTACCAATACCAATGCGGATACGCTTGAAGTCTTGAGTACGTAGATGGTCGATGAGGCTCTGGACGCCATTGTTGCCAGCTGAGCGAGATGAAAGAGTGTATTTGACCTTCCCTGAAGCTATATCAAGATCATCATGTATCACAAGCATGTCACCTGGAGTAAGCTTGTAGTAGTGAAGAATTTTGACCACTGCCTGGCCAGAATTATTCATGAGGGTGGTGGGTTTGAAGAGGAGGACTTTGAGATTGCCAATAGCGCCCTTTGAAACAAGTCCATCCAGGTTTTTTTCTTCGGTCCAGTTATCAAATTGGTAGGTGTCATGTATGAAGTCAAGTGCCAAAAAGCCGACATTGTGACGGGTACGCTCATACTTTTTACCAATATTACCAAGACCAATAATAAGCTGCATAGCGTTTATTTATTTTCAATAATCAGAGGCTCTCCTTCCTTTGTATCAGATGAGAGGGATTCTTCAAAGAATTGCTCTTCCGGAAGGTCGGCTGTAGTCGATCCGAGCATCAGCAAAAAGTCACCTTCGGCATTGTCAGGAATTTCCAGCGGTAGTGATTCGGTTTTTTCAAGAGGGAACTTTTTCATGAGGGTATCGAGAGACCAGGGTTTGTGGAGGTTGGTTCTATCTAGAAGCATACCTTTTTCTGGCCATGCATCATAGTCTCTTACAGGAAGGAGTTGGATGGTTGAGAAAGAGCTTTCGAGGAGAATCTTGATACTGGCAGCCTGGCGGTATTTTTCTGGCGCATAGAGAAGTGTAAGCGTGGCTTGTTCTTCGGTTAGCGCCTGAGCACGTTTTTGGAGGAGTTCATGGGAAAAAATATTCTGACTAATTTCAGTCGTTTCTTGCCAATTACCTGAGCGGGGTACCAAAATAAAGGCATTGACACCGCCCATAGGAATATGTGAGACACGAAGGAGGCTCTCTTTTTTCCAGGCATCAATCACGGTAGTCTCTATATTTTGGGTATCAATACGGCGAGAAAGGGCAAAGAAGTTTTCCATTTCTGCCAGAGTAGCATCCGTCTTTACACTTTCACCTAAGATAGTGAGGAGTTTTAGGAGGGCATCAAAGTTGTAGAGAAAACTATTAGCGAATGCTTTTTCCTTGAGGGCTGAGATTACCTGCTGTTGTCGTTTAGCACGTCCAAAATCTCCTTCGGGATCATCATGTCTTTCACGTACATACTTAAGAGCGGTTTTGCCATCTAGGGTCTGCCAGCCTTTTTTGAGTTCAAATGTTTCGTAGCTGTAGTTTTTACCAGGATAGCGAGAGTCATAAATATCTCGCATTACTTCTATATTCACTCCACCAAAGGTATCTATAATTTTTTCAAAACCATCGAAATCAAGAATGAAGGTGTAGTGGATAGGTTCACCGGTGATTTCTGAGACGGCTTCTTTGAGGATATCGGTACCACGATTTTGGTTGAGTCCGTATTGATAGAGGGAGTTTATCTTAGCTGAGACGTGTTCATCGTCGAGAGTAATATAGAGGTCGCGTGGGAGCGAAATGAGACCAACTTTGTGTTTCTCAGTATCAATACTGGCAAGCATGATAGTGTCTGTAAGGTTCTTGCCCGGGTAACTCTCTCCTGCTCTACCAAGGAGAAGAATATTAATTCTGCCGTCATTAGTTTTTTTGAGATGATCAGAGGCATCATCACCGAAGGCCTGTGTAAGAGTACCTACCTGGGAAAGAAAAGAAGGACTTTCTTGATTTTTGAGTTGCATCGTATTTAAGGTGCCGACAAAACGGACGCCAAGGACAACAATTAAAACAACAAACACAACCAGCAAAAGAAGGCCAAGACGGAAGAGACTTTTTTTGAGATAGAGGCGACGCTTGGTAAAGAGGGGAGTTTCCTTTTCTGGTTTGGCGAGAGTGACCAGAGGTGACTTTGGAGGTATTTGGGCTGGGCGTACCACTGGTTGAGGGGCAAGTGGGGGACGATTTTGAGGTTGGGCGCGTCTGACACTATCCATGGCTTTGGAGAGAGGAAATTAGAGTCTTGCTTTCAGGCTGGAAACATGAGATGATGTCAGTGTTTCTTTGCTGATAGGAGTGAGGTATTAACCAAAAAAAGGCTTTATTACTAGCTAAAAAATCTATGTTAAATAGATAGAGCTTGCTATGAATTCAGAAAACAATGAGGAATCACTGGGAATAAAAGCTCTGTTGATAGAAATGGCCAAGGTATTTTTCTTGGCTGTAATCATTATTATACCCGTTCGTATCTTTTTATTCCAACCCTTTTTTGTTCAGGGATCAAGTATGGAGCCAAATTTTCAGGATGGACAGTACCTGATTATTAGTGAATTTGGCTATAAGCAGATACGTGCGAGCTTTCCTTGGCTCTGGGACTGGACTCCAGAAAATCCAGAAATTTTACCAGATTTTCGTCAGCTTGCACGTCAGGAATCAGTCGTTTTCCGTTACCCCAAAAAGTATGACCAGTTTTTTATTAAGAGGCTCATCGCATTTCCAGGGGAGTCAATAGAAATCAAGAATGACCGAGTGTGGATTTATACCGACGAAAAGCCAGAAGGATTTGTCCTTGATGAGAGTGCTTACCGTCATGAGAATTCTACTTTGGCAGATATGCCTAAACAAAAAATGGCAGAGGATGAATATTTTGTGATGGGAGATAATCGAGACGCAAGTTATGACTCACGTTTTTTTGGTCCAGTGAAGAAAGAGTATATGATGGGTAGAGTATTGATTCGAGCACTACCGCTTTCTCGAATGAGTGTGTACTAAAATAATCAGTTGAAATGTAATTGGTGTAAGGTAATTCATTTATGGCAACTAATAAGAAAACCATGCAAGCAAAGAAAAAACCAGCTGTAAAAGCTACAAAGAGTACGCCGGCCAAAAAGACAGCCACCAAAAAGGTAGCTACCCAGCCAGCTAAGCAAAAGCAGGTAGAAGAAGAAATGCTCCTACAAGCGTTACGTGGTATGCGAGATATCTTGCCGGATGAACAGCCATATTGGGAACGTGCTCGTCGTGTACTAACCCATGCCTCTACGGAGTATGGTTTTAGCCGTATTGATTTGCCTACGGTAGAGTTCGCTCACTTGTATCTTCGTAGCATTGGAGACGGGACAGATATTATCGATAAGGAAATGTACCTTTTCAATACCCGCGGTGGTGACCGAGTAGCATTGCGACCTGAGATGACTGCTGGTCTTTGTCGTGCCTATATTGAGCATGGTATGGGAGTGCTTCCAAAGCCAATTAAACTTTTTTCTACTGGTCCAGTCTTTCGTTATGATCGTCCCCAAGAGGGTCGTTACCGAGAACACTACCAAGCCAACTTTGATATGTTTGGTGAGAGTGACCCAATTCTTGATGCTCAAACCGTACAATTGGCTTACCGTGTGGTACAGCAGCTTGGACTCAAAAATATTGAGTTTCAGGTCAATTCTATAGGTACTCCAGAAACCCGTAAGGAATATGAGAAGGCCTTGGTACGCTACCTCGAGTCTCAGAAGCAGAAGCTTTGTCAGAAGTGTCGTGAGCGTTTGGTAGCCAACCCGATGCGTATCTTGGACTGTAAGGAAGATAAGTGTATCCAGTTGACAACCCACGCGCCACAGTCACTTGACTATCTTGATCCAGATTCACGAGAGCACTTTAAGAAGTTCCTTGAATACCTTGATGAGCTTGAATTGCCATATTCTATCAATACCCGTTTGGTCCGTGGTCTTGACTATTACACTCGTACCGTGTTTGAAATTCGCTCGACTGATAAGGACGGTAAGAATTACTCGCTTGGTGGAGGAGGTCGTTATGACCGTCTGATTGAAGGACTCGGCGGTGAGAGTACTCCAGCTATTGGCTTTGCTCTAGGACTCGACCGTATTGTCCTTGAGATGAAGCGTACTCAAGTCAAGCCGTATCACCCACCACAAGCCAAGGTATTCTTAGCGCAGCTCGGGGAAATGGCGAAAAAGAAGAGTTTGAAACTTTTCTCAGAGCTTGAGAAGAATGGCGTTCTTTTGGCTGAGAGTTTTGGGCGAGGGAGTCTCAAAAGTCAGCTTCGTGTCGCTAATCGTCTTGGTGTAGATATTACCATTATCATTGGTCAGAAAGAGGCTTTGGATGAAACCGCTATTATCAAGGATATGATTTCTGGTACTCAAGAAACAGTCACTCAGGCGAAACTGGTAGATAGCGTCAAGAAACTTTTGAAAGCTAATCAGGTTCTCACTATCAAAGATGGTCCTCGCGAAAACCGGTATAATGCCAGTGAAGAGGATGATAAAGACTAGTATGTCAGAAACGATTTTTCACAAGATGGCCAAAGGGGAAATAGTCCCAAATGATGTGGTCTATGAGGATGCGCAAGTCTTGGCCTTCCGAGATATTCATCCAGTAGCTCCAGTCCATATCATTATCATTCCCAAAAAAGAAATTACTTCTGTAGCAGGAATGGTAGAAGGGGATAAAGAAATACTTGGGCATATCATCTGGGTAGTGCATCTCCTGGCAGAACAAGAAGGTATAGCCGAGAGCGGCTACCGAGTAGTCACCAACAGCGGTGAAGACAGTACCCGAGAAGTAGAGTATCTCCATGTGCATCTCATCGGCGGTAAACGCCTAGGCAGTAAAATTGGATAATATAAAAAAAGCTCCTTACGGAGCTCTTTTTATATTGATTTTTTGATAAGAAATACTTTAGGTATTTTAGTCTTTTCCATTATTGATAACCAAACAGTTCGTCGTCGATTAATCTCATAGCTAGGCTCTAAGAATCGCACCTTATTCGATTATTAGCGACGACTTCTCTGTTTGTTTCTAGTAATAATCTCAAACGATTAAAATACCTAAAGCATTTCTCATGTAGTTTCAGAAATTATTTTTTAAATAAGTAAATCATCTTTTTTATTTCCGAACACCGTTACGTATGATTGACCTGCTCTGAGACGAAAACGTCGCTAGAAAATATGCGCACCCAAAGTATTCTTTGTGGAAGCAGCTTTTCTCGACGTTGAGTCCAGAAGCCTTCTATCAGAAGGATAGATGAGAGGAGATGAAAAAGATGGATATATAGCCTAGATACTGTGAGGGTTGCAGAAATTGAGAAATCATGGTAAACTAGGTCCATCCAAAATTACTAGAAGGAGGAGTCCAATATGATACAAGTAAAGAAGAAGGAGAAAGAAACGCCTGAAAGCCTCATTCGTCGTTTTACACGTCGCGTGCAGCAGAGCGGTGTCCTTCGTAAAGTCCGCAAACAACGCTTCCATCAGCCTGTGAAAAGTAAGAACAAGCGCCGAGAAGAAGCTTTGTATAAGGTAGATATCCGTAAGGAAATCAACCGTATGAAGAAGCTTGGTAAGTTTGATGAAGAAGCGCTTCGAGAAATTAAGAAAAAAATGACTCGTTAGCATCAAAAACTCTCCGCTCCCAAGCGGAGAGTTTTTTTGTGCTATGCTTAGAGATATAAAGAGTTTTAATGATAAAGACTATGACATACGCAGAAATTATGGAGGAGCTCAAGGGTGCTATGAGAGCTGGTGAAACAGAAAAGCGAGACACCTTACGCTTGCTTCAGAGCGCGCTTAAGAATCATGCTATTGATGCCCGTACTCCAGTAGAGGAGCTTGCTTCAGCTGAAGTAGAAGGAGTGATTAAGAAATTGGTGAAGCAACGCAAAGATAGCATTGCTCAATTTCAGGCTGGAGGTCGTGTTGACTTAGCAGAACAAGAAGAAAAAGAGATGGCTATCTTGGCTGCTTATCTTCCTGCTGAGATGAGTGATGAAGATTTACTGAAATTGGTAAAGACGGCTATTGCTGACGGGGGATTTAGTAGTAAGGCTGATCTTGGTAAGGCTACTGGCGCAGTGATGAAGCTTACCAATGGCGCTGCGAGTGGAGACCGAGTTCGTGAAATGCTTGCAGGTGAGCTTGCGTAAAAATATGCATGTTACTCTTACACAAGAGAAGGAGGTAGGGACACCATTTACGGAGGATTTTCTTCAACATGTAGCAGAAGTGACTTTGGGCAAGGTGACACTTCCTGGGCTGTCAGATAAGCAAGTACAGGGAGGGGTGGCAGCGGTCAGCGAAGAGAAGAATCAAGAGCTCAACAAAGAGTATCGAGGAAATGATAAGTCAACAGATATTCTTTCATTTGGTGAAGAAGTAAATTTTATCGAGACGGGCACACTACCAGAAGGAGAGGAGTTGATCCTTGGAGACCTGATCTATAGCCCGGAGTTTATCAAGCGAGCAGCTCTAGAGGACAGTATCAGTGAAGAGCATGAGATGATCTATATCTTTTCTCACGGCGTACTCCATCTTTTGGGATATGATCATAGCGATGAGATGTTTGCTATCCAGGATGAGGTGACAGAAGAAATAGTCAAAACAAAACTAACCTAAAAGAGTATGCGAAGACTCAAAAAAAGCATGACCTACGCTTGGCATGGACTTGTCTATGCCTTTAAGCATGAGCGTAACTTTCAAATTCACTGTATTGTAGCCATTGGAGTATTGTTGTTGGCTGCTTTTTTGGATTTGAGTCCTATTGAGAAGGGGATCCTTTTTTTGGTGATAGCGCTTGTCCTCGGTATGGAGCTTATCAATACTGCCTTTGAACGTGTAATTGATATGCTGAAGCCCCGGGTGCATCCGTATGCTCGCATAGTCAAGGACGTGATGGCTGGAGCAGTGCTAATGACGGCTGTTATGGCCATCATTATCGGCGTACTTATTTTTCTGCCGCATTTACTCGCTCTCTCAGTGAGAGAGCGTTTGGGTTTGAGAAAAAATCAGGGTATAATAGTCGTTATAGGGGAGGCACTCTTTTCTTGAGTCGCTATCTTTTGATTTGCAATCTTTATGGCCAAAGGAAGTTACTACGTAGGACTGGATATTGGATCTTCTACTGTCAGAGCAGTCATTGCTCAGAGTATGGGAGAGGACGAAATGCTCCGTGTAATTGGTGTCGGTAAGACGCCTTCTTTTGGTATGCGCCGTGGCTCAGTGGTAGATATTGAAGCGGTAGCTAAAGCCGTTAATGTAGCCCTGGAGCAAGCAGAGCGCATGGCCGGGCACGCTGCAGAGCGAGCCGCTGTCAGTGTCAGTGGTGCTGAGCTGGTATGTCAGGAAGCCCTTGGGGTGGTGGCGGTAGGCCGAGCTGATGGCGAGGTAGCAGAGGATGATACAGTGAGAGTCTTGAATGAAGTAGAAGCACGTCTGACTATGCCACTTAATCGTGAGATTATTCATGTGGTACCAAAAGATTATCGTCTTGATGATATCAAAAACATTAAAGACCCGATTGGTATGCGCGGAGTACGTTTGGAAATGAACGCTCTCGTTATTAGCGGTAGCGCCTCACATTTGAAAAATATTGAAAGAAGCCTAGATCATGCCGGGACAGCCGCTACCCATCTCGTGGCAGAACCTATTGCGTCTGCTGAGGCAGTGTTGACCACTAAACAAAAAGAACTAGGAACCGTGTTGGTTAACTTAGGTGGAAGTACAACTTCTATCGCTGTCTACGAAGATGGTGACCTGCTGCACTTGGCTGTGCTTCCAGTAGGGGCTAGTCATATTACCAATGATATTGCTATTGGACTACGGACGTCTATCGAGATTGCTGAGGCTGTGAAACTTCAATATGGTACCGCAGTATCCAAAGAAGTGGCCAAGAAAGAAGAGATAGACTTAAGTTTATTTGATTCTGAGGAAGAAGATATGGTGAGTCGTCATCATGTAGCGGAAATTATCGAGGCACGCTTAGAAGAAATTCTTGATTTTGTAAATGAAGAACTGCGCAAAATTGGACGGGAAGGATTACTTCCTGGAGGAGCTATTCTGACTGGTGGGGGAGCTATGCTTCCGGGTGCAGTGGAAGTGGCCAAACATATTTTGCGCTTACCAGTACATATTGGGTATCCAAAGTCACTTGGGGGTATTCTCGATGAAGTGGATAATCCAGAATTTGCGACTGTGATTGGTTTGGTCTTGTACGCTGAGAAAGCAGGGCCAGGAAGTAGCGGATTTGGAGCAGGACGGGTCTGGGATAAGCTTCCAGATGGAATGCAGGGAATGGCGGAGAAAATTAAATTTTTGTCACGTAAGTTTCTGCCATAGAGCGGCTTACTTAGGGGATTAAAGGCAGTAAAAAGCCTTTTATTAAGAGACAGAAGGGCGTTATCTCATCTTGACACTAGCGCTTCTCCTGTGCTAAATTTGAACTTCAAGTACAAAATCCCTACTTGGAAACAGTAAAACAAAAATATTCGCTTTTTCGTTACATCGTTATTGTTTTTACTAAATACCTAAAAAGGGGATCTATATGGCCGAAATCAAACCAGACATTGAAACTTTTGCCAAAATTAAAGTCGTGGGAGTAGGAGGATCAGGTGGTAATGCTATCTCACGCATGATCGACGCTAAAATTAAGGGAGTAGAGTTTGTGGCTATCAATACTGATGCCCAGGCCCTCCATCATTCAAAGGCCCAAGAAAAAGTGCACGTAGGTAAAAACCTGACCAAAGGACTGGGCGCTGGTATGAATCCAGAAGTGGGTCGTCAGGCTGCCGAAGAAAATCGTGATGAAATTCAAGAAGTCCTCAAAGGGTCAGACATGGTCTTTGTGGCTTGTGGTCTCGGAGGAGGAACTGGAAGTGGTGCCGCTCCTATTGTAGCTGAGACTGCTAAGGAGCTCGGAGCTTTGACTGTTGGTGTAGTGACCAAGCCGTTTGCTTTTGAGGGTTCACAGCGTCGCGCTATTGCCGAAGAGGCACTTGAGAACTTGAAAGACCGAGTAGATACTTTGATTACTATTCCTAATGACCGCTTGCTGTCTGTGATTGATCGTAAGACCACTTTGGTCAATGCTTTTCGTATTGTGGATGATGTCCTCAGGCAGGGTGTACAGGGTATTTCTGACTTGATTACCCGTCCTGGAGAAGTTAATGTCGACTTTGCTGACGTTCGTGCCATTATGGAAGACAGTGGAAGTGCGCTGATGGGTATTGGTATTGCTTCTGGTGAAAACCGTGCGACTGAAGCTGCTCGTGCTGCTATTAACAGTCCTCTTCTTGAACTGTCTATCGATGGTGCCAAGGGTGTCCTCTTCAATATTTCTGGTTCTTCCGATATTGGAATGCTTGAAATCAATGAGGCTGCCAATATTATCACTGAGACTATCGATCCAAATGCCAAGGTGATTTTTGGTGCCGTAACTGATGATCAAATCCGTAAGGGTGAAATTCAGATTACGGTAGTGGCGACTGGTTTCGACCTTCCTCGTAATAAAGAGTCTCTTCCTGGTTTGGTCACTCGCGTGCAAAGCAATACCACCAACTTGCAAAGAGCTCGCGCAGAAGAGCGTGTTCGTGAGACTGTCATGCCAACCATGACTGCTACTCCTGAGGAATCAAAGACAGTCATATATGAAGAAGAGGAAGATATCTTTGCCTTCTCAAGTCGCAAGATGGAGCAGCCAGTGATGATTATTGATGAAAAAATCCAAACTCGTTCTACTTTGGGAAGACCTGAAGCAAAAGATCTTTCAGAGGAAGATGATCTAGAGATTCCAGCGTTTATTCGTCGCAAGATGAAGAAATAGAAAGATTTTTAATTTTGGAAAATTTCTTTGTCGTGACTTCCGGTACTCGTTCACGTTACGCTTTGGTAGCGTTCACTCTGTTCCTCAGTCACTTCTCGAACTTTTCTCAAAATAAAAATTCTTTTAAATAGGTGATACTCAGAGATTTAGCGAAATCACCTCAGAATTTCTTTTCCTTTAATCTCAGCGTATGCTGAGATTTTTGTTATAATGAGGGCATGAAATTCATCAACTGTGCCAATGTACATGTGCTCGGTGTTAAAATGGTATATGATAAAGAAAAACGTCTAGCCTACAGAATATTCGTAGATACTCTAAAAAGAAAATTATTAAATCATGGGTGGCTTCATGCTATAAACTACTCACTACCCACTAACAACTAACTTCATGTTGTGTCCATTTTGTAATTATGCAGAGACAAAAGTAGTCGACTCTCGAGACACTCAAGAGGGTAAGGCTATTCGACGTCGTCGTGAATGTGAATCATGTGAGAAACGTTTTAGTACGTATGAGACCTACGAAGGCTTTCAGACGCTCATTGTGAAGAAAAATGGAGTCAAAGAGCCATATGATCGCACTAAGATCGAAAGAGGACTAAGACGCGCTTTTGAGAAAAGACCGGGAGCAGAGACCAGTATCGAAAATATCCTCGGTGAACTGGAAAACTATATCCAAAACCAGCAGAAAAACGAAATGACCAGTAGAGAACTTGGTGATACAGTGCTGAAATTGATTAAGGAAGAAGATCCAGTGGCCTACGTACGCTTTGCCAGTGTCTATAAATCTTTTGGGAGTCTCGAGCGTTTCCGTAAATTTCTTGAGCAAGTCTAATGTAAGTGAGGCATGCCCAGCACTACAAATATGAAAAAAAATCTTTTTTGGGTATATGTGTTATATAGTAAAAAAGATAGTAAATTGTACATAGGGTATACTCAGGATATAAACAAGAGACTTCAGCAACATAAGGATGGAGAAGTAATTTCTACAAAACCAAAAAGACCACTAGAGCTTATTTATTTGGAGGCCTGCACTAATCAAAAGGATGCACTTCGTAGAGAAAATTACTTTAAAAAATCAGGAGGGAGAATATTTCTTTCAAAACGCTTGAAGGAGTTTTTTCAAGAGGAAGATAATTCATAATCGTAGTGCTGGGTATGAAGATCCACTTCTTCTTTCTCACAGTAGTATGGGGATTTCTCGGGGGTGCGTTCCTTCTTTTTGGGCCAGTATCAGTAGATGCTGGTCTTTTTCTTTTTGTGACTTCTCTTCTTCTGACACTTGCGATACTTTGGCTTCCTCGAAAGATATGGGCATATGCGGGAGGAATATTTCTTGGGATGGTGGCTGCATGGAACGTGATATATCTACATAAGCTCGAGTGGCAGGGGTTACCACTTCAGTACTCTCTCAAAAATAAACCAGTGGAAGTGATAGCTTATCCAGAGGATAAGGGATTTTATCAGCAAGTGATACTGAGTCTGAGGGATTGTAGGGGGAGTATCTGTCAGAAGATTCTCTGGCAGGCACCACTTCTCGCAGATGTGCAAGTGAGCGAGAGTTTTCTTTTTTCTTGTGAGCTTGAGGAAGTAAAAAATTTTAGTCAGGATTTTGATTATAAGAAATACTTAGAAAAAGAAGGAATAGGATTCGAATGTCGGGATGGTGTACGAGGGGAGAGTCAGCCTCGAAGTATCATTGGGTATGGGTTAGGAATCCTCCAAAAAGGAAGAGTGTTTACTGAAAGGTCGCTCACGAGAGCTCTACCAGAACCAGAGCTCGGCCTGGCTAAGGGACTTATTCTTGGAGGCAGTCACTATTTGACCAAGTCTCTTAATACAGATTTCCAGCGAGTTGGAATGACCCATATCGTGGCGGTATCTGGCTACAATATTTTACTGGTGGCAGGACTACTTCTTTTTATAGCCGTATTACTGGGTGTTTGGAGAAAAACCGCTTTGTGGAGTGCGCTTTTGGGAGTGGGAGTATTCATTCTTTTTGTCGGAGCACCAGCTTCGGCGGTGCGAGCGGGGAGTATGGCTGGGTTTTCGTTTTTGGCTCTGGCCTCTGGGAGAAGAAGTGCTGGCTTTATGGTGCTCCTTGTGTCTGCTTCTCTGATGTTGCTTTGGAACCCACTACTTTTGTTTTATGATATCGGATTTCAGCTTTCTTTCTTGGCTTTGGTAGGGATTCTTTTTTCGTTACCAGAAGAAATGAGCCAAAGCACAAATGTTGTTGGAAAAATTGGGGAAGCCATTAAGGTGACACTTTGGGTAGAGTCTTTTGTCTTGCCAGTGATACTCTACCAATTTGGGACGCTGGCTTGGTTTTCACTCGTAGCTAATATAGTGTTGATGCCTCTCATTCCTCTGGCTATGCTGGGAGCTCTTTTGCTTGTGATTGTGGGACTCTCCATACCGGCTTTCCTTCTACCTCTCGTGAGTGCTCCAGTGTATGGGGTCCTTTGGATGATTATTAGGTTCGTGGAATACTTTGGCGAATGGCCATACATTGCTTTGAATAATTTTTTTATCCCAGTCTATTGTCTCGGTATTTGGTATAGCCTCTTGATAATTTTTGGAGTGCTACAATTGAGGTATGCTAAGAAAAAATGGTATGCAGAAGCCTTTGTGGTTCATGACACAACTTATCCTTATCGGACTTCTTTTTTTGGTCGGTAGTTTACATTTTTGGAAGCAGACCAACGCCGATGCTTTTGAGGTGGTATTCCTAAATGTTGGTCAAGGAGACGCTATCTTGATTCAGGATGGTGAGATGCAGGTCTTGATTGATGGTGGCCGTGATGGCCAGGTGCTTCTTGATAGGCTGGGACGCTACGTGCCGTTTTGGGATCGAAATATAGAAGTGATGGTAGCCACTCATCCAGACAGTGATCATATCGGGGGCTTACCAGCAGTTCTCAAAAACTATCAGGTAGAAATGGTTATGACTAATGGACATACGAGCGACACAGAGACGTCTAAACTTTTTGAGAAATTGGCTACTGAAAAAGCTGGCGAAAGAAAAAGTGTGGCCCTTGGCACGGAAATTATTTTTCCAAGTGAGGCTAAGCTCCGTTTCCTTTACCCGCTTTTGCCGCTGCCAAGTAATAGTATTATAGAAACCAATGAAGGAAGTCTGGTAGCGAGATTGGATTTTGGCAAGTCATCGTTTCTTTTTACGGGCGATCTACCACATGAAGAATTTGCGCTGGCTGATGTAGAACCAGTTGACGTGTTGAAATTGGCACATCATGGCTCTAAGTATTCATCGAGTGGTACGTTTCTCGATATGGTGAAGCCCAATGATGCAGTGGTCTCTGTCGGGCAGAATAGCTATGGGCATCCAGCGCCAGTAGTGATGCGCAATCTAGAGGAGAGAAAAATTCAAGTGTATCGGACAGATGAGGAAGGGGATATAGTCTACCAGTGTCAGAAAAGTACAGAACACTGTACTAAAAAGTAGAGATGAAATATCTTGCTTTGAACTCGAATACGTGTTATACTTATCTTTGTTAAGAATTAGCGTACTAAAAATATATGGCTGACATGCATCCAAAAAAAGAGCGCACCTTGGTTATTATTAAGCCAGATGGTGTTCAGCGTAGTCTGATTGGAGAAATCATCAAGCGTTTTGAGCGCACAGGTCTTAAGTTTGTGGCTATGAAGTTTATGTTGCCTCAAGCAGACCAGTGCTGGAAGCACTACAACAAGGATGAAGCTTGGTTTATGCTTAAGGGGAATCGTATCGTAGAGGATCGCAAGAATCAGGGCTTGTCTATCGACAAAGAACCACTCGAATACGGTAAGGATATTATCCAGTCTAACGTAGACTTCTTTACTTCAGGACCAGTGCTTGCTTGTATTATCGAGGGTAATCAGTCAGTAGCTATCGTAAAGAAACTTGTCGGAGGGACAGAGCCTACCACTTCAGATGTAGGCACTATTCGTGGAGATTACACAGTAGACTCATACGCTCTTTCAAGTATCGACAACCGCGCTGTGCGTAACTTGGTACATTGTTCAGATAGTCCAGAAGAAGCAGATCGTGAAATTCCACTTTGGTTTGATGAGAAAGAATCCGTAGGCTATCGCCTTATTCAGGAGCAGGTGCTGTACGACGTAAATCTTGACGGTATCTTGGAGTAGTAGACATTTATTTTGTCGTAATTAAAAACTCTGCATAATGCAGAGTTTTTTGTATACTAAAAAACCTCCCGAGGAGGGAGGTTTTGGGGTCAATCCGGAAGATTTACTTAGCAGCTTTGGTCAGGGTGCGGATAGCACGGGTAGAAAGCTTGAGCTTCATACCACCGAGACGCTTAGTCTGGAGATTGATCTTGAAGGTACGGCGGGTAGCAATATTGGAGTGACTGCGAGAGTTTCCAGTTTGGGTCCCACGTCCGGTCATTTGGCAAACACGACTCATATAGATAAATACAAAGATTGAATACTTGTAGGTTTCAGAGTATCATGGGTTTAGAGATTTGGCAACCCCGAACCTATTCCGAATGAGATAGAGCTTTTTGTGGCTATGTCCGCCGAGTGGCGACTACGTCTTAAGATGCTTTATTAGAGGGAAATTTTTCTTGGAATAGCTACGGGGCAGGACCCACTTAGTTCTCATTATTTTACTTTAAATTGGTATTGTATGTCTCAAGAAGTAGTTCTCATTGCCTTTTATATTGCTACCCTGATCTACTCAGTGATTATTCATGAAATTTCTCATGGAGTAGTGGCTTTGTGGCTAGGGGATTTGACCGCTAAATACGCCGGTAGACTGACCTTAAATCCTCTCAAGCATATCGATCCGTTTGGTTCAGTTATTCTCCCAATTCTCCTTATCATGAGTACGGGGTTTGCTTTTGGTTGGGCTAAGCCAGTGCCGTATAACCCCTACAACCTCCGGAATCAGAAGTGGGGACCGGTCCTGGTAGCGCTTGCAGGGCCAGCCACAAACTTCTTGATTGCTTTACTGGCTACCTGTACAGCGCTTCTTCTTCCACTAGGTACACTGGCTAAGGCGGATATCATCAGCCGCTTCTATGGAGTGATTGGGGGTAGAGTAGGCTTTATGGAAGGATTTCAGCTTTTTGGGGAGGCTCTTTCGGGTTCTTTCAGTGCGGTGGTTTTTGGACTTCTTCTCCTGGTCATATTTTGGAATGTGATTTTGGGCTGTTTTAACCTGCTCCCTATTCCACCCTTGGATGGGTCAAAACTGCTGTATACAGTATTTAATTTGCCAGAGCGAGTAGAGTTGCTTCTTGAGCAGTATGGTCTTTTCCTGCTTTTTATTATTATTTTCTTCTTTTCCTATCCAATAAGCCTTTTTATCTACACTACCTTGGGATTTTTCGTGGGAATTCTCGTATAAGTCTTGCGGTTTCTATGAAGTACCCTGCCCCGAAGCAATTCTAGCTTGGCTATAGCTTGATAATTTTTTTGGCTTCAAATAAGTAACGGCCCGCCAATAGCTTCGCAATGAGGCGGGTAAAGGTTGACCCCGTTAGAAGTAAAAAAGACTTATATAATGAGGAAATAGTGAAATTTGGGAATCATGTACAGAGATATCGATGTAGTACGTGATGATTACTTCTAACGGGGTTGACAATATCCAAAGCATTCCCTATTATAGGGATTACACGGAAAAGCCTCTGGCTTTTTTCATTTGAATCGAAATCGTAATTAATAGACTACACGTAACTGTCCTGTGGCAACTATCAATCAACTCATTAAAAAACCTCGTAAGCCCTTGGTAAAGAAGACCAAGTCTCCTGCTATGGCTTACTCTTTAAATACTCTTCGTAACCGCGATACTAAGCACGAAAGTCCTTTCAAGCGTGGAGTATGTCTCAAGGTTTCTACTACTACTCCTAAGAAGCCAAACTCAGCTCTTCGTAAAATTGCTCGTGTACGTTTGACCAACGGCATGGAAGTAACTGCCTATATCCCAGGAGAAGGTCACAACCTTCAGGAACACTCAATCGTCATGATTCGTGGAGGACGTGTGAAGGATCTTCCGGGTGTACGTTATCACGTAGTGCGTGGAGTCTTTGACTCAGCTGGTGTGAAGCGTATGCAGAGCCGTAGCAAGTACGGAGCCAAGAAGGAAAAGAAAAAAGATTAAATAAGTTGTTAGTTGGTAGGGAGTAGTTGCTAGAACTTAAGACCGAAGATACTGCCCAACACTGACTACTACAGAGGACCTAAAACCTATTCACTATCACCTAAAACCTAGTTTTTATGCCACGAAGAAAGCGACAATTTAAACGAGAATGGAAGCCGGACACTCAGTACGGTAACCCTTTGGTAGGTCATTTCATTGGAATGATCATGTGGGATGGTAAGAAGAGCACTGCAGAAAGAATTATCTACGATGCTTTTGATATCATCCATGATCGCACCAAGAAGGGCGGTCTCAACACTTTTGAGCAGGCCATCAAGAACGTTGCCCCTCTTCTTCAGTTGAAGAGCCGTCGCGTTGGTGGTGCTAACTACCAGGTACCAGTACCGCAATAAGAAGGGTAAGGGTATGGCTGAAAAGCTTGCTGACGAACTTATCGACGCTTCTAACAAGACTGGAACCGCTATGAAGAAGCGCGAAGACACTCACCGTATGGCTGAAGCCAACAAGGCTTTCGCTCACTTTGCCTAGAGCTTCTTTCGAGAAGCTTTTTGCTTTAAGAAGATTCCATTATTATTTATCTACGTGTAAAAAACTAAATTTTTTGTATGGCTAAGAAAACACCTCTCGAGCAATTTCGTAACATCGGTATCATCGCTCATATCGACGCCGGTAAAACCACAACCACAGAACGTGTGTTGTTTTATACTGGTATTACTCACAAGATTGGAGAAGTGCACGAAGGTGAGGCTACTATGGACTGGATGGAACAGGAGCGTGAGCGTGGTATCACTATCACTTCAGCCGCTACTACTTGTTACTGGAAGGATCATCAGATCAACATCATTGATACTCCAGGTCACGTAGACTTTACCGTAGAGGTAGAGCGTTCTCTCCGTGTGCTTGATGGTGGTGTAGTGGTATTTGATGGTAAGGAAGGTGTAGAACCCCAGTCTGAGACCGTATGGCGTCAGGCTGACAAGTACAATGTGCCTCGTATCTGTTTTATTAACAAAATCGACAAAGAAGGAGCTGACTTTGAAACTGCTCTTAAG